>CAZPOS010000041.1:0-27568 GCA_964588065.1 uncultured Reyranella sp.
TGTTCTTCAGTTCGAGAATTTCGCCCTTGACGTCCACCGTGATCTTCTTGGAGAGGTCGCCGCGCGCCACCGCCGTCGTCACATCGGCGATGTTGCGGACCTGCGCCGTCAGGTTGGTCGCCATCGAGTTGACGTTGTCGGTCAGGTCCTTCCAGGTACCGGCCACGCCCGGGACCTGCGCCTGGCCGCCGAGCTTGCCTTCCGTGCCGACCTCGCGCGCCACGCGGGTCACCTCGCCGGCGAAGCCGTTCAGCTGGTCGACCATGGTGTTGATCGTGTCCTTCAGCTGAAGGATCTCCCCGCGGACGTCGACGGTGATCTTCTTGGAGAGATCGCCGCGCGCGACGGCCGTCGTGACGTCGGCGATGTTGCGCACCTGGTCGGTCAGGTTGCCGCACATTGCGTTGACCGAATCGGTGAGGTCCTTCCAGGTGCCAGCCACGCCCGGGACGATGGCCTGGCCGCCCAGCTTGCCCTCGGTGCCGACCTCGCGCGCCACGCGCGTCACTTCCGAGGCGAAGGAGCGCAGCTGGTCGACCATGGTGTTGATGGCCTCCTTCAGCTGCAGGATCTCGCCGCGCACGTCGACGGTGATCTTGCGCGAGAGGTCGCCGTTGGCCACGGCGATGGTCACGTCCGAGATGTTGCGCACCTGGGCCGTCAGGTTGTTGGCCATCGAGTTGACGCTCTCGGTGAGCTCGCGCCACACGCCGGTGACTTCGCTCACCTTGGCCTGGCCACCCAGCTTGCCCTCGGTGCCGACCTCGCGCGCCACGCGCGTCACCTCGGAGGTGAAGATCGCGAGCTGCTTGATCATGGTGTTGACGATGGTTGCGGCGCGCAGGAACTCGCCCTTCAACGGGCGACCGTCGACGTCGAGCCGAACGGTCTGGAGCAGGTCGCCCTGCGCCACGGCGCCGATCACACGGGTCACTTCGGTCGTGGGCCACACCAGATCGTCGATCAGCGTGTTGACGGAGCTTTCCATCTCGCCCCAGGCGCCCGCCGACAGGCCAAATTTCACCCGCTGACGGGTGCGGCCCTGCTCACCGACGGCCTTGCCGATACGTTCGAGCTGTTGGGCCATGCTCTCGTTGCCGGCTGCGATGTCGTTCACGACCGAGGCGATCTTGCCCAAGGCGCCCTCGTCGGCGCCGGTGAGACGGACAGCGAAATTGCCGGCCCTCAACTCCTGCAACATGCTCAGCAGGTCGCGAAGGTCCGGGGAAGAGGGCGTGCGAACGGGATGAGAAGGCGATGGCGCCGTCGGCCCATGCGCAACGGTTGAACCGGCGTCAGCGGTCATGACAAAGCCCCCTCGGTTCGGGAGCGCGCCACCCGCGGATTATTTTGCGGTTCCCGGGAACCGGTTCCAGCGCAGGTTGGACCCCCTCCAGCGAGTGACAACGCGCTTCGTTACGATGGGTTCCGCATGACTTTCGCCAGGCTCTGGCGAATTCGGGTCAGCCCTCTCCGAACTCCATCGCCTCGCGACGTCCGGCCTGTTCGTTGGCCATCATCACCAGCCCGTAGGTCACGACGACGATGAAGACGATGGTGGCGTAGAGCGTGTAGGAGTGCGTCGCCGCGGCGGCGCCGGGCGGCAGGACGTGAACGACCTCCAGGCTGAGGACGCCCGCGCGAACGACCCGGGCGACGCCCAGGCCCACGAAGGCGAAGGCCGCCGGCAGGCGACTCTGCAGTCTGTCCCGATGGCGCCCCTGCCATATCTCCCACGCCGAAGCGAGGCCCAGCAGTCCGATCGTCAGCGAGAACGGAATGGAGGCGGCCTGCCGTCCCGCGCCCAGCGCGCGGAGCACAACGAACAAGGCAAGGAAGACGAGGCTGACCGAGATGCAGGCCATGAACAGCCCGACCAGGTCGTTAAACCCTCGGTTGGCGTGACGCAGGCTCAACCACATGGCGGCAAAGCCCGCGACGATCACCATGTTGGCCAGGACACTGAGGGCCACGTCGGCCTGCGACGTGCGGAAGTGCAGGATCAGGGCACCCAGGCCGGTGAACACCAGCACGACCATCCAGGCTCGGAGCGCCGGTGCCTCGCGATGGAGGTACCAGGTCAGGAACGCCGCGCCCGCGCAGAAGAAGGTGACGACGCCGCCGATCAGATAGAGCGCCTTGACGTTCACTTCCATGACCATCAGGCCGGAGGGGCGACCGACAGGCCCTTGACCTTGTGGCGGTCGATGAAGCCCTGGACCATGCCCGACTTCTTGGCTTTCTCGACGAAGTCGGCAAGGAAGGCCGCTGCCTCGATATTCGCCTTCGCCGTGCCGACCGCCTGCTGCACCGCGGTGAACTTGCCGTCGAGGATCTTCAGCCCCGGCGCCTTCTCCACATCCTTGAGAAGGCCGGGGCGGAGGCCGGCGAGCACCTCGAGCTTGTCCGACATGAACTTCTCGTAGGCGGCGTCGAGGCCGTTGACCTGGACGAGCGTGGCGTTGCGGATGTTGTTCACCAGCCAGAGATCGTAGGCGGAACGGGCGGAGACGGCGATGCGCACGCCCGCCTTGTCGACGTCGGCGATCGATTTGATGGGCGAGCCTTCGGGCACCATGTAGGTGGCCTCGATCTCGACATAGGCGGCGGTGAACTGGATCTTCTCGGCGCGCTGCGGTTCGGCGCCGATCAGGCCGATGTCCCACACGTCCTTGCCGACCTGGTCACCCAGCTCGCCGGGCGATTTGAAGGTCACGTACTTCACGGGCACGTCCAGGGCCCTGGCGATCTCGCGCGCCATGTCGGGCGCGACACCGGTCGGATCGCCGCTCTCGCTGCGGCCGGTCACCAGCAGGAAGTTGGAGAGGTTGATGCCGGCGCGCAGGACGCCAGTCGGGGCAAGTTGGGCTCGGACCTTGTCGTTCATCCCGACAGTCTATGGCCAACCGGTCGCGGATGGTAGGTTGATGAGCGGGCCGGAACGGCTCGCCATCGAGATGCGGGTCGGAGGGAGTTGCTACGGTGCGGTCACAGCCCCAGTACGTCCGTTTCGCGCTAGAGTGCCGCGCATGAGCGCTGAAATCGTCGTCGAAACCACTGCCGGCCGGATTCGCGGTATCCGCGATCGCGGTGTCGAAATCTTCAAGGGCATTCCGTATGCCGAGCCCCCGCTGGGCGATCTGCGTTTCAGGCCGCCGCGCAAGCCAGAATCCTGGGCCGGCATTCGTGATGCGCTCGATTACGGCAACATGGCCGTGCAGAGTCCGAACGTCTTTGCGCTGCCCGAAGATCTGCTGCGTCTTTTCACACTGGCCGGACGGCAGCGGCTCGACGAGGACTGTCTCTATCTCAACGTCTGGACCTCGGGGCGAGAGGGATCCCGACGGCCGGTCCTGTTCTGGTGCCACGGCGGCGCCTTCATCACTGGTTCGGGCTCCTCTCCCTGGTCGGACGGCGCCAACCTGTGCCGACTGGACGATGTCGTCGTGGTCTCGTTCAACCACCGGCTGGGGGCCCTGGGCTACCTGCATCTCGAGGACATGGCCAAGGGCTTCGAGCATGCCGGGCTCGCGGGCGTGCTCGACATCGTGGCGGCGCTCGAATGGGTGCGCGACAACATCGAACGCTTCGGTGGCGATCCCGACAACGTCACCATCTTCGGCGAATCGGGTGGCGGCGCAAAGGTGAGCGTGCTGATGGCGATGCCGCCAGCCAAGGGACTGTTCCACAAGGCGATCGTGCAGAGTGGACCGGCCGTTCAGATGGCAAATCGGGAGGATGGCTCGAAAACGGCGCGCCAGATGCTCGAGCATCTCGGGCTCAAGGCCGCGAGCGCCGCAGAACTGCGCAGCCTCCCGGCGACGAAGATTCTTGAAGCGCAGGTCAAGGTACTGGCGGGCGTCAGCCGCGCGGCCTTTGCCGACCGGCGTCGCCTCGGCTTCAATCCGGTGATCGACGGCACGCTGTTTCCCGGCGGTCCCTTCGCACCCCGTGCTCCTCTCGCCTCACGCGACGTGCCGCTGATGATCGGGAGCAACAAGGACGAGATGACCTTGTTCCTTGGGCACATGCCGTGGGTGACCGAGGCCACTTTCGACAACCTGCCGGACGCCCTGACGCCCTATCTCGGCGAGCGTGCGGGCGAGATCGTCGCCGTCTATCACAAGGCTCAACCAAAGCTCGGGCCGGACGAGATCGCCCTCGCGATCGTCTCCGACCAGGGGATTCGCGCGCCGTCCCTTCTGATGGCCGAGCGCAAGTTGGCGCAGGAGGCCGCGCCGGTGTTCGTCTATCTCTTCGCTTGGGAAACGCCGGTCCTCGGCGGCCGACTGAGATCCTGTCACACGCTCGAAATACCCTTCGTCTTCTCGAACCTCGACTCGGCGGAATTGACCGGCGACGATCCTGCCCGGCTGCCGCTCGGCGAGGCGATGAGTCGGGCGTGGATCGCCTTCGCGCGGAGCGGCAATCCCAGTCATGACGGTCTGCCGGTGTGGCCAGCCTATGGGGCGGGTATGCGCGCCACCATGGTGTTCGATACGGTGTGCCACCTCGACATCGACCCGCTGGGCATCGAGCGGCGGGTCTGGGAGACAAAGGAATGAAGATCACCGACGTTACCTTGACGCTGTTCGCCTGGGACGACATCCCGCCCACCACCTACGGCGCGCATACCGGTCGCTTCTCGGGCAAGAGCGCGCTGGGACTGCT
Organism: uncultured Reyranella sp.; assembly: GCA_964588065.1. Taxonomy (GTDB): domain Bacteria; phylum Pseudomonadota; class Alphaproteobacteria; order Reyranellales; family Reyranellaceae; genus Reyranella. The sequence goes on from CAZPOS010000041.1 coordinate 4,672, forward strand.
GCGGCTCGTCACCGACCAGGGGCTCGAAGGGCACGCCTTCCTGGGCTCGGCGATGAATCCCGCCACCTCCGACGGGCAGGCGCTGATCTCTCATCTCAAGCCCGTGTTGATCGGCAAGGATCCGTTCCGGCGCGAGCACATCAATCAGGAAATCTGGAAGCGCCAGCGATCGGCCGGCGTGCGGGCCATCGGGGCAGTCGATGTGGCGCTGTGGGATCTCGTGGGCAAGGCAATGGGGCAGCCGATCCATCGCCTGCTCGGCACCTATCGCGAATCAGTGCCCGCCTATGCCAGCTCCGCAGTGCTGGGCTCGCCCGCCGAATACGCCGAGGAGGCGGTGCGGTTCAAGGAATATGGCTGGGCCGCCTACAAGATCCATCCGCCGACACGCTGGAAGGAGGACATCGCCGTCTGCGAGGCGGTGCGTCGGGCCGTCGGCGACTACACGATCATGCTCGATTCGACCTGGAGCTACGATTACCCGGCCGCCATCCGCGTGGGCCGCGTCGTCGAGGAGCTGGGTTTCTACTGGTATGAGGATCCGCTCGCCGACCAGGATATCTACAACTACACCAAGCTGAAGCAGCAGCTCTCCATCCCGATCATGGCGACCGAGTATCCGCAGACCGGCCTCGATTCCTACCAGCCGTGGATCCTGCAGCAGGCGACCGACTATCTGCGCGGCGATGTCGCGGTGAAGGGCGGCATCACCACGCTGGTGAAGACCGCGCATCTCGCCGAGGCCTTCCGCATGAATTACGAAGTCCATCACGGCGGCAATTCGCTGAACAACGTGGCGAACCTCCACGTCATCGCCGCCATCCGCAACACCGAGTTCTTCGAGGTGCTGCTGCCCGACGGCGCGCAGAAGTACGGGCTGGTGCACGACATCACCGTCGGACGCGATGGGCTGGTCCACGTGCCGCACGAACCGGGCCTCGGGGCCGCCATCGATTTCGACCTGGTCGAGCGCAAGAAGCTCGCCGTCCTGAGCTAGGAGGCTCGCATCGAGATCTATATCGATGCCGACGCCTGTCCGGTGAAGGCGGAGGTCTATCGCGTCGCGGAGCGCTACGGACTGAAGGTCTTCGTCGTCGCCAATGCCTACATCAACGTGCCACGCGATCCGCGCATCGAAAGGGTCGTCGTGAGTGACGGCTTCGATGCGGCCGACGACTGGATCGCCGAGCATGCCGGGGCCGACGACATCGTCATCACGTCCGACATCCCGCTGGCCGACCGCAGCCTCAAGAAGGGCGCCGCGGTCATTGGCGCCAACGGCATACCCTTTACCAGCGCCTCGATCGGCATGGCGCTGGCGAACCGCGAACTGATGTCCAATCTTCGGGCAATGGGCGAGATCACGGGAGGACCGAAGCCGATGGCACCCCGGGACAGGTCGCGCTTCCTGTCGGCGCTCGACGAAGCGGTCCAGAAAATCCGGCGGCGCCGGTCCTGAGCGGCGGGATCGTCAGCGTCTTTCCATCCAGACGTCTTCGAAGCGGAAGCCGTTGTAGGAAGAGTTGGTCTGGGGCACGAACCCATGGACGTGGGGCTGCCAGCAGGTTGCGGCACGCTTCCACGTCAGCGGCAGGCGGGCGGCGTCGGCCAGCAGCCGCGCATCGATCTCCCTGGCGAGCTGGCGCCGCTTCGCCACGTCGAGTTCCGACGACTGCACGTCGAAGAGACGCTCGATCTCGGGATTGCAGTAGTGGTTGTAGTTGCGCTCGGACCGGCAGGAGAAGGTTTCGTAAAAGACCTGATCGGGATCGTCGATCGCATTGCCGGTCGTCTCGATCGCAAGCTCAAAGTCGCGGCGTTGCAGCCGGGTGTGCCAGTGGGCGGTTTCGATAACGTCCACAGTCGGCTCGATGAAGACGCCCTGGAGTTGCTTGGCCAACACCGCCGCCGGGTTGCGATAGGCCGAGACGGCGCGGGTCGAGATTCTGATCCGCAGCGGTTTGTCCGGCCCATAGCCGGCTGCCTGCAGGAGGGCCCGGGCCTCCGCCTGGTTCTTCTCCACGTCATCGCCGTAGCCTGGGAGCTTCTCCAGCATCTCGGCCGTCAGGCCCCGCCGCCCTTCGGGCGGCGGTTGCAGGTGCCCGCCGACTGTTCCGGCGCCGCCGCCGTCCAGCGTGTCGACGAACTCCCGGCGGTCCAGCGCAAGCATGAGCGCGCGGCGGATGTCGGGATTGTCGAAAGGCGCGGTACTGCGATTCAACATGAGGTTGGTGTTGTTGTTCGCCGCTGCCGTCTCGCATACCGCGTGTGACGACCGACGCTTGACGTCTCGCAACTGCGTCATCGAGACGTCGCCCGGAAAGGTCATGTCGTAGCGGCCGGCAACGAAGCCCAGCAGCGCGGCGGACCGGCTCGCCACCACCGTGAATTCGATGCCGTCGAGAAGCGGCCGGCCGGCCTTCCAGTAGCCGGGGTTGCGCTTCAGGCGGATGCGTTCGAATTTGTCGAAGGTGTCGAGCACGAAGGGCCCGGTGCCGACCGGCTTCACGCGCATCTGCGCCGGCGGCACGTGGCAGGGATAGATCGGCGTGAAGCCCGACGCCAGCATGGGCAGCAGCGATGGCTGCGGCCGGTCGAGTGCGATCGTCACCTCATGGTCGGTGCGCGCGCGCACGGATTTGACGTTGGCGAACCAGGCGCCGCGCGGATTGGCCCGCAGCCTGTTTCGCGCGCGATTGGTGAGCAATTCGAAGGTGCATTCGACGTCGCTCGACGTGAAGGGCATGCCATCGTGCCATCTCACGCCGCGGCGCAAGGCGAAGGACAATTCGGTGTGGTCCTCGTTCCACGACCAGGACTCCGCGAGATCGGGGACGATCGACTCGTCCGAGTTCTGCGCCATTGCCGGGTTGAACATGACGAGATTGTTGAAGATCGGCATGAAGGCGACGACGGTCGCCGCGTTGGCTTCTTCCAGGATCGAGGCCGTCGCCGGACTGTCCCGGTGGAAGAGGCGCAGCGTGCCGCCGCTGCGCTGGGCGAGCGCGGCATCACCCCAGCACAGGAGCAGGACAAGGGAGCCGATCAGCAATCTCGTACGCATCGCCAGACCCTTACGCATACCGGAGCCAGCGGTCACAGGCTTGTCTCAACCCTGACAGGTTCGCGGGCCAGCGGCACCTCCATTCGGCACACTAGGCACGGGGGGCGCCTCACGGAAAGGTGCCGGAGGCGCAATGATACAAGGAATACAATTGCTCGACGGGCGGCTTGGAATGGCTCTGAAGCCGGACCTCAAATACACTGTCCGGGCACTTCCACCGCCGCGCGGCGTTCAAGGGCACGAGGCGTTCACGAGTAGATGGCCATGCAGAAGCGAACCTGGATCCGGACCGGCGCGGCCGTCGCGACATTCTCGGCGTTGCTGGTGCTCGCGGGCTTCGCGGCGCCCACGTTGCTGAACATCGACCAGTACAAGCCCGCGATGATCGCCGCCGTGAAGGAGGCGACCGGCCGGGAACTGGTGATCGAGGGCCCCCTCAAGCTTACGGTCTTGCCGACCCTGCGCATCAGCGCCCGGCAGGTCCATTTCGCCAATGCGGTGGGCGCCAAGGGCGCCCAGATGGTGGACGTGCGCTGGGTCGGCATCACGCCGTCCTTCTGGGCCTTGCTGCAGGGGCGCATCGAGGTCGAGCGGCTCACGCTGTTCCGGCCGACGCTCGTCCTCGAGACCGATGCCGAGGGCCGGCCCAACTGGGAGTTCCATCCCGGCGCGGGCGCCGCCCAACCTGCCGGGGCCCCGAGCAGCGGCCTGCATCTGGCGATCGGCACCCTGAAGATCAGGGAGGGGACGCTCAGCTACACCAACCCGACGACCGGACAGACGCTGAAGGCGGAAAACCTGGAGGCGCTGGCATCGGTCGGTGCCCTGCAAGGGCCCTTCGAGTTCGACGCCTCGGCGACCGTCAACGGTATCCCGCTGTCGCTGATGGCCAAGGTCGGCGCGCCGACCGACAAGGGCAGCGACATGTCTTTCAAGCTCAAGGTGCAGAGCGGCACCTTGAACTTCGATGGTCATGTCAGTCGCATCGCTCCCGATGCCGACGTGAAGGGCAAGGTCTCTCTCGCCACCGGCGGCCTGACCGATTTCATCACGAGCCTGATGCGGGCGGGGGGGCAGGCGGCCCCCGGCTTCGATGCCACCGCGATCGGCCCGTTCGCCTTCGATGGTGACATCGACCTCTCGGCCCGGAAGCTGGCGCTGACCGACTTCCGGATGTCGGTCGGTACCGAGAGTGTGTCAGGCAGTGTCACCCTCGTGACAGGGCCCAACCCGTCGCTGGAGAGCCGCCTGTCGCTGCCGAAGGTCGATGCCGAGAAGTGGCTGGCACTGTTGTCCGACCCCGAAGCATTCCGGCCGAAGCCGGCCGCAAAACCCGCACCCCCGCCACCCGCGGCTGCTGCGCCCGCCGCACCGGCCAAGGGCGCCGCACCGGCGAAGGCCGCCGCAGCGCCTGCGCGCGCCTCCCTGTCGCCGTTTCCGCCCGAATTCACCGTTCTGCTGTCGGTCGATGCCCAGGAAGTGAGCTATCGTAACGGACTGGCACGCGACGTCGGGCTCGCCGTCGAGATCCGCAATGGCGTGATCGCCGTGCCGCGGCTCAGCGCCATCCTGCCGGGCGACATGGTCCTGAAGGCGAATGCCGCCGCGACACCCCCGGCCCCTGCTGCGCCGGCGCCGAAGCCCGGGGCTGCTCCGTCGATCCAATCCGCGGGAGAATTCAGCCTGACCGGGCCACGGCTGCGCGAGACTCTGGCATGGCTGGCGCTCGACACGTCGGGCGTGCCGGCCGGCAAGTTGCAGACCCTCGCGATCGAGGGCAAGGTCGCGTCGACGGCCAACAGCCTGCAGATTTCCGATCTCACGATGGATTTGGACGGTCAGCGCGCGACCGGTAGCGGCAGCATCACCTTCGGCGTCCCGCTCACCGTGGCGACCTCAGTGCAACTCGACAGTTTCGACCTCGATGCCTATCTGCCTCGGCCGCGCGAGCCGTCGGTCGTTGTGCCGCCGACCGCGGCGGCGGCGCCATCTGCCCCGGCGGCTCCGGCCGCTCCCGACAAGACCCTGCCGGTGCTGGGGCTCAAGGCCAAGGTCGCCAAGCTCGTCTTCCGCGGCGGCATCGTGAACGGCATCGACGCGGATCTGGCCGTCCAGGGCAATCTCCTGAAGGTGAACGGCCTGAAAGTCGGCGACCTGCTGGGCGCGAAGTTCGACTTCAAGGGGCAGGTTGCGGACTTCGGGACGGCACCGCGCTTCGACCTCACGTTCAATGCCACGATGCCGGATACCGACAAGCTGCTGGTCTATGCCGGCCTGCCGAAATTCCTGAACGGCAAGCTCGGCGCCTCGACGGCCGGTGGCAGCGTGGCCGGCACGATGGAAGCACTCACCTTGCGCGATGCAACGGTCACCGCCGCGGGGGCCAGTGCCCGCGCCACCGGTTCGCTGGTGCTGGGCGACGATTTCGCCTTCGACCTCTCCAGCTTCGACCTGCAGGCGCAGGATGCGAGCGGTCTGGTTTCGGTCGCGACGGGCAAGCCGCAGACGGGGCTGGGCGGGCTGGCGGCCGAGGGGGCGTTCAAGGGCAACGACCAGCGGGCTTCCTTCGAGGGCAGCCTGACCGCGCTCGGAACGCAGATGGCGGGCCGTGTCGAGGCGACCCTGGGCGCGAGGCCCAATTTCGCGGCCAACCTGCGTATCCCCGGCACGCTCGACCTCGACGACTGGCTGGGCGTCACCGACGGGCCTGCGCCCTCGGTGCCCACGCCCGCGCTTCCGGCAGCCCCGGGCGGCGCCAATGCCGAGGCCGTGCCGCTGCCCGCGAGGGGCGCGCGCGTCGCGACCGGCAAGCAGATCGACCTGTCCGGGCTGCGCGCCTTCGACGCCACATTGAACCTGGAAACCAGCGCGATCGAGGTCGGAGCCCTCAGGGTGACCTATGCCGACATGGATGCCACGTTGCGCAACGGCGTCTTCAAGGTGTCCAAGCTCACCGGCCAGTTCTACAGCGGCGCCGTCGACTTCGCGGGCACGGTCGATGCCTCGAAGGACACGATGACGGTCGACGTCGCCGGCACACTGCAGGGCATCTATGTCGGCGAGATGCTGCGCGGCGCCGCCGGCCAGAACGTCTTCGGCAACGAGCACCTGAAGGTCGCGGTCGACGGCAAGATCAACGTCATGCGGATCGCGCTGCAGGGGCAGGGGAACTCGCCGGAGCAGATCCGCGATTCCCTGACCGGACAGGGCCACCTTTCGGGAGTCATCTATCCTTCGGTCGCCGGCGGATCCCTGGGCTTCGCCTCCTTCGCGACCGGCATCGGCAGCCTCTTCAGCACCGAGATGGGATTCAATTCGGCGGTCATCTCGGGCTTCATCAACGCACAGAGCACGATCGAGGGCGACATCACCCTGTCGAATGGCGAGATCAACCTGCAGAACCACGCGATCAAGGGCCCGAACGCGACGGCGCGCATCGACAGCCGCACGAACCTGAGCGCGGCGACCACCGAGACGACGATCGCGGTCGGCTCCGGCCCGGACGGTTCGACCGACTATGTGATGACGGTGACCGGGCCGGTCGCGTCGCCGACGATGAGCGTGCGCGGCAAGTAACAACTCTTTGCGCGCGAGAGGCGCTACGCCGCGCGTTCCTTCAGGATCTCCCAGGCGCGGCGGAAGGTCTCGGCCATTTCCTCGGCCGGCACGGCGCCGGAGAACAGCACATGGCCCTGCAGGGCGAAGCTGGGCACGCCCTGGATACCCGCGTTGCGCGCCATCTGGTCGGCGGCCAGCACTTCGCGCCGGCCCTCGTCGCCAGCCAGCATCGCGAGCACTTCGGTCCGGTCGAGTCCGGCTTCGGCCGCGACGTCCGCCAGGATCTTCGAATCGCCGATGTCGGCGCCCTTGCAGAAATAGCTGTCGAACAGTTCCTCGACGACCGCGTCCTGCACGCCCCGCTGGCCCGCGAAGCGGATCAGGCGATGGGCGTTCACCGTGTTGGGTGTGCGCACGATGCGGTCGAGATGGAATTCCAGACCGACCGTCGCGGCGGTCTCGGTGATGCGCTGGTCGAGCTGGCGCGAGCGCTCCAGGCTGCCGAACTTGGAGATGCGGTAGCTGGTGCGCTCGACGCCCTCGGTGGGCATCTCGGGGTTGAGCTGGAACGGGTGCCAGGCGACCGCGACCCGGCAATGGTGTGCTGCAAGAAGATCGAGGGCACGTTCGAGCTGGCGCTTGCCGATGTAGCACCAGGGGCAGATCACGTCGGAGATGACGTCGATACGGCCAGTCGGTTGGACCTGGTCCATGGCATGTTTCCTTCCCTATTGCCGCCGAGCCTATACCTGCCCGGAATGTGCGGCAATGAAGGTCTGCCGTGCGGCCTCTACCAGGAGAAGCGCCAGGTGAGGGCGGCTCCCGTCACGAACTGGTTGCGCGACCCGCCGGGGCCCGTGACGATCGGGGAATTGGCGACGGTATCGCCCAGATAGTTGTAGCTGCCGAAGGCGACGAAGCTCAGCTGGTCGTGGATGCGCCACAGGGCGCTCGCGCCGACCCCGACGCTGCGCAGCCCGGCGCCGGGATAGTATTGCGCGTAGCCCGAGTTGATCGACTGCAGGGCGGTGATGCCGAAATAGGCCTGGTTGAAGGTGCCGTCGGTCACGGACAGGCGCGGGCCGCCGGACAGGAAGACGCTGTCGCTGAGGCGCAGCTTGCCGTCCAGCAGCGCGTCGAAGATGAGGCCGTTGCTGCCACCGATGCCGCGCCGTAGTTCGACCTTGGCGGCGAAGTAGGGCTGGTCGTAGCGCAGGAAGGCACCGCCCTCGATCGTGAAGGGCACGTTGCCGGTGCCGTAGAGATAGCCGCCGTCGCCCTGGTTGCGCGGAAAGCGGTAGCGGAAGATCGGGCCGGCCTTGAACCCAGAAACATCCAGCAGCGTGGCGCCGATGCCGTCGCGCGCCGAGATGAAGACCTTGTCGCGCTGGTAGCGCAGGTCGAGGTTGGGGATCGGCAGCACGCGATAGTTGGCGCTGCCCTCGAACCACGGCGCCAGCACCACGCCCGGTCCGATATCGAACGTCCAGTCCTTGGGCGGCGGGCCGGCAGGCTCGCTGCCGATACTGGTGGGCTGGGCGGAGGCCACTCCGGCTTGCGCCGTGACGACGGCGAAACAGGTCGCGAGGAAACGTAGAAGGCGCACAGGCTACTCCGCTGTTGACGCTTCTCTACGCGCCCGGCGGACCCGCGGATCATTCGTTGTGAAATTAAAGAGACTCTTCCAGCACGAGGCGTGCCTGATGGAGGTCTTCGAACACGCGCAGACACTTGGCGCGAACGTCCGGCAGCGGCGGCAGGATGTCCGGCACCATGAAGGCCATGGTACCCGCGGCGTGTGCGGCGGTGAGGCCGACGTTCGAATCCTCGAACGCGATGCAATGTTCCGGCGCCACCCCGAGGCGGCGCGCGGCCTCGAGGTAGACGTCGGGCGCGGGCTTGGCGTTCTCCACGTCGTCACGCGTCGCCACTGCGGCGAAGCGGTCGATGAGACCTGCGCGCCCGAGATGGCGTTCCGCGGTGATCCGGCCGGAGCCTGTGGCAACGGCGAGACGCAGCCCGCGACCCGCCAGGAAGTCGAGCATCTCGACGACGCCGGGCTTGACCGGCAGATGGCTCTCCAGCCGCCGCTTGGCATGGCCCGAGAAGCGTTCGCGGAAATGGTCGATGCGGAAGTCGGGCCCATAGAAATTCTGGATCATCACGTCACATTCTCGGCCCGAGATGCCGATCATCGAGTGGCAGAATTCCAGGGTCATCTCGATCTGGAAATCGCGAGCGGCGTCCTGCAGGGCATCGATGTAGACGGCTTCGGTATCGATCAGCAGACCGTCCATGTCGAAAAGGACGGCTTCAACAGGTTTCTTCAACATGGTTTCGTTCTAAGCTGTGTTGTCGAGAGGGCAAGGGAGAGAAAAATTCATGCGTATCCATAACCTGTATGTCGACGCCGACGGTGAGACCCACTTCCGCGACATCGAAATCGAATGGAAGCACGAGGGTCGTGGCGGCAAGACTTCGGCCACCCTGCCGGCCACCGGCATCATTTTCCGTGAGACGCCCGGCACCTACGACTATGAATGGCATCCGGCGCCGCGTCGGCAGTACATCATCAACCTCGACGCCGGCGTCTCCATCCAGGCCAGCGACGGCGAGACGCGCATCATCGGCGCCGGCGAGGTGATCCTGGTCGAGGACACGCACGGCAAGGGCCACTTCTCGAAGGCGATCAACGGCCAGCTCCGACACTCGATCTTCGTTCCCATCGAATAGTTCCACCAAGCGTCCAAGCGTAGAGAGGCATCCATGAACGTCCAGACCCCCGTCGATCCGACCAACGACCTCGTCGAGCAGGCGCGCCGCGTGCTGCCGGGCGGCAGCTTCGGCAACATGCCGGCCGAGGTGATCCTCAAGGAGGGCAGGGGCGGCCACATCTACGACGAGGCCGGTAAGGAGTATGTCGACTTCCTGCTGGGTTCCGGCCCGATGTTCATCGGACACGCCCATCCCGAGGTGACGGCGGCGGTGCAGGCGCAGGTGCCGCTCGGCACGACCTTCTTCGGCAACAACCGCCACGGCATCGCGCTCGCCGAGGCGATCTGCGACGCCGTTCCCTGCGCCGACCAGGTGCGCTTCGTCTGCTCCGGCACCGAGGCCGACCTCTATGCGATGCGGGCCGCCCGCGCCTTCCGCAAGCGCGACAAGATCCTGAAGTTCGAGGGCGGCTATCACGGCATGAGCGACTATGCGCTGGTGTCGCTGGCGCCGAAGAACCCCGGCAACTTTCCGCGCGGTACGCTCGATTCGGCCGGCATCCCGAAGTCGGTGGCCGACGAGATGGTGGTCGCGGCCTTCAACGACATCGACATGGTGCGGAGCCTGATCGAGGAGCAGAAGGACGAGCTGGCCGGCGTCATCGTCGAGCCGTTCCAGCGCCTGATCCCTCCCAAGCCCGGCTTCCTGCAGGCGCTTCGTGAAGTGACGGCGGAGCACGGCATCCCGCTGATCTTCGACGAGGTCGTGACCGGCTTCCGCTTCGCCTATGGCGGCGCCCAGGAGTATTACGGCGTTACCCCCGACCTCTGTACCCTGGGCAAGATCGTGGGCGGCGGCTTCGCGCTGGCGGCCGTCGCCGGCCGGGCCGACATCATGAAGCACTTCGATCGCCTGGCGATGACCGACGAGGATTTCATCTTCCAGGTGGGCACGCTCTCGGGCAATCCGGTGGCCGCCGTCGCGGGTCTCGCCACGCTCGAGGTGCTGAAGCGCCCCGGCACCTACGAGGGCGTCTTCGCCAACGGCCGCAGGCTGATGGACACGCTGTCGGAGCTGCTGAAGAAGCATGGCTTCAAGGCGCAGGTGATCGGTGAGCCGCCGCTGTTCGACATCATCTTCACCGACCAGCCGGTGAAGGACTATCGCGACACGCTGAAGGCCGACACCGCGATCCTGAAGCGCTTCAACCAGGCCCTGCGCGCCCGCGGCATCATGAAGGGCGACAGCAAGTACTATGTCAGCGTGGCGCACACCGACGCCGACATCGATCACACGATCCGCGCCTGGGAAGAGTCGCTCCTGGAGATCAAGGCCGCGCGCTGAGCAGATTGCCCAGGATCAGGCCGAGGGCGAGATCGTCCTCGGACCCGAAACTGTGGCGCGCGATGCGGCCGTCGCGATCGACGATCACGGTCGAGGGCGTGCCGCGGAACCCGTAGGCCGCCATGGTCTGCGGGATGGGGCCGTCGGTCGAGGCGCGGTCGACCGCGACCGGGAACGTGACCTTGTATTCGTGCAGGAACGCTTCGAGCGACACCGGCGTCATGGCCGCGTGGTGCTCGAAGACGGTGTGGATGCCCAGCACGACCAGCCCGTCGATCGAGCCGGCGATTTCGTTCAGCCGCCGCGCCTGCGGGATCGCGTTCGCGACGCAGCCGGGGCACAGCATCTGGAACGCGTGCAGCACGACGATGCGTCCGCGCAGACTTGCGAGCGTGATTGGCCGGTCGGTGTTGAACCATCGTTCCACCATGAGCGGCGGGGCGAGGGGGCGTGCCGTGTCGGTCATTCGAGTCAGGATCCTTCGCTGCGCTCAGGATGACAACGGCTTTGCGATGGCCCCGTGCGTCGACCCCGGAACAGGTGTCATCCTGAGCGAAGGGAAGGACGCTTCCTCTTGCTCTCAGGGACTATCGAGGCCCTTCGACTTCAGGATCTTGCCGTTCTCGGGATTGGCGAGCGCCAGCAGGAGCGCGTCGGCGGCGGCGCGGTTGCGCGAGCCCACGGAGACGCCGCCGGAATAGATCGTGTAGTTCTGCAGCATCAGCGGGATCGGGCCGACGAACTGCACGCCCGGCACGCCCATCAGCTCGCTGCTCTGCTGGAGCGCCACGTCGGCCTTGCCGGTGGCGATCTGCTCGGCGGCCAGTCCGCCCTGGACCAGCACGCTCTTCGGCTTGAGCTGGTCGGCGATCCCCATCTGCTGGAAGAGCTGGGCGACGTAGATGCCGCTCGAGCCGCCCGAAGCGGGATCGACATAGGCGACGGCGCGGGCCGCCAGCAGCGCCTTCTTGAAGCCGTCGGGCTCGGAAATGTCGGGCACCGGCGCGCCCTGCTTGATCGCCATGCCGACGCCGGCGCGGGCCAGTTCCTTGGCGCTGCTCTCGTCGATGCGATTGCCGAGGAACGGGGCCATCGGGATCGGCGGGATGACCACCACGTCGAAGTACTCGCCGGCGGCGACGCGCTTCTGCAGGGCGCCGGTTGTGCCGCTCTCGATCGTCACCGTGTGCCCGGTCTTCTTCTCGAAGTCGGAGACGATTGCCACGGCGGCCGGCTTGTAGGCGCCCGCCGTCAGCAATTTGAGGTCGGCTGCCGAGGCGCCGCCTGCGGCGAGGGCGAACAGAAGGACGAGCAGGACGCGCATGGATTCCTCAGGCTGGCGTGCCCTTGATGCAGGGCTCGGGCGCAGCATACATCAGGACGCGTGCCGGTGTCGGGACATTGTGGTGCCGGGCCGGCGCTACGGAGCCGTGATGCTGCCGACCAGCAGGCAGCCGATCCGGCTGGTTACTCGCACCGCCTTATTGATATCCAGCCGCAGCGCGTGGTCCGAGGCGAGGCCGCGACGGTCGTCCCCGACCGACACGGTCGCATCGCCGTGAGGGCTGTAGGCGATATGCGTGCCGGGTTTCAGGAGGAGCGTTCGGTCCTCGTCGAGGATGGCGATGTCGACCTTCACTTGGGCACGGGCGCCGATCAGGTTGACCACTTCCACCGGCCCGGCCTCGAGGCGGCTCACGATCGGTGTCTCGCCGGTGAAGCGGACCGGCCGGAAGGGCTGACGCACGTCGATCTCGCCTGCGGGCGTCTCGAGCACCAGGCCGCTGCCGGAGACGAGGACCTGCACGCGGTCGTAGCCCGCATAGTCGGAGAAGGGACCGGGCTTCACGATCGGCGTGCGTCCGAACCGCCAGACATCGCCCGAGAAGGCGATGTCGACGGTCGTGCCGCCGCCGTTCTTCCACGGCGTGCGGAGGTAGTCGGCGGGCGTCAGCAGTGTGATCACGGTCCGTCCGTTACGGTGCGAGCGTGATATTCACCGTCTTGCCGACCGTGTCGTTCCAGGTCTTGACGCAGTCCGGGCCGCAGCGCTTGGCGAAAGACGGCAGAATTGCCTTGGTGAGAGCGTCCTTGCGCAGGGCCTCGTCGGCGGGGGTGACGGGAACCAGCTTCATGCTGGCGGGCGCGCCCTCGCTGCACGGGCCGGTGCCGGTGTTGCAGTTGAGGCCGGTCTGGGTCTCGGTCCGGGCCTGCTCGAAGATCGACTTCTCGAGCTTGTTCAGCTCGGTCTGCAGGAAGGCCTGGACCTTCGGATCGAGCGAGTTCCACCACTTCAGGTTCGCGAGCTGGGCGGCCACGCCGAAATTGACCGGCATGGGGGAGATGAACTTCGCCGACTCGTGCCACTTCGACTTGTAGCCCGACAGGGCGCCGGTGATGGCGCAGTCGACCACGCCGCTGGCGAGGGCGGGCTGGACCTCGGCGAAGGCGATGTTGAGCGGTGAGCCGCCGATATGGGTCACGAAGGCCTGCTGCGATGCGCCCGACGCGCGGATCTTGCGACCCTTGAGGTCGGCGATGGTGACGAAGGCGTCGCGGCAGTAGAGGACCTGGGCCTGGTAGGAGCCGAAGCCCAGCAGCTTGATGCCGTGCTTCTCCTCGAGGAACTTGGCATAGGCCGGCCGGATCGCGTCGATGACCTTCTCGAGTTCCTCGACGGAACCGACGAGACCGACCAGGTCGGCGGCCTCGTTCATCGGCACTTCGCCGGAGTTGTAGTTCAGCACGGTGGTGGCGAACTGCAGCGTGCCGCTGGAGACCAGGCGGAAGATCTCGGCGCCCTTGAAGCCCAGTTCGGTGAAGGGCTTGACCTGCACCTTGATCGCGCCGCCCGATTCCTTCGGCACGGTCACCGTCCAGAAGGGCACTTCGCGGCTGGTATACATCGACAGGCCGCCGATGCTGCCCACCACGTTGAACGAGGTCGAGGGCAGGGCGGGCGGCGTCTGCGCCATGGCGTTGCCGAAGGCGAACGAGCCGGCGAGAGCGGCCGCTGCAACGAGATGCTTCAGGAACATGAAATCCTCCTTTGAGAGATCAGGCCTTGAGAAGGGCCGGCAGCCACAGGGCCAGTTGCGGAAAGGCGATCAGGATGCCGATCATGACGATCATCATCGCGACGAACGGCAGCGCACCGATGCAGAGGTCGGAGAAGGCGCCGCTGCGCCGTACCGCCTGCACCACATAGAGATTGAGCCCGACCGGCGGGGTGATCAGCGCGGCCTCCATCAGGATGACGAATACGATGCCCCACCAGACCGGGCTGTAGCCCAGCGCGACGATGACGGGAACGACCACCGGCGTCGTGGCGATCATCATGGACAGAGTCTCCATGAAGCAGCCCAGGACCAGATAGAACGCCACGATGGCGATCAGCATGCCGAGCGGCGAGAGGCCGAGCGCCAGCACCGAGTCGGTGATGGCCTTGACCAGGCCGATCGAGACCATGACGAAGTTGAGGAAGAAGGCCGCGATCACGATCAGCATGACCATGCAGGTCGTCCGCACCGTGCCCTCGAAGGCGCGCAGCAGGACCGGCACCGTGAGTTGGCCGTTGGCCGCGACCAGGCCCAGCGTGGCCATCAGGCCGAGCGCCGCGGCCTCCGTCGGGGTGGCGATCCCGGCATAGATCGATCCCACGACGACGAGGAACAGGCCGAGCGGCGGCAGCAGGTTCTTGAGGCCCGAGATACGCTCCTGCCAGAGCTTCGACGTGTCCTGCCGGGGGCCGGCCCATTGCGGGCGGAACAGGCACAGGGCCAGCACCATCAGCGAGAACAGTCCCGCCAGCATGAAGCCGGGGATGAAGCCTGCCGCGTAGAGATCGGCCACCGAAGTGTCGGTCAGCACGGCATAGATGATCATGTTGATCGATGGCGGGATCAGGATGCCGAGCGTCCCGCCGGCGGCGATCGAACCGAGGAACAGCGGCCGGTTGTAGCCACCCTTGTCCATGTTCGGGATGGCGACCGTGCCGATGGTGGCGGCGGTGGCCACCGAGGAGCCAGAAGTCGCCGCGAAGATCGCGCTCGCGGCGATGTTGGTGTGGATCAGGCGGCCGGGAATGCGTGCGAACCACGGCGTCAGCGCCGCGAACAGGCGCTCGCTCATGCCCGAACGGTGCATCAGTTCGCCCATCATGATGAACATCGGCGCGGCGATCAGGATGAAGTCGTTCGACGAGTTCCAGGCCAGTTCGCCGATCGCCCCGGTCATCGGGAAGAAGGCGTAGCGCTCGGACAGGACATAGGCCATCAGGCCGAGCGCGACGGCGACCGGCAGGCTGATGCCCACCAGGACCACGAGCAGGGAAAAGGCTGTGCCGATCATCGCGGCGCCCCCTTCGCGGGAGGCGCCTGTTCGACGCCGGCCTGGCTGATCTCCTCGGCAACCCGCAGGCTGCCGATCAGGGCGTCGAAGCCCGGTCGGTCGCCGGCGAGCAGGCGAAGCACGGCCTGGATCGGCAGCAGCACGGCCACGCAGGCGAACCAGAAGATGCCGACCCACCAGATCGACTGTGGCAGGGCCATCGGCGTCTGCAGGGCCGACACCGACTTGGCGTTCATCGCCATCGATTGGGCGAGGGTGCCCCAGCAGAACCAAGCCAGCGCGACGGCCAGCAGCGCCATCGACAAGGCGGCGAGCAGGTCGAAGGCCACCCGGACCGGCCGCGGAAAGGCATCGAGCAGGATGTCGACCCGGATGTGCGTCTTGGAGGTGGTGGCGAATCCCAGCCCCAGGCCGATGCAGGCGGCCAGGGCGTAGCCCGAGACTTCGAAACTCTCGACCATGCCGCGTTTGAAGAGGTAGCGGGTGATGACGTCGATGGTGATGAGGCCGCTGCAGCCGACGAGGATGATCGCGCCGCCCACCCAGGCGAGAATGCGCGAAATGCGCTGCGGCCACGGCTCGGGCGGCAGGAGGCTGGACGACTCACTCATCTACGATTTTGCTCCCCCTGATCGACGGTGCCCCCGCAGCCGTCATACCCGATGCAATGTCCGGGCCGTCACCCTTGTAGTCTGTGGTTTGGCCGCCCGCTAGGGTACGATCTTCTCCTTTCGGAAGCGCGTCAGCAGGCGTTCGAACATGGCCTCGCTGTCCACCACCTCGTGGAAGCCGTGCAACCGGCTCTTGGTGACGTCCGACATCACGTCCCAGTCCGAGCCGAACACATAGTCGGCGAACGGCCAGGCCACGAGCTGGCCGAAGTCGAACTTCTTCAGCCGGTACTTCTTCGTCATTTCCGTCCACAGGTCGGCCTTGTCGGCCATCTGCTGGGTCAGGCTGATGGTCTGAAGCTCGCCGACCGGCATGTCGAAGACCCGGGCGATGCGCGGCCAGACGTTGCGCCAGCGGAAATAGTCGCCGTTGGTGATGTTGTAGGCCTGGTTGGCGGCGCGCTTCTCGGTGGCGGCCCACAGCGCCGCGCTGGCGAAGTGCGAGGATTCCGTCACCTGGTAGATCGTGCCGTAGGCGCCCGGTTTGCCGGGGAAGCGCAGCGGAAGCCCCAGTTCCCGGGAGATCGCGGCATAGACGGCGATGGCCGGCATGATGCTCATGGCCGTGCCGGGCGCGAAGCCGCAGAGCGTCTGGGGCCTGAGCTCCGTCCAGCTCCAGCGCTTGCCGCGCTGGAAGCCGGTCAGCCAGTCGATCTGGTCGAAGTAGAAATCGGGCGGCATGTGCCGCGGATCGGTCTCGCGCATCGGCGTCTTCAGCGGTCCGAGATGCGTGCCGTAGTACTTCGT
This sequence comes from uncultured Reyranella sp., assembly GCA_964588065.1. Taxonomy (GTDB): domain Bacteria; phylum Pseudomonadota; class Alphaproteobacteria; order Reyranellales; family Reyranellaceae; genus Reyranella. Next base: position 21,121 of record CAZPOS010000041.1, read on the forward strand.
GCCGGTGACCAGCACGACGCGCTGCAGACTCTTGGACGCCTTGGCGATGGCGGTGACCGAGTTCACCAGCATGTCGCGGTTGGGCGCGATCACCGAGGCGTAGCCCGCCGCGTTGCCGGTGCCGGGCTGGAAAGCGGCGTAGAAGACATGCGTGACGTCGCGCAGGTTGTTAAGTTTCACCGCCACGTCGCCGAGGTCCAGCAGGTCGACGGAGACGTGCCGGTAGCGGGGCCCGTTCCTCTCCGGCCGGCGGGACAGCCCCACGACCTGCCAGTCGCCCTCGGCCACCAGCCGCTCGACGATGTAACGTCCGATGACGCCCAGCGCGCCGACGACGACGGCTTTCTTTTGCATGGCTCTACCTCGTTGCGGCGACGGTGCCGTTGGCGATCAGCGCGTCGATCTCGGCCGTCGCGTAGCCATGCTCCTCCAGAATGGTGCGGCTGTGCTGGCCGGGAACCGGTGCCTCCGCGCGCGCCGTGCCGGGCGCGGGCGGCAGCATGCCGGGCAGAGCGGGCACCGGCACTTTCTGTGGCATGCCGGCCTGCTCGAGCCAGTGGATCAGGCCGGTTTCCTTGACGTGCGGCTGTTCGAGGAAGTCGGCGTAGCTGTTCAGCCGCTCGTGCATGAGCTTGGCCTCGGTGAGCTTCCGGCTCCAGTGGTCCGAGGGCTTCGCCTCGATCATCGGGCGTATGATCGCATAGAGCGCCGCTTCGTTCGCGAGTCGCGCCGCCGGCGTGGCGAAGCGCTCCTCATGCGCCAGGGCGGGCACCTCCATCAGCGAACAGAGGCTCTGCCAGTCGCGGTCCTTGAGGGCGAGGATCGACATCCAGCCATCCGCCGTCTTGAACACCCCGCCGGGCGCACCGCCCGGCTTCATCGTCCCGCCTTCGAGATGGCAGGCCATGAGCCGGATCGACTGCAAGGCCGTTGCCGACTGCATCAGGCTGACGTCGATGTAGCGCCCCTTCGTTTCGTCGCGCCGGGCGTAGAGCGCCGCACTCACGGCCTGAAACGCGTAAAGCGCGGTCGACATGTCGACCACGATCACCGGCACGCGATGGGGGATGCCATCCTCGCCGCGATTCTCCGCCATCATGCCGGTATAGGCCTGCAGCACCGGGTCCATGGCCGGCCGCTCGGCCAGCGGCCCGGTCTGGCCGAAGCCGGAGATCGACACGTAGAGCAGGCGTGGCACGCGCGCCGACACCGTTTCGTAGTCGAAGCCCAGCCGCTTGATGACGCCCGGCCGGAAGCCTTCGAGGAAGATGTCGGCGTCCTTCAGCAGGCGCCACACCACCTCCTTGCCGGCGTCGCTCTTGAGATCGACCGACAGGCTGCGCTTGCCCATGTTGCCGATGATCGAGAAGGCGCTGTGGCTCTCGTAATGGACACCGAGCGTGCGGGCCCAGTCGCCCTCGCCGATCCCCTCGACCTTGATCACCTCGGCGCCGTGCTGGGCCAGCAGCATGGCGCAATAGGGGCCGGCAATGCCCTGGCTCAGGTCGACGACCTTGAGGCCGGCGAAGGGGGCGTCGTAGCTCATGCGAGCTTGACCAGCATCTTGCCGAAGTTCTCGCCGCGCAGCAGGCCGATGAAGGCGCGCGGCGCCTTGTCGATGCCCTCGACGATGTCCTCGCGATACTTCAGTTTGCCGTCGCGGATCCACTCGCCCATCTGGCGCATCGCCGGGCCGTAATGCTGCGCGAAGTCGGTGACGATGAAGCCGCGCGCGGTCACGCGCTTGCCGACGAAGGTGCCGAGCAGGCGCGGCCCCATCGAGGCGCCGGTCGCGTTGTACTGAGAGATCGAGCCGCACAGCGCGACCCTGCCGAAGAAGTTGATGTTGCGCAGCACGGCATCGGTGATCTCGCCGCCGACATTGTCGAAATAGACGTCGGGTCCGTTGGGGCAGGCGGCGCGCAGCGCGGCGTCGAGATCCTTCTCCGCCTTGTAGTCGATGCAGGCATCGAAGCCGAGCTCGTCCTTCACGAAGGCGCATTTCCTGGTGCCGCCGGCGATGCCGACGACCCGGCAGCCCATGATATTCGCGATCTGGCCCACCACCTGGCCGACGGCGCCGGAGGCCGCCGACACGACCACCGTCTCGCCGGGCTTGGGCTGGCCGACATGGAGGAGGCCAAAATAGGCAGTCATGCCCGGCATTCCCAGCACGCCGTTGGCGGTCGAGATCGGTGCCAGCGAGGGATCGACCTTGCGCAGGGCGGGGCCGCCGCCGATTGCATATTCTTGCCAGCCGAGACGGTCCTCGACGATGTCGCCCACCCTGAAGTCGGGATGCTGCGAGGCCACGACCTCGCCCACCGTGCCGCCGGTCATCACTTCGCCGAGGCCGACCGGCGAGGCATAGGAGGCGGCATCGCGCATGCGGCCACGCTGGTAGGGATCGAGCGAGAGATAGTGGACCTTGACCAGCACCTCGCCATGGCGCGGCTCGGGCACCGGCACTTCCTCGACGCGAAAATCGGATTCGGCGGGTTCGCCGGGCGGGCGGCGGACGAGGACGACGCGGCGGTGCGTTTTGGGAATGGTCATGAGCGGTTGCCTCCGATTTGCTTTGGGGCCCACCATAGCGCGGGATTTGCAGGAGCTGCCATGCCGACGATCCGCCGCCTTTCGTTCATCGGACTCGAATACGCCTTCGCGCCGGAGAAGGCCTACGGCATGTCGCGCGGCGGCGGCTTCCGCCGCCAGGGCGGGCTGGTCGAAGTCGAGACCGACCAGGGCGTGACGGGAATCGGCGAGGCCTTCGGCAATCCTCATGTGACGCGGGAGTATTTCCGCATGATCGAGCCGATGTTCCTGGGTCGCAGCGTGTTCGATTTCGACCATGTCGAGGCCAGGGTGCGCAACGCGATCTATCACCTGGGCGTCGGCAACCAGCTCACCTCCTGTCTCGCCGGTATCAATGTCGCGCTGTGGGATGCCATCGCGCGCGGCTTCGGCGTGCGCGTCTGCGACCTGATCGGCGGCTGCGGCGCGACGCGCTTCCCGGCCTATGCCTCGACCGGCTTCTTCTCCGACGATCCCGACCGCCAGCTCGAACACATGATGGCGGAAGCAGCCGGCCATCCCTATGCCGGCGCCAAGATCAAGATCGGCCGCGGCATCCGGAGCGACGTCGAGAGGGTGAGGCTCGCGCGCGAGGCGCTGGGGCCCGACAAGCTGCTGCTGGTCGACATCAACGGCGCCTATACCGCCGACGTGGCACTGGAATGCGCCCGCGCGATCGAGCCCTACGGCATCCACTGGATCGAGGAGCCACTGCCACCGGGCGATTTCCGCGGCTATGCCGAACTGCGGACGCGCTCGCCGATTGCGCTGGCGGCCGGCGAGGCGCATCACACGGTCCGCGACTTCCGCGCCCTGATCGACGGTCGCTGTATCGACATCGTGCAGCCTTCAATTCCCGGCGTGGGCGGCATCACCGAAGCCAAGCGCATCGTCGCGCTGGCGCACGCGCAGAACCTGCGGGTCGCGCCGCATGTCTGGGGCGGCGCGGTCGGTCTCGCGACGGCCTGCCACTTCCTCGCGGCGCTGCCGGCGACGCCGCACACCGACCATCCGCCGCATCCCGCGATGCTGGAATACGACATGAGTGACAACGAACTGCGCACCAAGCTGCTGAAGACGCCGCTCAGGCTCGAAGCCGGGCACATCCTGCTGCCGGACGGCCCCGGCCTCGGCATCGAACTCGACCGGGATGCCGTCGAACGCTACCGGGTGTGCTGATGCCGCCGGTCAGGGTCGACCCCGAGAAGGTCCGTGAGTTTGCGACCGAAGCCGGCTTCTGGAAATGGCTGGCCAGGCACCACGACGCGGAGAGCGAGGTCTGGATCAAGATCCACAAGGCCGGCTCGGGCCTGAGGTCGATCACGCCCAAGGAGGCGATCGACGTGGTCCTGTGTTGGGGCTGGATCGACGGGATCCGCAAGGGCCTCGACGACAAGAGCTTCCTGCAGCGCTACACGCCGCGCGGGGCCAGGAGCGTCTGGAGCCGGATCAACGTCGACAATGTCGCGCGACTGATCGAGGACGGCCGTATGACAGAGCATGGCTTGAAGCCTGTCGAGGCGGCGAAGAAGGATGGCCGCTGGGATGGTGCCTATCGGGTCAAGGACTCGAAGATCCCGGACGACCTGCAGGCCGCCATCGATGCCGAACCGAAGGCAAAGGAAATGCTGGCCAAACTCACCGCCCAGAACCGCTTCGCGCTGGCCTTCCGGACCGACACCATGAAGACCGCGGCGGGACGAAAGAGAAAGATCGCGACCTTCGTCGAAATGCTGAAGCGCGGCGAGACGCTCTATCCGCAGCGAAAGCAGTAGCCGTCAGCGCAGGGTCGGATCGAGCCGGTCGCGCAGCCAGTCGCCGAGCAGGCTGATCGACAGCGTGGTCAGCACGATCGTCGCGGCGGGGGCCAGCATGATCCACGGCGCGTGGCTGATGTATTCGCGGCCGTAGCCCACCATGTTGCCGAGCGAGGCGAGCGGCGGCTGCACGCCGAGGCCGAGGAACGACAGGCCGCTCTCCAGCAGGATGATTTCCGGGAAGGTGAGCGTCATCGACACGATCAGGGTCGAGGCGATGTTGGGCAGGATGTGCAGACCGTAGATGCGGCCCGGCCGTGCACCGAGCTGGCGGATCGCGGCGGCATAGCCCTGTTCGTTGGCGGCGAGCGTCAGGCCGCGCGAAATGCGGGCGTAGCGTTCCCAGGAATGGAAGCCCATCAGCGCGATGAACAGTGGCAGGCTGTTGCCCAGGAAGGCCAGGACGGCGAGCGCGATGATCATGAACGGCATGCTGGCCTGGAAATCGATGGCCATCAGAACGACCTGCTCGACGGCCTTGCGGAAGTGCGCGGCGAGGAAGCCCAGCGCCGTGCCGAGCGTTGCCGCGATGATCGTGCCGAAGAAGGCGATCAGCAGGCTCATGCGGATCGACATGATGAGGCGCGAGAGCACGTCGCGACCGAGCTCGTCGGTGCCCAGCGGATGGGCCCAGGTGCCGCCCATCAGCGCGGGCGGCGCGAGGCGCGCCTTGAGGTCGAGGGCGGTGATGGAGTAGGGCACCAGGAAGTCCGCTCCCAGCGCCGTCACGACCATCAGCGCGAGCCATGCGAGCGCCAGGGTGACGCCGAGCGGCAGGGTGGGCAGGACGCGGCGGCGAAGGCTCGAAGCAGCTGCGTGTTCGGCGATGGCCATGCTGCTGCTCCTAGTGCGCCGCGGCCGTGCCGCGCACGCGCGGGTCGAGCCAGCCATAGGCGAGGTCGACGGTGAGGTTGGCCATCACCATCCATGCCGCGATCACCATCAGGATGGCCTGCACGACCGCGAGGTCGCGGTTGGCCACGGCCGACACCAGCAGACGGCCGACGCCGGGCCACGAGAAGACGCTTTCGACCACGACGGCGCCGGCCACCAGGCTGCCCACCATGAAGCCGATGATGGTGACGGTCGGGATGGCCGCGTTGGGCAGCGCATGGCGGGTCACGACGGCATGCCAGGTCACGCCCTTGGCCGAGGCGGCGCGGATATAGGGTTGGCCCAGCACTTCGAGCATGGCCGAGCGGGTGAAGCGCGCCATGATCGCGGCGCCGCCGGTTCCCAGCGTGATGATCGGCAGGATGGCGGAGGCGATCCCGCTGCTGCCGCTGGCCGGCAGCCAGCCGAGCTGGACCGCGAACACCAGCACCAGCAGGAGCGCCAGCACGAAGCTCGGCATGGTGAAGCCCGCGACCGAGGCCGCCATGGTCAGCCGGTCGGCCATCGAGTTGCGGTGAAGCGCGGCATAGATGCCGGCGGGGATGCCGAGGCCGATCTTGAGCGCCAGCGCCGGCAGGGTGATCGCGAGCGTCGCCGGCACGCGTTCCAGAACGAGGTCGATGGCAGGGCGCCCGTCGCGCATCGACTTGCCGAAATCGCCGGTCAGGGCATGGCCGATATAGGACAGGTACTGGTCCCAGATCGGCTGGTTGAGGCCCCAGGACTCGCGGAAGGCGGCGATGGCCTCGGGGGGCGCATCGACCGACATGATGAGCAGCGCCGGATCGCCCGACAGACGCAGCACCACGAAGGCGAAGGTCATCACGAACAGGATGGTGAGACCCGCTCGCAGCAGGCGCGAGGTGGCGAACATCAGCATCAGGCGGCGACCTGCAGGGCGGGTTCGTGGACGCGGTGGCAGGCCACCATGCGGCCGCCGGACAAGGGCTGCAGCGTCGGCGCTTCGGCGCGGCACTGCGCGGTGGCGAAGGGGCAGCGCGTGTGGAAGGCGCAGCCGGAGGGCACATTCACGGGATTGGGCGGATCGCCCTGCAGCAGCAGGCGCTCGCGCTTCGGGCCGCCGCGGAAATTCACGGTGGGGATCGCCGCCACCAGCGCCCGCGTATAGGGATGCGCGGGTGTGGCGAACAGGCTTTCGGCCT
>CAZPOS010000042.1:0-27298 GCA_964588065.1 uncultured Reyranella sp.
AGTCGTTCCTGCACACCGAGCCGCACCATGACGACGTCATGCTGGGCTACTTCGAGAACCCAGGCGCCACCGCCGAGGCGATCGACGCCGACGGCTGGCTGCATACCGGCGACCTCTGCTCGATGGACGAGCGCGGCTACTGCAAGGTCGAGGGGCGGCTCAAGGACATGATCATCCGCGGCGGCGAGAACATCTATCCGCGCGAGATCGAGGAGTTCCTCTATCGCCATCCGAAGGTGCAGGACGTGCAGGTGATCGGCGTGCCGGATCCGCGCTACGGCGAGGCGGTCTGCGCCTGGATCAAGCTGCACGCCGGCCAGACCGCGACCGATGAGGAGATCCGCAGCTTCTGCCAGGGCCAGATCGCCCACTACAAGATCCCGCGCTACATCGAGTTCGTGCCCGAATTCCCGATGACCATCACCGGCAAGATCCAGAAGTTCGTGATGCGCGAACAGACGATCGAGAAGCTCGGGCTCACGGCGCAGAAGACGGCTTGAGAGAGTCCCCGGTTCATCGAGTGTGAGGCGATTGAAGGCATTCTCGTGATCCTTCGAGGGTAAGCGCAACGCGTCCGGAGGCCCGTCGTTGTCGGCGGTCCGACATCAACCGGGGCGTGTTGCTCGTGAAGTCCGTTGCCGTTGCTTCCACCGATTCGTTCGCCCGCTCGCACGACAGATACCGTTCGCTTCGCAAGGCGCCGTTGGTCCGCACCGCGCAGCCGGCGAGCCGCGTCCCCGCATTCGATCATCTTCGTGTCCTGGTGATCGCGCTGGTGGTCCTGCAGCACGTCGCGCTGGGCTACATGGAAGGCGGACAGGCGGCATCGGGCGGCGCCTACACCAACGGCAGTGCCCCGGTCGTCGACGGGGCGCAATGGTCCGGCTTCAACGTCGTCGTGACCTGGACCAACGGCTTCTTCATGCCGTTGATGTTCCTGCTGTCGGGCCTGTTCGTGCGCCCCTCGCTCGCGCGCAAGGGGCTGCGCCAGTATCTGGTCGATCGCGGCGTGCGCCTGGGAATCCCGCTGCTGGTCGGCATCGTGACGATCGTGCCGCTCTCCTATTACGCCGCCTTCCTGCTGAGTGGCGGCAGCGACGGCTTCGCGACCTTCTGGAAGCATATGGTGACGGTCGGACCGTGGCCGAGCGGACCCCTCTGGTTCGTGGGCGCGCTGCTCGTGTTCGATGCCGTGCTGGCGATGGTGCTCGCACAGGATCGCGTATGGCACTTCGCGCGGCGCTTCGGCAAGCGTCTGGACCGCATCCCTGCCGGCGCGTGGCTGATGCTCTTCATCGTGGCGAGTGCCGTGGCCTACCTGCCGTTCCATCTTGCCTTCGGCAAGTCGCACTGGCTGACGGCCGGTCCTTTCGGCATCCAGTCGAGCCGCATCGGGCTCTACTTCCTGTCTTTTGCCGCGGGTGCGTTGATCGGCCCGGAACGGCTGGCGCGCGCCTTCGAGTGCCAGTGGGTGAGGTGGCCTCTGTTGGCCGTGATCGCAACCGCCGCGTTCTTCGCGCTCGACGGCCGGCCGGTTCCCGCGTGGGTCGATGGCACGATGCTGGTGCTGTTCTCGACGATCACGACGTTTGCCCTGTTGGCGTTCGCCGTCCGGTTCTTCCGTACGTCAGGTATCATCGGAAATAGCCTCAGCGCCAATGCCTACGGCATCTACCTCGTTCATTGGCCGATCGTGCTGTGGCTGCAGCTGTTGCTTCTGTGGACCCCTCTCTCGCCGCTGGCCAAGGGAGCGCTCGTCCTGACGCTGGGGTTCACCTTGAGCTGGGCGGCGTCGAGCCTTCTGCGCCGGCTGCCGGGGGTGGCGCGCGCCGTCTAGGCGGCCTTCCGGAAGCGGTACCATGGTACCTGATCTGGGGTGCGACATCGGATTCGATTGTTTCGGTTATTTCGATTGTTGATCTGGGCAGCGGCTGTTTTACAGGCAATCCGGCGATTTTTATGTTGCGAAGGATTCGCAATCGCGATACAAAGCAGCGTCTTCGAAGGAAGATCGTAAGCGTCTCACGTGAGGCAACGCAGCCAACCGTCGCGCGCCTCTCCGGGCCGCGACCTGCGTGAGACAACCATCTTGTTTTCATATCTCGGATTGCGCCGCCTGCCGGCGCGTTACGCGGCAATCGTCCTTCCGCTCGTCCTGTCGCTCATCATGACCTTCGTCGTGTCGGGAATCTCGACCGCCCGCGGCGCCGGGCTGTCCTCCGGCTTCATTGCGATCTGGATGAGCGCCTGGGGCCTGTCCTGGCTGGTGGCGTTTCCCGTCCTGCTCGCCGTCATGCCCATCGTGCGACGCATCGTCGGCCTGATCGTCGAGACACGTCCGGGCTGACGATCGGCCCCCTCAGGGCGGTGCGCCTCCTGCCCGGCGTCTCGCGGGCTGTATAGCGCAGGCTACAATCTACAGTCGTGCGGCCCTCACCTGCTTGCGGTACGTTGGTCGCAGGAGAGGTGCGGAATGAACAGTCTTGGGCGGCGTAGTGCATTGATCGGGTTTGGCGTATCGCTTACGGGATGCGTGGCGGCAGGTCCGATAGCGGTCACTCAGTCAAATGTCGATACGGCATACGGCAAGAAGTTGAAGCGAGTGGTGGTGGCGATCTCGGTCCATTCGGCAAAGCTGACCAAAGAGCAGAATCTGGCGCTGTTGCAGGTGGGCGAGCTCAAGCAGAGTTTCGACACCAAGTGGGGAGCGCTGGGGATTTCTGTGGATGTGATCGATGTCGACGGCTTCGGCGACAAGGCTCGTGTCATTGACGACGCCGTTGCGCGCTTCGGAGCCGAGCAGTGGCTGGCACTGCAAAGCGAATGGATCTTGAAGGAGATCCAGGCGGTCAAGGCGTATGGAATTGCGGCCAGTCTCTATGATGTCGCGACCGGCAAGCGCATCTGGCGAGCCACGACGCAACTTCCCGACTTCTGGCGAAGCAGCGGCCACGATCTCGTGATAAAGCTTGGGCGGCAGAACGCCGCCGATCACTATGTCGACAGCCTGACGGAGAAGCTCAGGGCAGACGGTCTTCTGTGAGACGCCTCGTTAATGCCCTGCCTAGGGGTGGCCGGGTGGTCGGTGCGCCTCCAGGAACATCCTGATGTGGCGCACCGCCAGCGGCACGCGCTCCGGCGTGTCCTTCCACGGGTAGAGCGTCACCTGCGCGTTGGGCGCCAGCATCGCCACTTCCATCGCGACCTTGTACGGGTGGGGCGGGCTGTCGTCGGGGGCGACCAGGATCGGCGTCTGGCAGGCCTTCACGAACTCGCGCGGCACGGTGAACACGAAGTCGGACTTCTTGGTGTACATGTTGGTGAGGAACTGGCTCACCTGTTCCATCGTGTACTCCGGCCGTTTGGCAACGAAGTCGGGGCCCCAGCCCTTCATGTTGTTGTCGTAGAACTGGTTGGGCAACTCGGGCCGGAAGCCCGAGGGCTGTGTCAGCACGGCGGCGATCACGCGGTCGCCGACCCGCTTGATCAGGTTCCAGATCATCGGCTGGCCGATGCAGTAGCCCAGCACCATGAACCGGTCGGCGCCGAGATGGTCCATCAGTCCGACATGGTCGTCGGTGAAGGACTCCCAGGTGCGCTCGATGTCGAGCGGACCGGTCGACTGGCCGCCATTGGCGTTGCGCAGGTCGGCCACGATGCAGCGGAAGCGATCGCTGAACTCCTTCATCGCGCTGAACGGATGCGTCTTGTCGAGGCCGGCGATCGTCGAGTTGAGGCCGCCGCCCGGAATGATCAGCAGCGGCAGTCCCGAGCCCGCCTCTTCATAGCGAATGCGGACGTCGCCTTTTTCGTAGAACGGCATGGTGTTTCTCCCTGCCGCCAGCGTGCCATGCGTGGCGGCAGGGCGCAAAGGTGCGGTATTGTTGCCGATGCACAATCAGAAGTGGTGGAGCGCTTCTTGCACCTGCTACGGTGGCACGGGCAACGGAGAAAGCAGCGGATGAAGCTTTTGGGACGTCGCGATGCGCTGCTGGTTTTCGCTGCGACATTGGGGGGATGCACACCTGAGCAAAAGGTGGTCACGCAGTCGAATGTGGCCAGGGGGTCGCAGCGAAAGCTCGGGCGCGTGGTGATTGCGATATCGGTCGGGGCGCAGCAGCTGACGCCCGCCCAGAACGCATCGCTTCTTCAGATACCCGAGTTGAAGAGAGCATTCGAAACCAAGTGGCCCCCGTTGGGAGTTTCGGTCGAGGTCGTCGACGCCGAGCAGGCGGCAGCCGCGAATTCCCGCTTTCGGGCCGACCAGGTGCTCACCCTGTCCCAAGGGCGCGCCAAGCTCCGCGGTGGTTTCGTCGAAGACTACGAGATCGGCGCGAACCTCTATGACGCGGCCGCGCGCAGGACGGTATGGCGCGCGACGACCGAATTGCCGGATTACTGGCGGGCGAGCCACACGGCCTCGGCTCGCCCGGCGGCGGCGGATCGCTATGTCGACAGCCTGACCGCAAAGCTCAGGGAAGATGGATTCATCTGATGAAGCAGAACGCGTCCTTCCCGAGACGCCTGTTCCTGCGGAGCGCGGGCCTCGTCTCGAGCAGTGCCGTTCTGGCGGCCTGCGCCGAACCTGCCTTCGTTCTCGAGCCCGTGGCTCCCGCGCCCCCGCCGGTGAAGATGCAGCGCCTGCTCCTGTGGCTCCCGCCCGACGACAAGACCGTCGACTGGGCGCTGTTTGCGAGTCAGCTCGGCTCGGCGCTCTCTCCTTTTGGCGTGACGACGGAAACAGGCCGGTCCATCCGACTGTCGCTCTCGCGCAGCGACGACCAGAAAGCGTCGATTGCCCGTTTCAACCCGACCTACAGGCTGGAGATCGACATCGCCGATGCGACGTCGGTCGGAAGCGGCACCGTCACGGCGGCATCCATCATCGTGATGGGCGCGCTCTTCCGCGGCGACAGCCGAACGCCGCTGGTCAGGTTCCACCATCACGCGCGATCCCGGACGGTGCCGCAGCTCGCGCCCGAGATCGTCGAGATGTTCCGGAAGGGTGGCTACCTCTAGCCCAGCAGCCGCTTCACCACGTCGAGCTGGATATGGGCGGCGTCGACCATCTCGGAAATCGGCACGCTCTCGTTGGCGGCATGGCCCTGCGCGCCGGAGCCGGGGCCGAAGTTGATGATCTCGATACCGTCGTCGGCATAGTAGCGGCCGTCGCTGACACCGGTGGCGTTGAGGAACTTCACCTTGCGCCGGCTGTGCGCCTTCACCGCGGCCTCGAAGGCGCCGACTGCCGCGCCGTTCTCGGGGGCGAAGAAGCCGTTGGTGCCGGTCAGGAACTCGACGCCGTACATCGACTTCTTCTCGCCGACGCCGTCGACCACCTGCTTCAACTCCTTGAACGCGTCCTTCACCTTCTCGTTGGGCAGCAGGCGGCGGTCGATCTCGACGGTGCAGGCCGAGGGCACGACGTTGGTGTTGTGGCCGCCATGGAACATGCCGATGTTCACCGTCGACTTCATCGCGCCCGAGACGCGGTCGGCCAGCGCCTTGTCGTAATAGGAGCTGAGCGCGCCCACCAGGCGCATCATCCGCAGGATGGCATTGTCGCCGGCGGCCGGATTGCCGGCATGGGCGGCGCGGCCCTTGGTGGTGATCCGCGCCCACATGACGCCGCGCTCGGCCACGATCAGGTTGTTCTCGGTCTGCGCGCCCAGGATCAACGCGTCGGGCCGGACCTTGCCGCTCTTGCGGAGATATTCCATGCCCTCGGGCCCGAGATTCTCCTCGTCGGCCACGAAGGTGAAGATCAGTTCGCCCGAGGCCGGGCCGCCGCGGCGCGCGATCTCCTCGGCGATCCAGATCTGCACCGCCATGCTGCCCTTGCAGTTGCCGGCGCCCAGCCCGTAGACGAGGCCGCCCTTGACCAGCGCCTTGTAGGGATCGCTCTTCCAGTTGGCGCGCTCGCCGACGCCCACCGTGTCGACATGGGCGTTGAAGGCGATCACGGGACCTTTCGCCTTACCCTTCATACGAGCCACGACGTTGTCGACGCCCTTCTTGTGCGTCGCGATCTCGACCTTGTAGCCCGCCTTCTTGAGGCGCTTCGCCGTATAGGCGCAGATCTCGACCGAGGTGCCGGGCGGGTAGGGGCTCGGCAGGGCGATCAGGTCGGACAGGATCGAGACGAGTTCGGACTGCATCTTCTTCGACATGGCGCGATGTACTTTCTCGACGGAGGATTAGCGATTGGCCAGTTCGACCAGCACCTCGACCAGGACGCGGGCGCCGGCGGCGAGGTCCTGCGGGGTGGCGTTCTCGATTTCGTTGTGGCTGATGCCGCGCTCGCAGGGAACGAAGATCATGCCGGCGGGGCAGAGATGGGCGATGTGCATGGCGTCGTGACCGGCGCCCGACGGCATGTCCATGTTGGAGAGCTGCAGCTCGTTCGTCTTGGCGCGCACCAGGTCGACCACCATCGGATCGAAATTGGTGGGCGGCACGGCGGTCACCCGCTCGATGCCGGCGGTACAGGGCGCGGCCTTCGCCGCCACGATCTCCTTCAGCGTCTTCTCGTGCGCCTCCAGCACCGCGTCGTCGGGATGGCGCATGTCGATGGTGAAGACCGTCTGTCCCGGCACCGTGTTGGGCGAGCCCGGCGCCACCTCGACCCGGCCGATGGTGAAGCGCAGCGTGTCGTCGGCATCGGTCGTGGCCTCGTACATCGCCTGCGCGATGCGCAGCGCCGCGGCGAAGGCATCCTTGCGGGCGGCGCGCGGCGTGGTGCCGGCATGGGCTTCCTCGCCATGCGTGGTGACGATGTAGCGGCGGCTGCCCTGGATGGCGGTCACGACACCGATGGTCCTGCGGTCGTTCTCCAGCCGCGGCCCCTGCTCGATATGGGCTTCGACATAGCCGGCGAGCGGGAAGCCCGGCCGGCCGTCGATCATCGGCGCGGGCGCGGCCTTCAGGGTCTCGGCGAGCGCGTCCTTCAGCACGACGCCCTTCCAGTCCTTCGCCTGCAGCATCTCGTCGAGGTCGTTGTGGCCGGCGAACACCGCCGAACCCATGGCGCCGGGCTGGAAGCGCGAGCCCTCCTCGTTGGTCCAGGCCACGGCCACCACGGGACGGCGCGTCTTCACGCCGGCATCCTCCAGCGCTTCCAGCGCCTCGAAGGCCGCCAGCACGCCGTACATGCCGTCGAACCGGCCGCCGGTCGGCTGGCTGTCCATGTGCGAGCCGCTCATCACCGGCGGCGCCGACGGATCGGCGCCTTCGCGGCGCACGAAGAGGTTGCCGATCGCGTCGGTCGAAACCGCGAAGCCGCGCGCCTTTGCCCAGGAACCCAGCAGGTTGCGGGCCGCGGCATCCTCGGCCGACAGCGCCTGCCGGTTGACGCCGCCCTTCGGCGTACCGCCCAGCTTCGCCATGTCGGCGTGCCGCTGCCACAGACGGTCTTCCCGGATCGCGTCGGCTGCGCCCATTTCGCCTCCTCAAGCTTGTGGCGCGAGCTATAGCCGCGCCATAGTCGGGCTTCAATCCGGCGTATCCGGGCCGTCTCATTCGGGGGCTTCATGCACAATCATCTCGACCGCAACCTGATCGGCTATGGCCCCAACCCGCCGCATGCGCAGTGGCCGGGCGATGCCCGGATCGCGGTGAGCTTCGTGCTGAACTACGAGGAGGGCGGGGAGAATACGATCCTGAACGGCGACGCCGCCTCCGAGGTCTTCCTGACCGAGACGCCGGGCGGCACGCCGATCGAGGGTGGTCGCGATCTGTCGACCGAGTCGATGTACGAGTATGGCAGCCGCGCCGGCTTCTGGCGCATCCTGCGGCTCTTCCAGGAGCGCAACATGCGCTTCACCTCCTGGGCGGTCGGCCGCGCGCTGGAGCTCAACCCGGCGGCCGGCAAGGCGATGGCCGAGGCGGGGCACGAGGTCGCGAGCCATGGCTGGCGCTGGATCAACTACAAGGACTTCACGCTCGAGCAGGAACTCGACCATATGCGGAAGGCGGTGAAGGCGATCGAGCAGACCGCCGGCCGCGCGCCCGTCGGCTGGTACACCGGCCGCTTCGGGATGCACACGCTCGAAGCGGTGATCCAGCATGGCGGCTTTCTCTATTCGAGCGATTCCTATGCCGACGACCTTCCCTACTGGGTGAAGGTCGGGAGCGAGCCGCACCTGATCATTCCCTACACGCTCGAAGTGAACGACATGAAGTTCGGGGTGGCGCCGGGCTTCACCGCGGGCGACGGCTGGCTGCAGGCGATGAAGGACAGTTTCGACGTTCTCTATGCCGAGGGCGCGCGGGCGCCGAAGATGATGTCGATCGGCCTGCACTGCCGTCTCGCCGGACGGCCGAGCCGGGCCGCCACCCTCGCGCGCTTCCTCGACTACGTGGCCTCGAAGCCCAAGGTGTGGGTGGCCACCCGCGAGGAGATCGCGCGGCACTGGATCGCGACCCATCCGGCCGCCAAAGCCTGATTCGTGCCGGCGCCGTTACAATTGAAACACGAAAGGACTCGCAGTCCTCCTGCGTCAGGATTCGTCGCGCGCGCGCCGTTCGCCGGCTTCAAAGCCGTTTGAGCCAAGCCGGCCGCCATTTTATCGACATGGAGCCAGGCTAGTCGGCGCCGATCGTCCGGCTGCCGCGCCGTCCGGGGCTGCCGCCGCCCGGGGTTTACCCTGGGGATAAACTCGTGTGAACAATGCGGCCGTGAACGCTCTGCAGCCAACCCTCCTGCCGATCCTGCTCGCCGCGCTCTGCGTCGGGCCGGGATGCGCCAAGAAGCCGCCGCAAACGGCCGCCGTGCCGCAGGGCCCGACGGAGCATGAACTGTACATCCAGTCGCGCAAGGACGAGGTGGTGCAGGCGCTCGCCGTCTGCGAGAGCGGAAGCTGGGGCCCGCATTCGAACCGCATCAGCGGCGGACGCGGTTCCTATCACGGCCGCTTCCAGTACACGCCGCGCACCTACATCACGCTGCAGCAGCGACGCGACGGCACGGTCCTGACGGTTCAGGAAGCGATCGAGGCGGCCCAGGACTACGAGAAGGCGGCGGCGCTCACGAGCTGGGTGATGTTCGAACAGGGCGAGACCTGGCACTGGCCGCTGTGCAACCGCAAGCTCGGTCTCACCGCCAAGGTCCGGGAAATCAACGCGTTATAGTCGAGGTCTTTCTTCGGAGCGCGCCACTCCCGTGGCGCTCGGAAGGCCATGAGCGCCACGGGAGTGGCGCGCTCCCATGAGCGACAGATCGCTCAGCTGAGTTCGGCGCAGAATTCCTGGATGCGCGTGCAGCCTTCGCGCAGGCTCGCCATGTCGGTGGCGTAGGAAATCCTGAAATAGGGGCTCATCCCGTAGGCCGTGCCCTGGACCGTGGCCACGTGCTTTTCCTCCAGCAGTGCGGTCACGAAATCGGTGTCATCGGCGATCCGGGTGCCGCCCTTCGTCGTCTTGCCGATGCAGCC
Organism: uncultured Reyranella sp.; assembly: GCA_964588065.1. GTDB lineage: Bacteria > Pseudomonadota > Alphaproteobacteria > Reyranellales > Reyranellaceae > Reyranella. Next base: position 9,432 of record CAZPOS010000042.1, read on the forward strand.
CGCGATGTTGGGGAACACGTAGAACGCGCCCTCGGGCAGGTGACAGGTGATGCCCTGGGCGGCGCGCAGCATCGCGACGACCTCGTCGCGACGCTTCTGGTAGTCGGCGGCGCGTTCCTTCAGGAGATCCTGCGGGCCGTTCAATGCCGCGGCGGCGGCGGCCTGGCCGATCGTCGAGATGCCGGAACCGATCTGCCCCTGCATGTTGGTCATGGCCGCGATCATCGCCCGCGGACCGCCTGCGAAGCCGACGCGCCAGCCGGTCATCGCATAGGCCTTCGAGGCGCCGTTGACCGTGAGGGTGCGATCCTTGAGCGCCGGTTCGACCTCGGCCACCGTGCTGAACTTTGCGTCGCCGTAAACCAGGTGCTCGTAGACGTCGTCGGCCATCACCAGCACTTGCGGGTGCTTCAGCAGCACGTCGCAGATCTGGCGCATCTCGGCCGGCGAGCAGACGGCGCCGGTCGGGTTGTTGGGGAAGTTCAGCACCACCCATTTGGTCTTGGCGGTGATGGCGGCGTCGAGATCGGCGGGCCTCAGCTTGAACTGGTTGTTCTCGGGGCAAGAGACCGACACCGGCCTGGCGCCGGCGATCACCGCCTGGTCGGCGTAGGAGATCCAGCCGGGAGCGGGGATAATCACTTCGTCGCCCGGGTTCACGCTGGCCATCAGCGCGTCGTACATGATCTGCTTGCTGCCGTTGGAGACCATGATCTCGTCCAGCGCATAGTCGAGATGGTTGTCGCGCTTGAACTTGGCGCGAATCGCTTCCTTGAGCGACTTCACGCCGTCCTGCGGCGGGTACTTGGTATCGCCGGCCAGGGCCGCCTGGTGCGCCGCCTCGATCGCATGAGCCGGGGTGGGGAAGTCGGGTTCGCCCGAGGACAGGCCCACGATCTTGACCCCCTGGGCGCGCAGGTCGCGCACCTTGCGGGTCATCGCGGCCGAGGCCGACACCTTCACGTTCTTCAGACGATCGGCAACCTCGAACATGTGTCCCCTTGCTTCAGCTCTTCCTGCGAATGGTGAGCGCGATACCGCCCAGGATGGCCGCCGACGCGAGCAGCAGCCGCGCGGTGATCGGCTCGGCGAGTAGCACCGCGCCGCCCAGCGCGGCAATGGCCGGAACGCAAAGCTGTATTGTGGCGGCCGACGTGGCAGCGAGCGCGGGGAGGGCGGCGTACCACAGCACGTAGCCCAGGCCCGAGGTCACGGCGCCCGAGACGACGGCATAGAACAGGCCCATCGGATCGGGACTGGCCTGCCCGGCCACCGCCAGGCTGACCAATGCGGCGAGCGGCAGGGCGCGGATGAAGTTGCCCCCGGTCGCCGCGATCGGCTCGCCGGCGCTGCGTCCGAGCAGGGAGTAGATGCCCCAGGCGAGCCCCGCCGCCAGCATCAGCGCCGCCGCGAGGTAGGGCGGGGCGGAGAGGCCGGGCAGCAGCAGCCAGATCAGGCCGGCGATCGCCACCGCGACACCGACGAGGCGCATGCCGCGCAGCCGCTCGCCGGAGAACAGCCCGTAGGCCGTCATGGTGAGCTGGACGGCGCCGAACAGCAGCAGCGCGCCGGTCGCGGCGGTGAGATCGCGATAGGCGAAGGAGAAGCAGATCGCATAGGCGAACAGCATGGCCGCCATCGGCCAGCTTCCGGCCGCCGTGGGGCGCTTCCCCCGCGCGCGCAGCAGGATCGCGAGCAGCAGCGCGCCGGAGGCGAGGCGGATCGAGGTGAACGTTGCCGCGTCGATCGACGTGTCGCGCAGCGCGACACGGCACAGCAGCGAGTTGCCGGCGAAGGCCAGCATCGCGAAGACGATCAGGAGGGCGGTGCGCGCCCTTCCGCCCTCCCAACTCATCTCAGTGCGCGAGCCCGTACAGCTTCATCGCATTGTCGCGCACGAGCTTGCGCCGCGTTCCGTCCGAGACATGGGCCAGTTCGCGGCCGAGGAACTCCTGGCTGTCGGGCCAGATGCCGTCGGGATGCGGGTAGTCCGAGCCCCACATGACATTGTCCTCGCCGAGATGGCGCAGCAGCTCGATGCCGACCGGATCGGTCTGGTAGGTGGCGTAGAACTGCCGGTGCCAGTACTCCGAGGGCTTCATCTTGAGGTCGAGATCCTGAAACTGGTCCTCCCATTCGAGGTCCATGTGCTGCAGTACATAGGGGATCCAGCCGAGGCCGGCCTCGCCGATCACGATCTTGAGATTGGGATAGCGCGCGGGCGCGCCCGAATAGATCAGCCCCATCAGCATGGTACTCATGTGCATCTGGAAGCCGGTGATGTGCACGGCGAAGATGCGGCGCTGGATTTCGGGCGTGAACTTCGTGACGTCGGGCGAGCGGCCGCCGATCGTGTGGAAGTGCAGCGGGATGCCGGTCTCGTGGCCGAACTTCCACAGCGGCTCCCAGAACGGATCCCAGAGCGGCGTCATGTCGGGACGGTTGGCGATATCGAGGCCTTTCACGCCGCGCTTGGCGCAGCGCATCGCCTCGGCGACCGACTCTTCCATGTCGTAGTTCGGGATGTTGGCGAGGCCGACCAGACGATCGGGCGCGGCCTTGCAGAAATCCTTCAGCCAGTCGTTGTAGATGCGCAGCATCACGATCGCGGCTTCCGGATCGTTCAGCCGGCCGCTCGATCCCAGCACGCCATAGAGGACTTCGGCCTGCACCCCGTCGCGGTCCTGGTCCTTCAGGCGATGGTCGACCTCGGTCAGGCGGCGGATGCCCTTCTTGCCGTCGTCGTAAAGACCGGTCGAGGCCATGCGATCGGAGCGGTGGATGATCCCCGGCACGTATTCGCGGCCCGCCGAGCCCATGCCGTTGACCAGTCCGAACCTGGCGCCGCTGGCGCTGGTCCATTCCGGGCCCCTGGGTCCGTCGACGACATGCGGCATGCGCGCTTTCATCGAGGCGGGTGCGTTGCTGGTGAAGAGATCCGGCGGCAGCCAGATCAGGTCGATATGCCCATCCGCGGAAATCACGTCGTAATTCATCGTTGGTTCCTCCCGGGCGCCCATTCCTCTGGAGTCGTCCTTCTTCTAGAGTGCGCCGCCTGCATGTCCGTCGCAATGGGATGACAATGACCGAGACCGAGTGGCTTACCGAGTTTGCGTCCGCGTTGAAGCGATCCGACATCGATGCCGCGACGGCGATGTTCGCCGACGAATGCTACTGGCGCGACCTCGTCGCCTTCACCTGGAACATCGTGACGCTCGAAAGCCGCTCTGCGATCTCGGATATGCTCGAGAAGCGCCTCGGCGATGTGAAGCCCGACTCCTTCGAACTGTCGGGCCGGCCCGGCTGGTTCACCTTCGAGACCGCGCAGGGCCGCGGCACGGGACATCTCCGCCTGAAGGATGGCAAGGCCTGGACCTTCTTCACCGCGCTGATGGAACTCAAGGGCTTCGAGGAGAAGAAGGGACCGACGCGCGAGCACGGCACGCAGCACGGCGCCTTCAAGGATCGAGTGACCTGGACCGACCGCCGCCAGGCCGATGCCAGGGAGCTGGGCTTCGAGCGCCAGCCCTACGTGCTGGTGATCGGCGGCGGGCAGGGCGGCATCGCGCTCGGCGCCCGCCTGAAGCGGCTCGGCGTTCCGACCCTGATCGTCGATCGCCATCCGCGGCCGGGCGACGCCTGGCGCAACCGCTACAAATCGCTCTGCCTGCACGATCCGGTCTGGTACGACCATCTGCCGTACCTGCCGTTCCCCGATCACTGGCCGATCTACACGCCCAAGGACAAGATGGGCGACTGGCTCGAATCCTACACGAAGATCATGGAGCTCGATTACTGGTCGTCGACCACGTGCAGGAGCGCGTCGTTCGACGAGAAGAAGGGCGAGTGGACGGTCGTCGTCGAACGCGACGGCAGGGAGGTGACTCTTAAGCCGAAGCAGCTCGTGATCGCGACCGGCATGTCGGGCTTCCCGGAGATTCCGGCCTTCCCCGGCGCGGAGCGCTTCAAGGGCAGGCAGCATCATTCCAGCCGTCACCCCGGCGGCGAAGGCTGGGCCGGCAAGAAGTGCGTGGTCGTGGGCTCGAACAATTCGGCGCACGACATCGCCGCGGAGCTCTGGGAGCACGGCGCCGACGTCACCCTGCTGCAGCGCTCGCCGACCTTGGTCGTGCGCGCCGATACGCTGGCGCGCAACCGGCCGCTCTACTCGGAGGAGGCGGTGGCCTCCGGCATCACCACCGAGATCGCCGACCTCACCACGGCCTCGATGCCCTACGGTGCCCTGCCGACCGTGGCGCAGCCGGTGATGGAGCGGATCCGGCACGAGGATGCGGATTTCTACGCACGCCTGGAGAAGGCCGGCTTCAAGCTCACCTTCGGCGAGGACAATACCGGCATCGGCCCGATGTATCTGCGGCGCGGCTCGGGCTACTACATCGACGTCGGCGCCTCGGAGCTGATCGCCGACGGCCGCATCAAGCTCAGGTCCGGCGTCGAGATCGCGCGCATGACGGAGGAGTCCGTCGTGCTGAACGACGGCAGCGAGTTGAAGGCCGACCTCGTCGTCTATGCCACCGGCTACGGTTCGATGAACCAATGGGCGGCGGAGCTGATCTCGCCCGAGGTCGCCGACAAGGTGGGCAAGTGCTGGGGCCTGGGTTCCGGCACCGCCAAGGATCCCGGCCCCTGGGAGGGCGAGCTGCGCAACATGTGGAAGCCGACGGCGCAGGAGAACCTGTGGTTCCACGGCGGCAACCTGATGCAGTCGCGCCTCTACTCGATCTTCCTGTCGCTGCAGCTCAAGGCGCGCCAGGAGGGTCTGCCGACGCCGGTCTACGGCCGGGCGCCGGTGCATCACAAAGCGTGATCGAGGCCGGGGACGTCGGGCGGATTGGCGACGTAGACTGAAGCATGAGCCTCCCGTCCCGCCGTCTCATCCTATCCCTCGGCCCGTTGGTCGCGGCCTCGGCCTGCTCGTTCAACATGGGCGAGCCCAACCTGCCGAAGACCGACCTGCGCGCCGACCTGGGCGGCGCGCGCGTCGTGCCGGCGACCGACAGCAAGGGCGAGGGCTATTTCGCGGCGACCTACCGCCCGTCGACCAGGGTGCTGGAATACAAGATCAACCTGGTGCGCCTGAGCGGGCCGGTGCGCCAGGCCGGCCTCTACGGTCCCGCCGCGGCGGATCAGAATGCGGTCCAGGTCGTTCCCATCGACGTGCCCTTCTACGCCGACCGTTCGACCGTGAGCGACGGCGTAACGCTCACCGAGCAGCAGGCCAAGGAAGTCCTGGCCGGCCTCTGGTACGTCAACGTCCTGACCGAAAAGTACCCCGACGGCGAGATCCGCGGACAGATCCTGCCGAAGAAAAAGTAGAGCATCCCGTCGTCTCGACCGGAGCGCCGCAGGCGCGAAGTGGAGAGACCTTCTCTCCACCAAAAGCCGGCAATTCGTAGAAAGAAGGTCTCTCCACTTTGCCTCGCTGCGCTCGGCTCCGGTCGAGACGGCGGAGTCGTTGGGGGAACTATGCATTCCGGGGGCATGGGCGACCTTACTGAGCCAGCTTCTTGTACAGATCGGCGTACTTTGCATGGCTGCGCTCATAGACTTCCATCACATGAACCCGCGGTTGCTCGACAGGTGCTTCTTCGGCCGGCGGGCGAAGCTGCCGGTCGTCAGTTTCAGTCGTGAGTTTCTTTGGGGGTGTACTCACGTCGACTCCTCAATCTCCCGGCAGTCTAATCAGTCGAACTTCAGCTCCCAGTCGATCCATTCGCACAGGCCGCGACCCATTACGTCTTCGAGGTCGCGTCCCTTCAGCCAGGGCAGTTCCTCGGTGAAGAAGGTCACGCACTGGCGGTAGGTACATTGCATGCGGGTGATGTCGGTGCCCCAGAAGAAGCGCTTGGGACCGAAGGCGTCGAAGATGCGGTGCAGCCCGTCCTGGATGTTTCTAAACGGATAGCCCTTTGTCGAATAATGCGGTGCGCCGGTCGCCTTGACGGCGACGTTGGGCAGCTTCGCCAGCGCCACCAGCTTGTCGAGATGGATGAAGGCCTCCTCGTCCTGGCCGTGACGGTTCAGGCCGCAATGGTCGACGATCATCTTGAGGTTGGGGTGCGCTTCGGCGATCGCGCGGAACTTGTCGGGGAAGATGCCACCCATGGTCGCGACCGGAATGCCTTCCTTCTCGGCAGCCGGCCACACCCAGTCGAGCAGCCCGTCGTTCAGCCACTTCTGCTCGGCCGGCTGCAGCAGCGCCCAGCGCAGGCCCATCATGCCGGGCTGGTCGCGCCAGCCCTTGATGCGCTCGCGGCTCTCGGGGTCCTGCAGCGGGAACTGGCCCATCACGGCGAAACGGTCCGGGTATTTCTGTGCGGCATCGAGCGCGAGCTGATTGGAGTCCGGGTCCCAGGAGTAGGGCGGGTGGATCAGCGCCGCATCGACGCCGGCCTCATCCATCTCCTTCAGCGCTTCTTCGGCCGTGAACTTCTCGACCTTGCGATGCAGGCCCGAGGGCGGCGTGACGGTCTGCGACCAGATATGGATCTGCGCATCGACGATTTTCATATCGGTATCCTCAGTTGGGGGTGGGGGCCGCGGGATCGAGCAGCTTCTCCTGCTTGAGCTCGCTCCACAGCTCGACCGGAATCTTCACGTCCATATGGGCCACGTTCTGCTTCACCTCGGCGACGCTGAGCGCGCCGGGGATGACGGAACAGAAAGCGGGGTGGAACAGCGGGAACTGCATGGCCGCGGCGCCGAGCGGCACGCCATGCCGCCGGCACACCGCCTCGATCTTCTGGGCCTTGTCGACCAGGGGCTGCGGCGCGGCCGCATAGTCGTGTGTCGCGCCGGGCTTCACGTTGCCGGTGAGGATCCCCGAATTGTACGGCCCGCCCAGGATCACCGAAACGTTGCGCTTGGTGCACTCCGGCAGGAATTCCTCCAGCGCGCCCTGCTCGAGCAGGGTGTAGCGCCCGGCCAGCAGCATGCAGTCGAAGTCACCGGCCTTGATGAACCGCGTGCTGGTATCGCTCTCGTTGATGCCGACGCCGATCGCCGAGATGATTCCGGCCTTGCGCAACTCGTCGAGCGCGCGAAAGCCCGAATCCATCACCGTCTTGAAGCGCTCGTCGAGGATCGCACGGTCCTTGATGGTCCAGAAGTCGACATCGTGGACCAGCGCGATATCGATCCTGTCGAGTCCCAGCCGCAGGTGCGAATGCTCCAGCGAGCGCATCACGCCGTCATAGGTGTAGTCGAACTGGGGCACGAAGCCCGGCAGCCCATTCTCGCGGAAATCCTTGGGCAACGCTTCGCCCGGCTTGCGCACATGCAGGATGCGGCCGATCTTGGTCGACAGCACGTAGCTGTCGCGCGGCCTCTCGCGCAGGGCGGCGCCCATGCGCAGCTCGCTGCGGCCATAGCCGTAGAACGGCGACGTGTCGAAGTAGCGGATGCCGGCATCGTAGCCGTCGTTGGTGAGCTGCACCGCTTCCGCATCGGGAATTGTGGCGCGAAATCCACCCATCGGCGCGCCACCGAGGCCGATCTCGGTGACCTCGAGCGTCGTCTTCCCGACCTGCCGGCGCTTCAGCGCTGTCATGTTCGTTTCCTCCGGGCCGCCACTCTATCGTGCCGCTTGCTGCATTCAACGGCGCGGGCGACAGTATAGCCATGGCGTTTCGCTGCCTTGCGGTTTTGTTTCTCGTGGCACTCGGATTACTGGGCGTCTCTACCGCATACGCGGCGGATTGCGTCCAGGCCCGGGGCGACTACGACGCCTGGGGGCGAGACTCAGCGACCCTGAGGATCGTATCGGCCGGTTGCGGCTCCCTGAGGATCGTCGACCGGCGGCGGGACGACACGCGGACCCAGGTCAATGTCTTCGCGACCTACCCGGTCTTCGATCCCGCCCGCGACGATGCGGAGCGCCGCTACAACCAATGGGTCAACGAGCGGCCCGTCAAGATGAACTTCACCGGCCCGATCGTCCTCGACGGAGCGGACGTCGCCGATACCATGACCGGCACCCTGTATCGCTCGCCGCGCCTGCTGTCGGCGGGCATCGGCGGATGGCTGTGCTGCGGTGCCCACGGGACCTCATGGGCCGATTCGCTCAACATCGATTCCCTAACCGGCCGGGATGTGCGGCTGGCCGATCTCGTGAAGCTTGCGGATGTCGCCGATCATTGCTGGGCAGAGTTCTCGCGCCTCGATGGCCCTATGCCGGGACAGGGGCAAGAATTCGCCCGGGCTTACCCCACCGAAGGATTCGCGCAGCTGATGCAACGCGTCGTCTGGCGTGTCACGGAAAAGGAACTCGTCTTGTCGTTCGGATACCTGCTGGGATATGCCGGAGCCGATTTTGCCTGCCTGATTCCGACTGTGGAGCTGCCCCGTTTCGTGAAGAGCGGCGTCACAGTCCCGTTCTGATGGTTCTTGGAGAGATCGTATGAGTGACGAGCACCTCGTCCTGCACGGCAGTTTCACGTCGAGTTCGAGCTACAAGCCGATGCTCTTCCTGGCGCTCTCGGGCCTGCCGTTCTCGTTCCGCACGGTCAATCTGAAGAACGGCGTGCAGAAGGAGGCCGCGCATCTCGCGATCAACCGCTACGGCCAGGTGCCGGTGCTGCGTCATCGCGGGCTCACCCTCGTGATGTCGAACGTGATCCTCGACTATCTCGCGCGCACGACCGGGCACTTCGAGCCGAAGACCGAGCAGCATCGCTGGCAGGCGCGCGAGTGGCTGTCGTGGGAGAACGACGCCATCACCAACGTGGCCCGTGTCCGCCATTTCGCGCGCTTCCGCCCCGACGTGTCGCAGGACATCGTGAACTTCTTCCGCCCACAGGCCGAGGCGGCGCTCGACTTCGCGGACAGGTCGCTGGCCGGCCGCGAATGGCTGGTGGGCGATGCCTGCTCGATCGCCGATATCGGCTGCTGGGGCCGCATGGTCTTTGCGCACGAAGGTGGCCTGTCGATCGATTCGAGACCGAACCTCTCCGCCTGGCGCGATCGCATCAGGGCGATGCCGGGCTTCGCATTGCCCTACGACCTGATCCCAAAGAAGGATACGGAGATTGAGGGCCGCTAGATTCACCTTGATGGCTTGGGCTGCCGCGATGGCGGCCTGCGGCGCTTTGGTTATGCCCGATGCCGGGGCATGGGCGATCGACTGCACCGTCGGTCGCAAGGACTACAAGGCGATTTGCGGGAACCCTGACGTCAAGTCGGCGGATGAGCGTCGGGAAGCAGAAGTTGCGCGAAGCATGGCGGCCCTTCCGAAGGAGGAACGAGAGGCGTTTTCCTTGTTCGAGGATCGTTGGGAACTGAGCCGGAACAGCGTGTGCTCGACTCGCATCAATCCTCCCTATGACGCCATCGATATTCAATGCCTGCGGCGCCTCATCGACAATCATGTGAAGGATCTTCGATCGATCGAGGGTGGCGATGGGCTCGACGGCCGCCTCCGGTTTGGCTTGCGCAGAGGACCGAACCGGGAGCCCAACATCGCCGTGGTGGCGGAGATCGTCGAGTTCGATCAGCCGCGAACATCCGGCGAGCGCCTGTTCAATCAGCTGGTCGCGGAGGCCGCCGCGAAACTGCCGCTCACCGAAACGTTCGATGCTTCGCAAGTAGGCAAGCTCGAGCAAAAGCTGTTGCTCTCCTCATTGTATCGTTCCGCCACCTTCATTTCTGCGGGCTACGAACATTTGGTGTGTTGCGGTTCGCACGGGATGTCCTACGCGCGGGCGATCAACGTCGACCTGCGGAAAGGCGAAGTCTTCTCGCCGCGCGACACGTTGCGACTGGGCCTGCTGGCAAACGCCTGCCGGCTTCAGTTCGAACTTGCCGACGACCTCCCCCTCCTGAACGGTCCGCGGTATCCGGCATTCTTTTCGCTCAAGCGAAACTTCCGTGACGATGATTTCGAACCAGGCACTGTCGTCCCCGACGAAGAAGGAACGGTGCGTACATTCTCCGAAATTCTGAACGAGCCGGGGAATTGGGCCTTCAGCCGGTCGGGCGCTGAGATCTCGTTCGGCTTCCTGCAGGGCTACGCGAGCGGCCCCTACTTGTGCCAACTTACGAATGCCGAACTCAACAAGATGACAAGAGCAGGCGTCAAGTTCCCGCTCTGATTTTCCGATCTAGACCGCCTGCTGTCCCTCGACCGTCGGGCCTTCGCTCATGGTCGTGGTGCGGCGCATGTCGCGGACGATGGTGAGGTCGTCGAAGCGGCGGACGCGGTGCATGGTGGTGCGGTTGTCCCAGATCACGAAGTCATGCTTCGTCCAGCGGTGGACGTAGACGAACTCGGGCTGGGTCGCGTGCTCCATCAGGTCGCGGATGAACGCCATGGCCTCGGGCCGCGGCCAGCCGACGATTGCGCCGATATGCGCCGACAGCAGCAAAGACTTTCGGCCGGTGACCGGATGTGTTCGCACGAGCCTGTGCAGCACCGGCTTCATGCGGTGGCGTTCCTCGTCGGTGAAGTTGGTGAAGCCCAGCTGGCCGCGCGAATAGATCAGCGAATGCTCGCACACCAGGTCCTCGATCTCTGCCTTGGTCGCGTCGTCGAGGGCGTCGTAGGCTGCGCGCATGTCGGCGAACTCGGTGTTGCCGCCGTCGCGCGTCACGATGCGGCCGCTCAGTAGCGAGTAGCGTGCCGGCACGATGCGGAAGGTGGCATCCGAGTGCCAGAGCCGGTTGCCGAGCGCGGCCATGCGGCGGCGATCGTCGCGCTCCAGCTTGCGGTTCTGCTTGTCGAGGTTTGAGACGTCGGCGAAGGCATCGTGCAGGCGCATGTCGGCGGCGGTCATGCCGGTGTTGGCGCCTGCCTGCAGCGGCCCGAAATGGCGGGTGAAAGCGAGCTGCTGCTCGTCGGTCATGTCCTGGCCGGGCAGGACCAGCACGGCGTATCTGTCCATGCCGGCCTCGATCGCCGCGACATCAGAGGGCGTCAGCGGCCGCGTCGCATCGACGCCGGTCATCTCGGCGGCGAAGCCGGGCTGCAGCGGCTGGAGCGGACGAGTCTCGATCGGCAACGGGACCTCCCTGGGATGAGGAGCCCTAACGCAGGGCGGCCGCGATGTTACCACCGTCCACGGTCGTTACAGCGCCCGTCGTCTTCGCCGCTTTGGCCAGCGAAACGAAGGCCTGCGCCACGTCGTCCGCCGTCACCTCGAGGCCGAGCAGGTTGCCGCCCATGTAGTCGGCCTCGCTGAGACCGCGCGCCTTCGATCGCTGGGCGATCATCTCGTCCGTCAGGAGACCCGTGCGGATGCGGTCGGCGTTCACGGCGTTGGCCCGGATGCCGTCGGCACCATGGTCGAGCGCGTACTGGCGCATCAGGAACAGGGTCGCGGCCTTCGGGAGTCCGTAGGGGCCGAAGTCCGGGCCGGGATTCACCGCCTGCTTGGAGGTGTTGAACAGCAGGCAGCCGCCCAGCCCCTGGGTGCGCATGATGCGGACCGCGTTCTGGGCCACGCTCTGATGCGCCCAAAAATTGAGCTCGAAGCTCTGGCGCAGCACGGCCTCGTCGACGTCGCCGATGCGGCCCTGCCAGGCGGCGCCCGCATTGGAGACCACGATGTCGACGCCGCCGAAGGTCGCCGCGACCTTGTCGAAAGCCTCGCGCACCGACTTCGGGTCAGTCACGTCGCAGGCGACCGCGAAGCCCTTCACCTTTGAGACGTCGCGGTCGAGCACCGCTACCTCGGCGCCCTCGCGGGTGAAGGCGGCGGCCGTCGCCGCGCCAATGCCCGACGCGCCGCCGGTCACGACGACGATGCGCCGCGCCAGCGGCTTCTCGGCCGCCGCGCTGAGCTTGGCCTGCTCGAGCGACCAGTATTCGATGTCGAAGATGTCGGGCTCGGGAATGCACTCGTAGGTGCCGAGCCGCTCGGCATCGGCGATCACCGCCACCGTCGTCTCGGCGAGGTCCGCGGCAATCTTGGCATCCTTCGATGTGTTGCCGATGCCGAACAGGCCGACGCCGGGGACCAGCGCGACGCGCGGGATCGGATCGAGCTCCTTCTTCGCCACGATCTGCTTGCCGTTGTAGCGCATGAAATAGGCGTGATAGTCGGCCGAGAACTTCTCCAGCGCGGCCTTGGCGTCGCTCGTGAACGTCTCGAGCTTGCCGGCCTCCGGCGCCGGCGCGATGAAGGCCACGTTCTTGGTGCGGATCGCGTGGTCGGGCGTCACCGGCCCTTGCTGGCTGTAGCGCGCGATCTCCTTGCCGTTCACGTAGGCCAGGATCTCGGGCGAGCTGCGGAACTCGAACACGAAGCGTTGCGCGGCTTCGCGGCCGCCGCTCTTTGCGGGCAGCGAGAAAAGGCCGCGCAGGATCGGTGCGATCTCCGCCGCCGTCGCAGGGCTGGCGGGCAGGGTGGCGCCGGGGAAGATCTTGCGGGTGGCCTTGGCGAGGCGCTGCTCGGCCATGGTCACGAGATCGATCATGCGGACATAGGCTTCTTCCGCCGTCGCGCCCATCGAGAAGATGCCGTGCTTCAGCAGGATCAGCCCCTCGACGTCGGGATGGGCCCGCGCGATCTCCGCCGTCTTCTTCGCGAGCGCGAAGCCCGGCATGACATAGGGCACGAGCGCCGCGCGCTTGCCATAGAGATCGGCCGCCAGTTCGGCGCCGTCGGGCTGGTCGGTCAGCGCCAGCACCGCGTTGGAGTGGGTGTGGTCGATGAACTTGTGGGGCAGAAAGGCGTGCAGCAGCGTCTCGACCGAGGGGTTGGGCGCCTTGCTGTCGAGCAGGTTGGCGCGCTGCACGTTGACCATGTCCTCGTCGCTCAGCGCCTGCAGCCCTTCGAGCTCGCGCAGCGGCGCGAGGCGGACGGCGGGCAGGCCGGGCGCCTCGATCGTGCCCATGTCCCAGCCGCTGCCCTTGACGCAAAGCACGTCGAGGGGCTGGCCGGTGACGTCGGCCATGCGCGTCTTCACCGAGGTGTTGCCGCCGCCGTGCAGCACCAGCTTCGGCTCGCCGCCCAGCAGGCGCGTCGTATAGACCCGCAGCGCCAGGTCCTCGCCGATGCCCTTGGCGGCGTGGCTCGCGATGGCTTGCTGGGCGTCGTCGTCGGACCAGAGGTTCTTCATGGCGCTGCCTATTCTCCCGGCTCGATCCCGGCATCCTTGGCGATCTTCACCCAGGTCGCGATCTCCTGCTCCTGGTACGGCTTGAACCGTGCCGGATCGCGCGGCTCGACGGTGAAGCCGAGCTTGTCGATCTTCTCGACAATCTCGGGCTTCTTCAGGCTCTTCATGATCTCGGCCGACAGACGGTCGAGCGCCGGTTGCGGCGTGCCCGCCGGCGCAAAGAAGGCCGCCCACGAGGAGGCGTTGGCGCCGGTCACGCCCTGCTCCTCGAGCGTCGGCACGTCGGGGAGATGCGGGTTGCGCTTGGCGCTGCCGATGGCGATGGCGCGGATCGTTCCCGCCTTGATCTGCGCCAGCACGCTGGGCAGCGTCGAGTTGGAGATGTCGATGCGGCCGCCGACCAGGTCCTGCACCAGCGGCGGTGCGCCGCGATAGGGCACCTGGGTCATCTTGATGCCGGTGCGCGCCATGAACAGTTCGGTCGACAGGTGCGAGCCCGAACCGATGCCCGTCGAGCCGTAGTTCAGCTCGCCGGGCTTCGACCTGGCCAGCGCGATCAGTTCCTGGATGTTCTTGACCGGAAGGTCGTTGCGCACGACGAAGACATGCTCGAACGCGCCGGCGCCGGCCAGCGGCGCGAAGTCCTTCACCGCGTCGTAGCCCGGCTCCTTCAGCATGAACATGTTGTTCCCATGCGTCTGGTTGTTGCCGAAGGTGATCGTCTGCCCGTCAGGCTTGGCCTTGGCGACGGCGCGCGTGCCGATCGCACCGGCGCCGCCCGAGACGTTCTCGACCACGACCTGCTGGCCGAGCGGGCCGGAGATGTCGGCGGCGACGATTCGCGCGATCACGTCGGTCGGGCCGCCGGCCGGATAGGCCACGACCATCTTGATCGGTCCCGACGGTTGCCAGGCGGGTTGAGCGTTCTGGGCGAAGGCGGGCTTCACGAAGGGCGCGGCCACCAGGCCGGCGCTGAACAGACGACGCTTCATCATGATGTTATCTGCTTCCTAGGCGTGTGAAATGACGATCTTGCCGAAATGCTGCTGGCTCTTCAGGTGCCGGTAGGCCGCCTGGGCTTCGGCGAACGGGAAGACCTTGTCGATGACGGGCCTGAGGCCATTGGCCTCGATGGCACGGTTCATCGCCTCGAACATCTGCGTACTGCCGACATAGAGGCCCTGGACCTTGAGGTTGCGGCGCAGGATCGGCATCGGATCGAGGGTCGCCATGCCCGAGAGCAGCCCGATCACCGCGATCGACCCGCCCAGCCGCGTGGCCGTGAAGGAGCGCGGCAGGGTACCGGCACCGCCGACCTCGACCGTGATGTCGGCGCCGCGGCCGCCGGTGAGCTTGAGTGCTTCCTGGTCCCAGTCCGGCATCGTCTTGTAGTCGATCACCGCCTCGGCCCCCATCTCCCTCAGCCGCTCGGCCTTGGCGGACGAACTCGATGTTCCGATCACGCGCGCGCCGAACATGCGTGCGAACTGCAGCGCGAAGATCGAGACGCCGCCGGTGCCCTGGATCTGAACGACATCGCCCGCCTTCAGATGGCCGATCTCGACCAGCGCGTTCCAGGCCGTGACCGCGGCGCAGGGGAGGGTGGCACCCTCCTCGTAGCTGAGATGCGCCGGCAGCTTCACGACACCTTCTTCTTCCAGCACCGCGAGCTCGGTCAGCATGCCGTCGATCGCACCGCCCATCGCCGAGGGCATGGCGCTTTCGCTGATGGTGCCGCCGAACCAGCGCTGCATGAAGCAGCCGGCGACCCGGTCGCCGACCTTGACCCGGCTCACGCCCGCTCCGATCGCCACGACCTCGCCCGCGCCGTCCGACAGCGGGATCAGGTCGGGCTTGGGCGCCGAGCGCGCATACTGGGCCTCGATGGTGAGCAGGTCGCGGTAGTTCAGGGACGTCGCCTTGACCCGCACCAGCACCTGCCGCGGCCCCGGCGCCGGATCCGGCCGCTCCGCCAGGGTGAGCGAGTCGATGCCCTTGGGGGCGGGAATGACGTAGCACTTCATTGGTTGGCTCCCATCGGCGCAGAGATACGAATGGCGCACATCGTAATGTCCCGCACACTGTCATTCCGAGCGCAGCGAGGGACCCTTGAAGGGCGGCCTGAAAGGTCCCTCGCTGCGCTCGGGATGACAATGGGTGTGGTGTCGGCGGCGTGCCTCACTTGGCGTCGCCCTTCAGTTCGATGATCGTCTTGGCCATGACCGCCTCCTGGTCCCAGGGGAACAGGATCCAGGTGTCCTGGCTCACCTCGGTCACGTAACTATCGACCACCGGCCGGCCGGCGGGTTTTGCATAGACCGTGGCGAAATGAGCCTGGGGGAGCATCGCGCGCACGGCCCGGGCGGTCACGCCGGTGTCGACCAGGTCGTCGACGATCAGCCAGCCGGCGCCCTTGTCCTGCTCGGCGGAGGTGCCTTTCAGCAGCTCGACCTTGGCGCCGCGCTCCATGCGGTCGTAGGTCGAGCAGCAGACCGTGTCGATCAGGCGAAGGTTCAGCTCCCGTGCGACGATGGCCGCCGGCACCAGGCCGCCGCGGGTGATCGCGACCAGGCCCTTGAACGGGCCGAGGTCGGCCAGGCGCCAGGCGAGCGCCCGGGCATCGCGATGCAATTCCGTCCACGAGACGGGGAACATCCTGTTGTAACCAGCACTGCTCGCCATGCGATTTCGTCCCTGGATCCTGTCCGGTTTGGCTTGCCCCTACGGGAGGGCTGCACTAACACCTTCGGCCGAAGCATAGAAGCGCCCGCCGCTGGGAAACAGACGGGCGGGGGAATACGGTACGGGGACCGCTGAAACATGGGATTTGAGCTGACGCCCGCTTTCTGGAGCGGTCTGACCCAGATCATTCTGGTCAACATCATCCTGTCGGGCGACAACGCGCTGGTCATCGCGCTGGCCTGCCGGAACCTGGAGAAGAAGCACCAGCGGCCGGCCATCATCATCGGCAGCGGCGGCGCCATCCTGCTGCGAATCCTGTTCGTCCTGATCGTCGACTACCTGCTCTCGGTGCCGTTCCTGAAGCTCATCGGCGGCATGCTGCTGCTGTGGATCGGCATCAAGCTGGTGCAGGGCGAGGAAGAGGGCGAGGGCGGCGTCAAGGCGGCCAGCTCCCTGGGCTCGGCCATCCGCACCATCATCATCGCCGACGCCGTGATGAGCCTCGACAACGCCATCGCCATCGCCGCCGCCGCCAAGGGCGACACGACCCTGATGGTGCTGGGCCTCATCATCTCCATCCCGCTGATCGTGTTCGGCGCCACCCTGATCATGGCCCTGCTCAACCGCTTCCCGGTCATCGTGATCGCCGGCGGCGCGCTGCTGGGCTGGATCGCCGGTGAGGTGCTGGCCACCGATCCGGGCTATGCCGCCAAGCTCACCGCGCTCACGCCCCATGCCAAGACGATCCTCGAGATCGGCTGCGCGGTGCTGGTCGTCGCGGTCGGCTACTTCCTCCAGCAACGGGCCAAGAAGAAGCACCAGGAGGGGAAATGCACAAGATCAACGCCATCCTCGTCGCGGTCGACGGTTCGGAGACTTCCGATCGCGCCGTCCAGCACGCGCTCGACATGGTCGCCACCGGCTGCGCGGCCGAGCTGCACCTGCTGAACGTGCAGCCGAGCGTCGGCGGTGCCGTCTCGACCTTCGTGTCGCGCGAACAGATCGATTCCTATCACCGGGAAGAGGGTGAGAAGGCCCTCGCCTCGGCGGTGGCGCTGGCCGGGAAGGCCTCGGTCGCCGCGAAGAAGCATGTCGGCGTCGGCCGCCAGGGCGAGGTCGTCGCCGACTTCGTCCGCAAGCTGGGCGCCGGCCTGGTGGTCATGGGCACCCGCGGCCATACCGGCCTCACCGGCGTGCTGCTGGGCTCGGTCGCCCAGGATGTGATCGCGCACTCGAAGGTGCCCGTCACGCTGGTCAAATAGAGCGCGCCAAGTGGCCATTCCGGGCGGGACGGCGTAGAACGCGGGCCAGCAGGAGGACCGCGTTTGGCCGAGGTTATGTGGCGACACGAGGCACTGGCGCCCTATGCGACGCTGCCGTGGCAGAGCAGGGGCCGCTATCATCGCGAGGCTGAGTCGCCGAGCCGCAGCCCGTTCCAGCGCGACCGCGACCGCATCATCCACTCGACGGCGTTCCGGCGCCTGAAGCACAAGACCCAGGTCTTCGTGTTCCATGAGGGCGATCACTACCGCACGCGCCTGACCCATTCGCTGGAAGTCGCCCAGATCACGCGCACGATCTGCCGCGTGCTGCGCCTCGACGAGGATCTCGGCGAGGCCGTGGCGCTGGCCCACGATCTCGGCCACACGCCGTTCGGCCATGCCGGCGAGGAGGCGCTGCACGGCGTCATGGCCCCCTATGCCGGCTTCGACCACAACGCCCAGACGCTGCGCATCCTGACCAAGCTCGAGGACCGCTACGCCGAGTTCAACGGGCTGAACCTCACCTGGGAAACGCTCGAGGGCGCGGTCAAGCACAATGGGCCGCTTCTGACGCCGGGGCGGGCGCTGACCGAGCTGCCGGCCGCCATCGTCGACTATTGCAAGGACCACGATCTGGAGCTCGACGGCCATGCCGGGCCGGAGGCGCAGGTGGCGGCGCTGAGCGACGACATCGCCTACAACAACCACGACATCGACGACGGGCTGCGCGCCGGCCTGTTCGAGGTCAAGGACCTGCTCGACCTGCCGCTGGTCGGCGAGATGTTCGCGCTGGTGACGGCCAGGTATCCCGGCATCGACCAGACCCGCCTGATCCACGAGGCGGTG
>CAZPOS010000043.1:0-3595 GCA_964588065.1 uncultured Reyranella sp.
CACCATCGCGATCTCGATGCCGAGCGCCAGGCCGATCAGGCTCATCTCGGCAAAGCCGCCGGGGGCGTAGCTCAGGACGGTGGCGTCGAGATTGAGGCCGGTCAGCGCGTGGGTGATCTCGGCGAACCCGACAGCGCAGGCGATCAGGATGAAGGCGGCGCCGATGGCGGCAGCCAGCTCCTTGTGCAGCTTGTCGAAGTTGGTGCCGACGAAACGGCAGCCGATGCCGGTGCCGACCACGACCTGGGCGGCGGCGACCAGGAATCCCGGCGGTTGCGAGTTGGTGAGGCCGCCGAGATGGGCAAGTGCGCTCACGATCATCGGGCCCATCATGAAGCTGGCCGGCAGGCGCAGCAGGCGGCCGAGGATCGCGCCGATCACGCCGCAGGCGACGAGGATGGCGTAATCCTTCCAGTCGTTGCCGGTTGGCCCGTGGACCATGGTGAGCACGCTGGTCTGCGCGCCGTTGACCAACCGGTACCAGACCGGAATGGTGAGCACGACCGTCAGGATTCGCAGCGCATGCGCGAGCGCGATCGAGCGCTCGTCGCCGCCCATCGAGCCGCCCATGATGGTCATGTCGTTCAGCCCGCCGGGCATGGCTGCGAAGTAGCAGGTGACCTTGTCCCAGTCGGTGACGCGGCGGAGCCAGGCATAGCAGAGCGTGGCGCCGGTCATGGTCATGCCGGTGAGGACGCAGAGGCTGACCGCCCATTCGCCCAGCCGCTGCAGCAGTTCCGGCGTGAAGCCCGACCCGAGCAGCACGCCCAGGATGATGATCATCCCCTGGCGCAGTCGCACCCGCATGCCGACGCGCAGGCCGAGGAAGGCGGCGACGGTGGAGAAGACGCAGGCGCCCAGCATCCAGGCGAGCGGCATGCGCAGCCAGTCGAACACGAAACCGCCCAGCGTGCCGATGGCGAGCGCCAGTGCCAGAGGCTGCCAGCCCTCGTGGCCGATGATCTTCTTCTTCCCGGGTTTCACGGGAATGTCGTTGCCGCGGCTCAAGGAGCGAACTGCTCCTTCAGGATGCGTTCCTCTAGATCGTGCTCGGGGTCGAACAGCAGCGTGAGCTTCGTGTCGCTGGCCTCGGTCACTTCGACATGGGCGACGTTGGCGATCTCGACCGAATCGGCCGCTGCCGCGACGGGACGCTTCTTCGGATCGAGGATCGTGAACTCGACCCGGGAGGTGCGGGGCAGCAGCGCACCGCGCCAGCGCCGCGGGCGGAAGGCGTTGATCGGCGTCAGCGCCAGCAGGCCGGCGCCCAGCGGCAGAATCGGTCCGTGCGCCGAGAGATTGTAGGCGGTCGAGCCGGCGGGCGTCGCCACCAGCACCCCGTCGCAATGAAGCTCGGGCAGCCGTTTCTGGCCGTCGACCGCCACCTCGATGCGCGCGGTCTGCCGGCTGGAGCGCAGCAGCGACACCTCGTTGATGGCGAGGACTTCCGAAGATTTGCCGCGCGTATTGGTGGCCAGCATGCGCAGCGGCGTCAGCGTCACCTGGCGGGCCTTTTTCAGGCGCTTCAACAGGTTGGCTTCCTTGTAGGTGTTGAGCAGGAAGCCGACCGTGCCGAGATTCATGCCGTAGATCGGCTTGAGCCGCCGCATGTTGCGGTGGAGCGCCTGCAGCATGAGTCCGTCGCCACCCAGCGCGACGATGATGTCGGCTTCCGCGGTCGGCACAGCGCCATAGATCTGCTCGAGGCGGGCCTTGGCCTCACGGGCCGTCGACGTGCTGGCACAGACGAAGGCGAGGCGGGGGGCGGACGGGGACTGGACGGCCATACGGGATACAGCAATGCCTCGGGTGCAGGATTCCTACTATAGCCGCCCGCCGCGCCGGTGCGATAAATTCCCCTTCACAGAAGAAACTGCAAGGAGGAACGCGATGGAACTGGTCCCGCTGGCCGATGGCTTCGGCGTCGAGGTGAAAGGTGTCTCGCTGCTCGACGTCGCGACGGATGCCGAGGCCTACAAGGCCGTCCGCGAAGCCTTCGAGACCCATTCGCTGCTGGTGTTCCGCGACCAGCAGATCGCCGACGACATCCAGGTCGCCTACAGCCGCGCCTTCGGACCGCTGGAACTGACCAAAGTCGCCTCGCTCGGCGCCAACAGCTTCTATTCGCGCCTGACCAACGTCGGCGAGAAGGGCGAGATCGTGCCGCCGGATCATCGCCAGGTGCTGGTCGCCAAGGCCAACGCGCTCTGGCACACCGATTCGTCCTTCAAGAAGACGCCGGCGCTCGCCTCCGTGCTGACCGCGCGCGTGCTGCCCGGTGAGGGCGGCGAGACGGAATACACCTCCACCCGGCTGGCCTGGGAACGGCTGCCGGCGGAGATGCAGGAGAAGCTGAAGGATGCCGTGGCGACGCACTCCTATGCCAACAGCCGCGACCAGATCCACCCTGACCTGGCCAATGCCGAGGAGCGCAAGGCCCTGCCGCCGGTGCGCTGGCGGCTGAACTGGCGCAACCCGGCCAACGACCGTCGCGCTCTCTATGTCGCGAGCCATGCCTATGCGATCGACGGCATGGACGATCGCGATGCGCGCCAACTCCTGTCGCACCTGCTCGACGAGGCGACGCGGCCGGAGTTCGTCTACAGCCACAAATGGCGTCAGGGCGACGCGGTCATGTGGGACAACCGCGCCATGCTCCATCGCGGCCGGCCGTGGGACTACACCCGCGAACGCTCGATGGTGCGCACGACGATTTCGGCCACGGAGGCAGACGGTCTCGGCGAAGTGACGCCGCCGGTCGTTCACTAGGAAAGAAGGGACTGGCGGCCCGAGGGACGAGCCGCCAGGTTCCGGAGGCTGCTACTCCGCGGCGGCCAGGCGCTGCTGGTTCTGCTGCGCCGCGACCTTGGCGCGGGCGAGGTCCTCGCCGCGGCGCTTGTTGACGGCCGCACCGCCGCCCGCCGTCTCGGCGAACAGGGACAGCTTGTCCATATCCTCGTCGACCACGGGCTGGAGCGCCAGGTCGGTGTATTCCAGGCGCTTCGGGTCGTTCTTGACCTTGCGGCCGATCGCGATGCCCTGCAGCGTGAGCCGGGTGTAGATCTTCAGCTTGCGCCAGAAATCCTTGGCCACCTTTAAGTGGAACACGCCGATCGGTTCGATCGGCATACCGTGACGGCGGTCGAGGCGATACTTCATGCGCACCGCGCCGCCTTCCAGCGGATGGACGCCCTCGGCCTCGAACATGATCTTGAACATGGTCATGAAGCGCGCCGGCTCGGCCGGGTCGCGGCCGGGGATCGCGCCATGGCGGCGCGCCACCGTCTCGATGTGCTCGGGCGTGTAGTAGGACGCCCAGGCTTCGCGATAAACCTGCTCGAACTCCGCGTCGCTCATCTTCGGGTGATGCACGCAGCGGTGATGGACGTCGTACTTGTTGAGGTCGGGGTCCATCCAGACGCCCTGCTTCCACAGGGTCTGGTGATCCTCCGAGCCCGGGAGCGGCGTCAGCATGAACAGCTCGAGGATGTCGAGCGGCAGCTCCTTCTTGATGATCTCCATGTCGCGCAGGATCGAAGCGCGCGTGTCGCCGGGGAAGCCCAGGATGTAGCCGGCCCAGGTCGAGGCGCCGCTG
>CAZPOS010000043.1:3605-7811 GCA_964588065.1 uncultured Reyranella sp.
TTCTTGGCGGCCAGCAGATTGTCCGGGTTGACGTTCTCGAGGCCGATGAAGACGCGGTAGACGCCGGCCCAGCGTGCCTTGGCGATGAAGTTCGGGATGCGATGGCACTGCGTGTCGACCTGGATGATCAGGGACAGCTGAATGCCTTCATTCTCCTTCAACTCGATGAGCCGGTCGAAGAAATCTTCCCAGTGCTTGTTGCGGGCCATGTTGTCGTCCGTGATGAAGAACGACGTGATGCCCTGCTTGTAGTTCTCGCGGATGATCGCTTCGAGATCGTCGGCGGTGCGGAAGCGGCTCTTGCGGCCTTGCACGTTGATGATTGTGCAGAAGGAGCACTGGAACGGGCAGCCGCGACCTAGGTCGAAGCTCGACATGCCGCCTTCGTTGCGTGCCAGCGCCGACGGCGGCAGATGCGGGGTCGGAGCGCCCTCGAGGCCCGGCAGATCGTCCATGTAGTTGTAGAGCGGCTTCATGGTGCCGTTCATCGCGTCGCGCAGCACCAAGTCGAAGCGGCCTTCCTCGGCCTCACCGGCGAAGATCGAGATGCCCATGTCCATGGCTTCCTGGATCTCGGGCGGCGTCACCGGCAGCATCGAGAGGCAGCCGGAGACGTGGAACCCGCCGATCGTCACCGGGAAGCGGCCCTTCAGGAACTTGCGGGCGAGGTCGACGGCGTGCGGGAACTGGTTGGTCTGGACGCCCACGAGGCAGACGAGGCCCTTGCCGCCGCTGCGCTCGATCTTGGCCATGAGGTGGTCGGGACGGACGCGCGTATTGGTCTCGTCGATCGGATGGATGACGATGTCGACGTCCGGACCCAGCACTTCCCGCCGACGGCAATCCTCGCCGAGGCCGTAGAGCGCAGCCAGAGTATTGGACGGGATATGCGACCTGAGCCACGTGATCGGATAGCCGTCATCATCGTAATGAGTAGGCTTGATCAGAATCAGATGAAACTTCGTACGCTTCACGGCACCGCCCATTGCGGACTTCTCCAAGACATAATCCGCACGCGGTTCCAGCCCACTACCGCTTGACGGTTCCTCGTCACAATGCTCTGAGCCGGTCCCCAACGCAACGGGGAGCCAATTAAAATTTCAGAATGAGTGCGTAATAGAACCACCAGAATTAGGGTTTTGTGAGGCCGAGTTCCGCCATTAGTGCGGACGGGCCATGCCCTGCCGGCCGTTGCGATCTGTGACGTGAAAGCGCAGCCTGACCGAGCCCAAAGCGCTCAATCGAAATGCGCAGGGTGAGGGAACGAACGGGAATTGAGCCTCATCGCACACGCGCCGGCGCTGGCGCCCTTTCGGATTCGAAGCTTTCGCTTCCAGTGGCCGTCAGATCTGCTCGCTTCCTGGGCGTTCGAGATGGAGGGCGTGATCCTGGGCTGGTTCGTGCTGGTATCGACCGGCTCGGTCCTGGCGCTGGCGGTGTTCGGGTCCCTGCAGTTCCTCGGTACGCTGATCTCGCCGCTGTTCGGCATGGCGGGAGACCGGATCGGCAACCGCACCGTCCTTCTTCTGATGCGGGCAGGCTATCTCATTTTGGCGGCCTGCCTGACCGGCCTCTTCCTCTCGGGCCTCGCGGCTCCGCTGCCCGTGTTCATCCTCGCCACCCTGATGGGGTTGATCCGCCCGTCCGACATCACGATGCGCAATCTGCTCGTCGGCGAGACGATGCCGGCCGACTATCTGATGCGGGCCATGGGGGTATCCCGGACCACTGCGGATTCCGCCCGCATCGTTGGCGCCCTGTCCGGCGCCGGCCTGGTCGCGGCGCTGGGCTCCGGCCTGGCTTATGTGGCGGTCTGTGGCGTCTACGCTCTCTGCCTGGCGCTGACCTTCGGGGTGGGCACCCGTCGGCTGCGGATCCTGGCAGATGGCGAGGTCATGCCGTCGGCCCTCAGCGCCTTGCGGCAAGGCTTCGCCTATGTCTGGTCGACGCCGGTCGTGCGCGCGGTGATGCTGCTTGCCTTTCTCGTAAACTTCGCAGCCTACCCGTTGACCGGATCGCTGCTCGCCCACGTGGCCAAGGATATCTACCGGATGGACCAGACCGGCCTGGGCTGGCTGATCGCCAGCTTTGCCGGGGGCGCGCTCACCGGCTCGATCCTCGTGTCCCTGTATGGCGCCCACATCCGGCCAG
Organism: uncultured Reyranella sp.; assembly: GCA_964588065.1. GTDB lineage: Bacteria > Pseudomonadota > Alphaproteobacteria > Reyranellales > Reyranellaceae > Reyranella. The sequence goes on from CAZPOS010000043.1 coordinate 5,757, forward strand.
CGCGCACCATGATCGTCTGTACGCTCGTGTGGCTTTCGCTCAACCTCGTCTTCTCCTGGCTCACGACCCCGCTGCTGGGCGAAATCGTCCTGTTCGGCGCGGGTCTCTTCCAGAGCTTCTGCATGATCCCGATGTCGGTGATCCTTCTGCGCGTCACCAATCCCGCGTTACGGGGCTGCGTGATGGGCGTGCGCATGCTCGCCGTCTACGGCATGCCTCTGGGGCTGCTGCTGTCGGGCCCGCTGGTCGAATGGACAGGTTTCGCGGCGACGGCGACCTTCTACAGCGTGGTCGGCATAGTGCTCACCGTGGCGATCGCCCTGAGGTGGCGGGCGGACCTTTGGGACCGCGGCGCGTCCGTAAACGTCCGATAGCCGGAACCCGCCGCCGCCGAGGGCGTTCGAGCGGGAATGCATCTTCGCCTCGCCAAGACCATCGCTCTGGCGATGGCAGCCCTATGCACCGCAGCCCCTGCGGCATGGACACAGACGTCCCGGGATTCCACCCGGCCTCCGCCGCCTTCGGCGACCGAGGACGAGCAACGCAACATCTACACGTTCCAGGTCGAGAACGACGTGTTCAACCGGTTCGGCCGCTCGGACCGCGACTACACGAGCGGGGTCAGGATCGGCTGGCTGTCGCCGGCCATCACCGAAATGCCGCACGGCCTCGTGGCCATGACCACGATTCCGACCTTCCTCGGGGAGGCGCGCGCCGATTCGGTGATCCGCCGGGTCGCGGTCTCGGTCGGCCAGAACATTTACACGCCGGAGGACACTTATGCGTCCTATCCGATCTACAACGACCGCCCCTATGCGGCCTGGCTCTATGCAAGCTTCGCGCTGCAATACACCTACAAGCGCCATGATCCCGACACGGGCCGCGACGAGCCGACCCGCCTCGATACGCTGCAACTCGATCTGGGCGTGATCGGCCCGGCGGCAGGCGGCGAGTTCGTGCAGAACAATTTTCACAATCTGATCGGGGTGGATCCCGCCTATGGCTGGGGCAACCAGCTTCACAACGAGCCGACGGTGGGGCTTACGTTCGAACGTCGCTGGCGCACCGGCCGCGCCGTACTGATCGACAACCCCAAGCTCGAGGTGGATTTCATTCCGCGCGCCGCCGCGGCGGTGGGAAACGTCGCGACCTATGGAAGCGTGGGCGGCACGGCCCGAATCGGCAAAAACCTGCGGGACGACTTCGGCCCGACGCGGGCGCGCCCGGCCCTGCCCGGGTCGGACGCCTTCATCGGCGACGGCAGCTTCGGCTGGTATCTGTTCGCCGGAATCGACGGGCAGGCGGTCGCGCGCAACATCTTCCTGGACGGCAACACCGACGGCTTCAGCCAGCGTGTTTCCCATCGTCCCTTCGTGGGAGAAGCCCAGGCGGGGCTCGCCGTCCTCTGGCGAGGGATGCGGATTTCCTACACCCAGATCTTGCGCACACCCGAGTTCTTCGAACGCGATCGCGTCACGCAGTTCGGCTCGATCAATCTGACCTTCCGGTACTGACGCCCGGGGCTGACAACAATAAAAGGGGCGCCCGAAGGCGCCCCCTGGACCGCGGATGGGCCGCTATATGCGTCCCATCAACAGCAGGATGATCACGATGATGAGCACCAGTCCGATACCACCGCTTGGGTAGTAGCCCCAGCCGCTGCTGTGCGGCCAGGTCGGCAATGCCCCGATCAGGATGAGGATCAGGACGATCAGTAGAATGGTGCCCAACATCGATTGCTCCTTAGCCTAGGTTAGCCTCGGCGAACGACCAGTTCGCGAGCTTGTCGAGCCAGGCCTGGATGTGGTCCGGCCGGCGATTCTGGAAGTCGAGGTAGTAAGCGTGCTCCCAGACGTCGGCGACGAGGAGCGGGGTGCCGCCATGGGCCATCGGCGTGTCGGCGTTGGCCGTCGTCTCGATCTTGAGCTTGCCGTCAGCGCCCTTGACCAGCCAGGCCCAGCCGCTGCCAAAACGATTGGCTGCCGCAGCTTCGAATTTCTCCTTAAAGGCATCGAAACTGCCAAAATCACGATCGACCGCTGCCGCCAGTTTTCC
>CAZPOS010000043.1:7821-27159 GCA_964588065.1 uncultured Reyranella sp.
GCCCAGCCGCTGCCGAACTGGCCGACCGCTGCCGCCTTGAAGGCAGCCTTGAAGGCATCGAGGCCGCCGAAGCTGTCGTCGAGGGCGCTCTTGATCTTGCCGGTCGGCTCGCCGCCCTTGGGCGCCATGCTGTTCCAGTAGAAGTTATGGTTCCAGATCTGCCCGGCGTTGTTGAAGATCGCCTTGCCCTTTTCGTCCTTGGCCGACTTCTTCACGACCTCTTCGAGCGACAGGCCCTCGTACGCGGTGCCCGGGACGAGCTCGTTCAGCTTGTCGACATAGGCCTTGTGATGCTTGCCGTAGTGGAAGGAAATCGTGTTCGCCGAAACGACCGGCGCGAGCGCGTCATCGGCGTAGGGGAGTTTCGGAAGAGTGAAATTGGACATAACGCTATCCTCAGCTGGCTGGCCCGGATCGGCCCGGGCGGGCGGCGTCCGACATGAACGCACCTCACCTTATGACGTTGCGCGTTGCGATGGCGCTACGTTTTTTGCTGTAAAATCCGAAAGCCCTGATAGGCGTTGTGGGCTCTTGAGGAGCCTCTCGATGGCGAATCTTGGCGAGTGGTTCTCAGTCGCTGAGCTTCGAGGACACTCACGCGTTTTTTTCAGAGAACGTTTCTCAGTCGCTCACTCAGTGGTTGCGTGCCCCTGATCGGTGAGTATTTGTGAGAACCGACTCATTCAAAGAGGAGGTTCGCCATGAAGGGCAACCCGCAGATCATCGCCGAGCTCAACAAGCTCCTGAAGAACGAGTTGACGGCGATCAACCAGTACTTCCTACACGCCCGCATGATGAAGCACTGGGGCTTCGATCGCCTCGGCCACAAGATCTACGAGGAGTCGATCGGCGAGATGAAACACGCCGACAAGCTCATCCAGCGCATTCTCATGCTCGACGGCCTGCCCAATCTTCAGGATCTGGGACGCCTGGCGATCGGCGAGAACGTTCCCGAGGCCCTCGATGCCGATCTCAAGCTCGAGACCGCCGCGCGGACCGCGCTGGTCGAAGCGGTGACGGCCTGTGAAGAGGCCAAGGACTATGTCAGTCGCGAGATCGCGGTCAGCATCCTCGAGGACGCCGAGGAACATATCGACTTCCTCGAGACCGAGATCGGCCTGATCGAGAAGGTGGGCGTGCAGAATTATCTGCAGAGCCAAATGGGCGAAGGGAAGGGACCGAGCTGAGGCTCGGCATTCCGATCAGTCGGCCGCGAGGAGCGTCGGCTCCACGGCCCGTTCGCGTGCGATCGCATGCGCGATGCGATCGCGCATGTCGCAGGCGCAGGTCCCGCATTGGGGGCTCTTGCCGCAGGCTCTGAACACGTCGGCCGGGCGTCTGGCGCCCGCCCGCACCGCGGCGTCGACCTCGCGTTCGCGAATGGCTTTGCAAATGCAGATGTACATGCCTTGACGGCCGTTTCTTCCCGCTGTTGCGACTTACTCGCATAAGCAGGATAGGGGCAGAGAGCGTTGGCGGTCAAGGCCCTCGGCGCGCGGTCCCGTAAGCGGTGTCGATCGGCCTCCGATAGGTCTACCGGGGGGCTACCATGAAGGGGCCGATGGCTGTGATGGCGCAGTCGGCGCCTCCCGCATCACGGCAGGCCTGGAGGGCCATCGAGGTGGCGTCCTGCTCGCTTGCCCGGCCACTGGCGACGCCCAATTTCCCGTTTGCCGCCAATGCGACGGCCCGCCAGTCGTTGGCAATCAGGTATTGCTCGAGGGCGCTTTGCTGCGCGGCATCCAGAGCTCCCATGTCCTGGGGCGTGAAGACGTCTGTGGGACGCATCGTCTGCGGTGTACGGACCAGCACCTCGTTATTCAGGGCGTAGACCACGCAGGGCCGCCCGGTGAGGTGTCCGCAGATCTGAAGGTTGCGACGGATCGCATCGGCATCGGTCTCACTCGGCGTCCACCAGTCGAAGCGATTGTGGCCGAGGACCAGCGCCCGGTGGTGCCGGCTCGTGAGGTAATGCGTGGGCAGCCGCTCGCGGGCAAGGGCGCCGAGCAGCGGCGCCGTCGCGGGATCGAAGGTGATGGGCGGTGAGGGGCGGGCGGCCGGCACGTAGGGCGCTGGCGGCATCGGCGGCGACCGGTAGGACCAGACGACGTCGTTCTCGACCGCGTAGAGCATGCAGCTGTCGTAGCCGCGAACGACCGGCACTTCTCGTTCCACCTTCTTGTTGCAGTCGTCGAGGGCGGCTTGCCGGGCAGCACCTTCATCGATCCTGTCCATCGCCGTCGCGAAGATGCCGCGGACGTTGAGAGCCAGCGCCTTGGCGCCGGGCGCGTCGGTGTAGTTTTGCAGCGCCCGCCAGTGGTAGTCCGGCACGAACGGAACGTCCTTGGCGACGAAGAGTCGGGGGCCGGGAGCGGGGACTGGAATTCGAGCCGGAGATGCGGCGGGGACCTGCGGGGCGACGGGGGCCTGCAGCGCGGCCGATGCGGCGGGGGTGGAGGAGGTCTGCGGCGCGGCCGACGAGGCCGCTGTCGGAGGCGACACCGGATGGACCGAACTGGGCTCGGCGATCTGCAGGGAAGGCAGGGCTCGCGGATGGCGAAGATAGAAGGTGCCGGCGAGCGCGGCCACGATCAGGGCGGCGGTCGCGCCCCCGAGCAGGAGGAGGCGCGTCCGCGGCATCGAGCGGGCAACCGTATGGGCGGGATGCGCGGCAACGGCTGGCCGCGCGCCGTCGATGGTCAGGCGATAGGCGTGGACGGAGCGCGGTATGTTCTTCAGGTGCTGGTCCCCGAGATCCACGGCGCCCAGCATCAGCTTGCCGACGATGTGTTCGTAAACCGCCGACGAGATGCAAATCCCACCCGCCTCCGAGATCGACTCGAGGCGCACCGCCACGTTCACGGCATCGCCCATCAGATCGTCGCCGCTTTCGACGACGTCACCCAGATTGACGCCGATCCGCAGGGTCAGCTGATCCTCGGCCGGTGCCGTCGCATTGGCCGAACGCATGGCTTCCTGGATTTCGAGGGCCGTGCGCACGGCTTCGACCGGGCTCGCGAATTCCGCCAGCAGCCCGTCGCCGGTCATCTTGAAGACGCGCCCGCGATGCTGACGAACGAGCGTCCCAGCCGAATCGAGGCGGGCCGCCAGCACCGCCAGCGCCCGCTCCTCGTCGCGCGCCGACATGGTGCTGAAGGCCACCACATCGATGGCGAGGATCGTGGTGAGCCGTCGGACGAGATTCGGGTCGGTCATTGCATGCTGGTTTCCGGTCCGAAGCTATCATAGCCCGCGCCGGAGGACATGCTTGCGTGATCGGCCATGCTCTGCGAAGACCGACTCATGCAGTCCGAAGAGCCCCGTTACTGGGAAGACTATGAAGTCGGCCGGAAATACCCTCTCGGCTCGACCAGCTTCACGGCCGAGGAAATCATCGAGTTCGCCGAGAAGTTCGATCCCCAGAGCTTCCATGTCGATCCCGAGGCCGCCAAATCCTCGCTTTTCGGGGGGCTTTGCGCCTCCGGCTGGCATGTCGCCGCCAAGCTGATGAGGCTTTTCGTCGACAACTATGTCGACAAGCGCACGGCGCTGGGGTCTCCCGGCCTCGACGAGCTGCGTTGGCTGAAGCCGGTCCGGCCGGGCGATACGCTCACCGCGTGGGTCGCGTGCGCGGACAAGGTCCCGTCCAAGAGCCGCCCCGCCATGGGCGTCATCCACGAGCATTGGACGGCGGTCAATCAGAAGGAAGAGTTGGTCATGACCGCCAAGGGGATCAACATGGTGCGCAGGAGGCCGGCATGAAGCGTGCGGTGAAGGGGCTCGATCATGTCGTGGTCATGGTCGATGGCATCGACGCGGCCGAGGCGGCCTACAGGAAGCTCGGCTTCCAGGTCCAGCCGCGCGGCTTCCACAAGAAGCTCGGGACGGCCAACCATCTGATGATCTTCGACACCGACTATTTCGAGATTCTGGGGATCGTCGAGGACACGGAGTTCAACGCCGAGCGGCGCGAATGGTTGAAGGGTGGAGGCGGCCTCGCCAACGTGGCCCTGGCAACCGACGGCGCCGACGTGGCCTATGAGGCTTTCAGGGCCGCCGGACTCAATCCCGACGCGCCGCTCTTCTTCGACCGCGCGGTCGAGGTGGCGGGCAAGATTGAACTCGCCAAGTTCCGGACGGTGCGCATCCCCAAGGACAACATGCCGGTGGTCGGCTTCTTCGTCTGCGAGCACCAGACGCCGGAATTCGTCTACCGGCCGGAATGGGCCGCCCATCCCAACGGGGCGCGTGGAATCCTCGGGGTCACGGTCATCGCCGAGCAGCCGGCGAAGTGGACCCCCGAACTCGAGAAATATTTCGGCCCCGGCTCCGTCAAGCGCGAGGGCGAGGGGCTGGTGGTCGACACCGGCACCCAGCCGATCCGCTACATGACGCCCAAGGACTATGCCGTCCGCTATCCGGGCATAACGCCGGTCCGCCTGGGCGATCATCCGGCGCTGCTCACGATCCGCGTCGAGAACTTGGCCGCCTGCGAGGCCCTGCTGAAGACGAATGGCGTCAAGTTCACGAAGCCCGATTCGGGCCGGCTGGTCATCCCGCCGTCCGAGGCCGCGCATCTCACCCTGGAATTCTCGGAGCTCTAGTCTTCATGGCGTTCGATCTTGCCGACCGCGGCATCTACGGCTTCTCGACCACGGAAAACCTCCGCTTCGCTGACGTCGATGCCAACGGGCACATCAACAACGGCGCCTTCCTCGAACTGCTGGAGAACGTGCGCGTCGCGTACCTGCGCCAGATCGTGCGCGCGGGACTGCCGCGCTTTCGAATGGTCGTCGGCCGTATCGAGGCCGATTTCAAACGCCAGATGTTCTATCCCGGCACGGCCGTGGCCTGCTGTCGCCTGATCGAGGCGCACGACCGCAAATGCGTCGTGGGCCAGGGCCTGTTCGATGGCGAGGGGAACTGCACCGCCGTCCAGAAAGTGATCATGGTCTCGCTGAACGAGGAGACGCACCGCGCCACGCCCTTCGAGCCCGCGGTGCGCGCGATGCTCGACCGGCTCGTCGCTTCGAAGGATGGGCTGGAGTCATGACTGCGGTACCGGAAGGCTTCCGCGAGCTCGCCGTCACCGACGATTTCGTGGGGCTGGTGGGGCCGCTCTGGTTCAAGGCGGAAGAGGACGGTCTCAGGATCGGCCTGCCTCTGGAGAAGCGGCACGGCAATCCGATGGGATGGGCCCATGGCGGTCTGCTGGTCACGCTTGCCGACATGGTGATGGGCGTGGGATCGGGCTTCTCGACCGGCCTGTTCTGGCCGCATCCCACGATCTCGCTGACGAGCGAGTTCGTGCGCGGCGCCAGACTGGGACAGTGGCTCGAAGGCAAGGCCCGCATCGCGCGGCGCACGGTCAATTTTTGCTTCGCGAGCTGCGATCTCGTGTGCGGTGGCGAGATCGTGCTGGTGGCTTCAGGCGTATTCAAGGTCCCCGATCCGGAGAAGATCCCGGAGGCCGCGCGCGCCGCCGCGCTGTCGCCGCCGTGGAAGAAGTAGCCAAGTTTAGAATGTCATCCTGAGCGAAGAAGGATCTCGCGCCAGGCAGGAGCACTTCGGTCGTTTCCGGCAGGTCCTTCGCTTCGCTCAGAACGACTCTACTTCTTCACCTTCTTTCGCCGGTAGATGCGGTACCGGTCGAAGTCCATGAGGTGTTCGTAGTTCTCGAAGGCATCGGCGAACACCCGATTCTGCATGAAGTATTCGAGGTAATCGAACTCCTTGCCCTGGCAGCGCGGCACGCCGGCAATGCGATCCACGATCAGCAGGTCGGGATGCTCGCGGGCGAAATCCTCGCTCACCGTGTCGAACACGAACTTCTCCGAGTCGCCCATCGTGTCGGGCGGATTGTAGAGCGCCGGGAAGTCGTCGCAGGTCGCGTAGACGCCCTGCAGCACCCACATCGTGAGGAACCGCGTCGTCATGCGGCCGCCGATATAGTTCACCATCGGCCAGAACGGATAGATGCCCGGCGACAGCACGAGGATGGTCCGGTTCGGTGCGTTCTGCTCGATGATGTGCTGCAGGCGTCCGCCGATCGAGGCCTCGAACTGGCGCTGCTTGTAGAAGGGGGGCGTGTAGAGGGCGGCCTGGAAGTAGAGCAGGACCATGAAGGTGGCGCAGATCACCGCCACCGGCAGGCGGTGGGCGCTGCGGCTGATCGGCAGGTAGCGGTCGACGGTCTGCGAGACGGTGAGCGCCGCCAGGAGGATGGCGGCCGAAAGCGCCGGCAGCACGTGATAGGGCCAGCCCTTGGCCTGGCCGATGGCCGAAAGGGCCGCGCCGATCCCGAAAACCACGAGGACGCGCGCGGCGAGGGTCTTTGTGAAGACCACGGCGATCAGGCCGAAGATCGCCAGCGCCAGCAGGGTAGGCCCCAGCACGTTGCTGGTCAGCACCTCGCGCCAGCCCGAATCGCCGATCGGCGCATAGGCCTCGACCGCCAACGGCAGGACGAAGTGTCCGAATTCGGGGAACACCAGGTACATGATCGCAAGATGGGCGACCGCGAGGAGGCCGATCGCCCACGGGATCGGATCCGTGAAGGTCGGGCGCAGGCCGCGCCGGAACAGCAGGTACAGTTCGACCGCGGCCGGGATGGCGAGATAGTGCGGCTTCATGGCCAGCGCCACACCGGCCACGAGGCCGACCAGAATCGAAGCGAAACGTGACGGGCTGATCCCCTCGGCACGCGCCATCGAGGCGATCAGGTAGGGCGCGCAGGCCACGAACATGATGTGCTCGCGCTGGCCGAAATGCTCGTTCGGCAGCACCGAAAACAGGAACAGGAGCACCGGCGGCAGCAGCGCCTCGGTGAGCGCGTGATCGGCCGACGGCACCAGACGGATGAGGCGCCGGCAGGCCCAGAAGGAGGCGAAGATCCCGGCCACCACCCAGGCCGTGAACCAGAAGGCGACCGTGCCGGGCAGAATCTTCGTCGTCAGCACCGGCAGCCCGTGCACGATGAAGGTCAGCGGCAGGTTCTCGTCAAGTACCTCGACATAGAGCTTCTCGCCGCCGATCCAGCGGGTCGACACGTCGAGGATGGCGGCGACGTCGTGATTGATGGGGGGGAAGAAATAGCCCGCGAGCCAGAGGATCGGCAGGGCGAACAGCGGGACCAGCAGGAGCCGCTCGACGCGCGGCGGAATGGTCGGAGGTTTGGTGTGAACGGTTGGCAAGGCCGGAGGAAGATATCATAAGCGGACGGGAAGAGGAGACTTCCCCGGGAGAGGCCGCTTCGTGGAACGGGCCGAGTACGAGCATATGCATGCGGTCGAAGACCGCATGTGGTGGTACCGCGGCCTGCGCCGTCTGATCGCCGACCAACTCGGCCGGGCGCTGTCGCGAGCGAGCGCCGGCGGGCCGGTCCTCGATGCCGGGTGCGGCACCGGCGGGATGCTGCGGGTTCTGGGCCCGGTGGCCGCCGACCGCCCGACCCTGGGGTTGGAATACGATCCGGTGGCGGCCGGCATGGCTAGGGTCAAGGCGGATCGTCCCATCGTCTCGGGATCGGTCAATGAGATGCCGCTCGGCGACGGGACGCTCGGCGCCTATGTCTCGCTCGATGTGCTCTGCCATGCCAACGTCGACCCTGCGCGTGCCCTGAAAGAGGCGTATCGCTGCCTTGGACCCGGCGCGATCGCGGTCTTCAATCTGCCGGCTTATTCTTGGATGCTGTCGGCCCACGACAGGCGCGTGCACAATGCCCGACGCTTCACGCGCGGGCAGGCGCGGCGTCTGATCGCCGCGTCGGGCTTCCATATCGTTCGGGCGAGCTATTGGAACACCCTTCTGTTTCCCCTGATGCTCATCCATCGACTGGTCGAGCGAGGCGACGCGGAGAGCGACGTGCGCGACTATCCGCGCTGGCTCGACGCAATCTTCTCAACGGCGCTCGCCATCGAGCGCACCGCCATCGGGGCTGGACTCAGCCTGCCCTTCGGCGGTTCCCTCATGATCGTGGCGGTGCGTGATGCTTGAGACTTCAGACGAGGGCCCGGCCCTCTCCATCGTCGTGCCGGTCTACAATGGCGCGGCGACCGTGGGAGAACTGGTGAAGGCCTTGCGGGCGCTCGAGATCGAGGGCGACCTCGAGATCGTGCTGGTCGTCGACGGCAGTCCCGACAACAGCCTCGACGTCTGCAAGCAGCTCGCGGCCGAGCCGGGGGCACCGGTCACGGTGCTGAGCCTCAGCCGCAATTTCGGCGAGCACAATGCGGTGATGGCAGGCTTCGCGCGGGCGCGCGGTGCCTACACCATCACCATGGACGACGACCTGCAGAACCCGCCCGAGGAGGTGCGCCGCCTGTTCGAGCATGCGCGCGACGGCAGGTACGACGCGGTCTACACCTACTACGAAGAGAAGAAACATGCGGCCTGGCGCAATCTCGGCAGCCGCTTCACCAACTGGTGTGCCGACAAACTGATCGACAAGCCGCAGGGTCTCTATCTCTCGAGCTTTCGCTGCGTGTCGCGTTTCCTGCGGGAGCGGGTGGTATCGAGCTACGAGGGGCCGGCCCCCTATGTCGACGGGCTGATCTTCCAGATCACGCAGAATGTAAGCCGCCTGCAGGTCAACCACCTGCCTCGGGCGGAGGGGCGCTCGAACTACACGCTGCGCCGCCTGCTGCGGCTGTGGCTGGCGATGTTCCTGAACTTCTCGGTGATGCCGCTCAGGATCGCGACGATCCTCGGCCTGGTCTTCGGTGCGCTCGGCGCCCTGGCTGCGGGCATCACGATCGTCGAGGCGATCATCTCCGACCGGGCGCCGCAAGGCTGGGCGTCGCTGATGGTGGCGGTCCTGGTTCTCGCCGGCGTGCAGCTGGTCGTGATCGGCATGATCGGCGAGTATCTCGGCAGCATGTTCCTGGCGGTGAACCGCAAGCCGCAATACTTGGTGCGCGAAGTCTTCAGGCGCGGACCGGAAGGGCTCGACATCGAGCGGCCGAAGGTCGATACGCGGGCGGCGGGTCAGCCGCATCGCGAACCTTCGCACGAGACGCGCCGCAGGGAGAGCTGAAGCATGACGATCTACTACGTGGCGCTCGGGATCGGGATCCTGGCCGGAATCGGCGGCCAGATCCTGCTCAAGACGGGGGCCGACGCGCCCGATTTCGTGAGCCAGCTGCTGCGTCCCTCGACGATCGCGGGCCTGGCGCTCTACGGGTCGGCGGCGTTTCTCTACATCATCGCTCTGCGGAAGATCCCGGTTTCGCTGGCCTTTCCCAGCGTGTCGCTCTCCTATGCGATCGTTGCCGTGCTCGGGCACTTCCTTTTCGGCGAGCCGTTCGGCATCAAGCAGATTGGCGGCATTGCCCTGATCGTGGGTGGTGTCGTCCTCATCAACCAGAGCTGAAGGGCCTTCCCGTGAACTACGAGCAGATCAAGTACGAGACCAAGGACGGCATCCTCACAATCACCCTCAATCGTCCCGACAAGCTCAACGCCTTCACCGGCAAGATGCTGTCGGAGCTGCTCGATGCAATGGACCGCGCCGACCGCGACGACGACGTGCGCGCCGTCGTGTTCACCGGCGCGGGCCGTGGGTTCTGCGCCGGGGCCGACCTGTCGGGCGGTGCCAACACCTTCAATGCCGAAAACCGCGGACCGGTCGATCCCGGCCTTGACGGTCATCGCGACGGCGGCGGCCTCTTCACCCTGCGGCTCTACGAATCGCTGAAGCCCACCATCGCCGCCTGCAACGGACCGGCGGTCGGCGTCGGCATCACGATGCAGCTCGCCATGGATATCCGCCTCGCCTCGGAGGCAGCGCGCTACGGTTTCGTGTTCACGCGCCGCGCCATCGTCATGGAAGCCTGCTCGAGCTGGTTCCTGCCGCGCCTCGTCGGGCCGCAACAGGCGCTGGAATGGGTGATGACCGGCCGCGTTTTCTCTGCCGAGGAGGCCCTGAACGGCCGTCTCGTGCGCTCGATCCACAAGCCCGACGATCTGCTCCCGGCCGCCTATGCGCTGGCCCGTGAGATCGCCGACAACACTGCGCCGGTCTCGGTCGCCCTGAACCGTCAGATGATCTGGAAGATGCTGGGCGCCGATCATCCGATGGAAGCCCACAAGGTCGATTCCAAGGGCATCTATTCGCGCGGCAAGTCCGACGACGTGAAGGAGGGTGTGACTGCCTTCCTCGAAAAGCGTCCGGCTCGCTTTCCGATGAAGGTGAGCGACGGCATGCCCTCCTACTTCCCGTGGTGGCCGGAGCGCAAGTTCGGGTAAGTCGAGTTCCTCAGCGACCAGCGGCGGTTGCCGCGACGCTTGGCTTGCGGCAAGGTGCCTGAAAACAAGCCTGTCGCGGAGGAAACGATGACCAAGCTGCAGATGCGGCGCCGGACCTTGCTGGCGGCCGCCCCGATGATGCTGGCGGCCCCCCATGTCGCGCGCGCGCAGGCCAAGCCTGAAAAGAGCAAGGTCATCCTGGCCGTCGGCGGCAAGTCGGCTCTCTATTACCTTTCGCTGACCATCGCCGAGCGCAAGGGCTTCTTCAAGGAAGCCGGCCTCGACGTCGAGATCAACGACTTCCAGGGCGGCGCCAAGTCGCTGCAGGCGCTGATGGGCGGCAGTGCCGACGTGGTCGCGGGCGCCTACGAGCACACGATCCGCATGCAGCAGCGCGGCCAGGACGTGACGGGCTTCGCCCTGATCGGCCGCGGCATGCAGATCTGCATCGCCCTGCGCAACGACGTGGCCGCGCGGGTAAAGGGGCCCGCAGACATCAAGGGCATGAAGTTCGGCGTCACCGCGCCGGGCTCCTCGACCCACATGCTGCTGAACTTCTGGGCGGCCAAGGGCGGGCTGAAGGCCAGCGACGTGGTGGCGATCGGCGTCGGCGCCGGTGCGTCGGTCATCGCCGCGGTCGAGAAGGGCGAGGTCGATGGTGTGTCGCAGACCGATCCCGCGCTCACCATCCTGACCGACAAGAAGCTGGTGAAGGTGGTCGTCGACACGCGCACGACCCAGGGCAACCAGGAGGTTTTCGGCGGCGCCTTCCCGGCGGCCAGCCTCTATTCGCAATCCGACTTCATCAAGAAGAACCCCGGTACAACCCAGGCGCTGGCCACCGGCATCGTGCGCGCCAACCAGTGGCTGCAGACCGCGTCGCCGGCCGATGTCGCCAATGCCGTGCCTGAGGGCTATCTGCTGGGCGACCGGGCGGTGTACGAGAAGTCGTTTGCGGGCGTGCGTGAGACGATCTCGCCGGATGGCACCATGCCCGCCGGTGCGATGGAGAATTGCCTCAAGTTCCTGGTCGAGAGCGATCCCGCCATCAAGGCCGGGACGGTGAAGCTCGCCGACACCTGGAATAATGAGTTCGCCCAGCGGGCCGCCAAGCGCAGCTAGTTGCGACGTGACGATGACGAACGAAGTGCCGGCGCTCGCGCTGGCCGACATCACCTGTCGCTTCGCCGCCCGCGACGATGCGAGCCAGGCCTACACGGCGGTGGCGAACGCCACGCTGAAGGTCGGGCGCGGCGAGTTCGTGTCGGTGGTCGGGCCGACCGGCTGCGGCAAGTCCACTTTGCTCAACGTGGCGGCAGGGCTGCTCGAACCGTCGGCTGGCACGGTCGAGGTGTTCGGCGAGCGGCTGATGGCGGCCAACGGCGTGAACCGGCGCGCGGGCTACATGTTTCAGGCGGATGCGCTGATGCCGTGGCGCACCGGGATCGACAATGTGATCGCCGGCCTCGAATTCCGCGGCGTGCCGCGGGCCGAGGCAGTTGGTCAGGGTGAAGCGTGGCTGCGCCGCGTCGGCCTTGCGGGCTTTGGCGACCGCTATCCGCACCAGATGTCCGGCGGTATGCGCAAGCGCCTGGCGCTCGCCCAGACGCTGATCCTCAGTCCCGACATCCTGCTGATGGACGAACCCTTCTCGGCGCTCGACGTGCAGACACGGCAGCTCATGGAGAACGAGCTGCTGGCGCTGTGGGCCGAGGACCGCAAGTCGGTGCTCTTCATCACCCACGACCTCGAGGAGGCCATTGCCCTCTCCGATCGGGTCGTGGTGCTCTCGGCCGGGCCGGCGACGCGACCGATCGCTGACTTCCAGGTCGATCTGCCGCGGCCACGCGACGTGTCGGAGATACGCATGACGCCGGCCTTCCTCGACCTCCATCGCGAGATCTGGGCGGCGATGAAGGAAGAGGTGCTGAAGGCCTATACCCAGCAGAAGGCGGTCTGAGATGCGGCTCAGGATCCTGCAACTGCTGCTGCTCGGCCTGCTGATCGTGGCCTGGTACGTCATGACGGCGCCGGGGCTGATCCCGCCCTTCTATTTCGACAAGGCCAATCGCGCCGCCTTCTTCTTCGGCGAGCCGCAGAAGGTCTTTTGGGTGATCGTCGACTGGTTCGCGAGCGGCGAGATTTTCCCCCATCTCGGCATCACGCTGCTCGAGACGGCGCTGGGCTTCGTGATCGGCGCGGCAGCCGGTCTCGGAATCGGCCTGTGGCTGGCCTTGTCGCCCACCGCCTCGGCGATCACCGACCCCTACATCAAGGGCTTCAACTCGATGCCCCGCGTCGTCCTGGCGCCGATCTTCGCGGTCTGGTTCGGCCTCGGGATCTGGTCGAAGGTGGCGCTGGGCGTGACGCTCGTCTTCTTTGTGGTCTTCTTCAACGTCTACCAGGGCGTGCGCGAGGTCAGCCCCAATCTGATCGCCAACGCCCGCATGCTGGGCGCCTCGCAGCGCCAACTGCTGCGCTCGATCTACCTCCCGAGCGCCATGAGCTGGGTGTTCGCCAGTCTGCACAACGCCGTGGGCCTCGCCTTCGTGGGCGCCGTGGTGGGGGAATACCTCGGCTCATCGATGGGCGTCGGCTACCTGATTCTCCAGGCCGAGGGCACGTTCGACATCAACACCGTGTTCGCCGGCATCCTCGTCCTGACCGCCTGTGCCCTGGTGCTCGACAGCCTGGTCGGCGTCGTCGAGCGCCGGCTGATGACCTGGCAGCCCAAGGCGGGGCAGACGGAGAAGGTCTAACTTCCTAGCGGCCGGTGAATTGTGCCGCCCGCTTCTCGAGGTAGTGGGCGACGCCTTCCTTGAAGTCCGCCGTCTGGAATGACAGTTCCATCTCGTGATTTGCTTGGACCGTGGCCTCGGCCAGGGTCTGGAACTGGGCCTCCCAGAGCTGGCGCTTCATCACCGCCACCGAGCGCGGCGAGACCGTGTTGGCGAGCAATGTCGCGTAGGCGCGGGCCTCGGCGAGCAGCCTGTCGTCGGGAATGACCCGGTTTACCAGGCCCATGGCCAGCGCCTCCGGCGCACGGAACTTGCGGGCCGAGCAGAGCAGGTCGAGTGCCTTGGGCAATCCGACCAGCCGCGGCAGCAGCCAGCTGACCCCATGCTCGGCGATCAGCCCACGCTGGGCAAAGGCGGTGGTGAAGACCGCCGATTCGCCCGCGAAACGCAGGTCGGCATAGAGCGGGATCACCATCCCGAGGCCTGCCGCCGGACCGTTGATGGCCGCGATGATGAACTTCGGGATCGCCGGGAAGTAGGCGTAGTTCATGCGGAACTCGGGCAGGGTGCTGCCGCCGGGCAGACCCGCCTGGGCCTTGGTCGAGCGGTCGGTCGAGGCCCCCGAGCCGATCGCCTGCAGGCCGCCCATATCCGCTCCGGCGCAGAACCCGCGCCCGGCGCCGGTCAGGATGATCGCCCGGACCTCGTCGTCGGCCCCGGCCGCGTACATGGCGTCCTTGAGGTCGAGATGCATCTGCCGCGTCCAGGCATTGAGCTTGTCGGGACGGTTGAGCGTGATCGTGCAGACGCGGTCCGTCACGTCATAGAGGACGGTCTCGTACGCCATATGGGGGTCTCCTCCTGTGCATTCTTGTGAGTGGCATGATGGGCAAAAGGCCGCGACGATACAAACGCGGAGGGGCGCCGGATGTAATGGGTCTGCGTCACCGGCAATATTGCAGTCAATGAGCAATTAATGGAGCAGAGGAAATCGATGGCAAAGCGAGAGTTCGCCCATCCCAGCGAAATGCAGAAGCATGTGGGAGAGGAGATCGGCGTGAGTGACTGGGTGGAGATCACTCAGGAGCGCATCAACCTCTTCGCTGACGCGACCGGCGACCATCAGTGGATCCATGTCGACGTCGAGCGTGCCAAGAAGGACATGCCGGGCGGAAAGACCATTGCCCACGGGTTCCTGACCCTGTCGCTGATTCCGATGCTCAATAGCCAGATCTCGCACATCAACAACGTGCGCAACGGCATCAACTATGGCTGTAACAAGGTGCGCTTCACCAGCCCCGTGCAGGTCGGCTCGAAGGTGCGGGCACGGGCCAAGCTGATCGCGGCGGATCCGATGGACAAGGGTGGCGTGCGCCTGACCAACCAGGTCACGATCGAAATCGAGGGTCAGGAGCGTCCGGCCTGCGTGGCCGAGACCATGGCCATCGTCTACGGCACCTGAGGGACAGCATTTGCTGACACGGGAGGACCTGACGTCGGAGCGGATCGACCAGATCGTCGCCGACGCCCGAGCCGCCGGCTACGACTTCTTCCTGTCGTCGCCGGAGCGCGAGGCCAGCCTCAACGAGGCGCTGCTCGAGCGTCCGCCGGGCGACGAGATCTGGATCTTCGCCTACGGATCCCTGATGTGGAATCCGGCGCTCGAATACGCCGAAGTCCAGCCCTGCCGCGTGGAAGGTTGGCGCCGTTCCTTCTGTTTCTGGACGCCGATGGGCCGGGGCACGCCCGAACTCCCGGGCCTGATGCTGGCGCTGGCCGATGGTGGCGCGTGCGAGGGTATCGCCTACCGTTTGTCGCCGGGGCTGGAACGGCAGGAACTCGGCCTTCTATGGAACCGCGAGATGCTCGCCGGTCTCTACAAGCCGCGCTGGGTTCAGACCCGGCTGCGCGATGGCAGGACGGTCAGCGCGGTGACCTTCGTGGTCGAGACCGGGCATTGCCAGTATTGCGGCGACCTGCCGATCGAGCGGGCGGCCTATCACATCGCTTTCGCCGAGGGACGCCGCGGCGCCTGCCGCGAGTATCTCCTGAACACGGTCGAGCATGCGCGGTCGCTGGGTATCCAGGACGCCTATCTCGAGGAGTTGGTCGAGCGTGTCATCCGGTTGCGCGAGCAGCCGGCGCCGGTGCCCGCTCCGGCAACACTGCCGCTGCACGCGCTCGCCAAGTAGAGCCGACTTCGCCTCTCGGAAGCCGCCTCGCCGTCGATGATGCGGGCTCGCAGGGCCTGTGACATAGTCGCGGCGTGTCCGCCCTCGTCGCCCGCTGGCTCGCGCTGCCGCCGAATTTGCGCGGGATCCTTTGGGTCGCATTGTCGGGCGTCCTGTTCGCCCTGCTCAACGTCTTCACGCTGATCCCGGCGCAGCATCTCAACCCCTATGTAATGGCGTTCCTGCGCTATTTCTTCGGCGCGCTGTTCCTCGTGCCGATCGTGATGCGGCTCGGCCTCTACCGGTCTCTGCACACGAGGCGCCTGCCCCTGCATATCTCGCGTGGCGCCATCCACACGGCCGGCATGATGCTGTGGTTCGTGGCGCTGCCGCTCACCACCCTCGCGGAGATCACGGCGCTGGGGTTCACCGGGCCGATCTTCGTTACCATCGGCGCCGCTCTGTTCCTCTCCGAGAAGGTGCGGCTCAGGCGCTGGATCGCCGTCATGGTCGGCTTCATCGGCGCCATGATCATCATCCGGCCGGGCTTCGGCGACATCCATATCGGCGTCATCTGCATCCTGATCTCGACGCCGATCTTCTCCGCCTCCAACCTGATCTCCAAGGCGCTGGCCCGCACCGATTCGTCGACCACGATCGTGATCTGGCAGAACATCGTGATCGTCGCCTGCGCCCTGCCGTTCGCGCTGTGGTTCTGGCAGACGCCGCAGTTGGGCGACATCGTCTGGTTCCTGCTGGCGGGCCTGGCCGGAACGCTCGGCCATATCTGCCAGCAGCGCGGCTATCAGCTGGCCGATATCACGCTGCTGCAACCGATCGGCTTCCTGTCGCTGATCTGGAACACGATGCTGGGCTATTTCCTGTTCTTCCAGAAGCCCGACGTCTGGACCTTCGTGGGCGCGGCCGTCATCTTTGCCAGCGCGCTCTATATCTCCCACCGCGAGGCGGTGCGGCGGGCGCAGATCAAGACCGCGACTGCGAAGGCCAGTCCCGAGGCCTGACTCAGCCGCCGGTCACGCTCATGTGGCGGGGGACGGCGGGGCCGCTGTGGCGGCGGTCGATGATGAAATCGTGGCCCTTTGGCTTGCGCGCGATCGCATCGGTGATGGCGCGGTCCAGAACCTCGTCGCTCTCCGAGGCGCGCAAGGGCGCGCGCAGGTCTGCCGCATCCTCCTGGCCCAGGCACATATAGAGCGTGCCGGTGCATGTCAGGCGAACGCGATTGCAGCTTTCGCAGAAATTGTGGGTGAGCGGCGTGATGAAGCCCAGCCGTCCGCCGGTCTCCTCGACCTTGAAGTACCGCGCGGGACCGCCGGTCCGGTAGTCGATCTCCGTGAGCGTGAAACGCCGGGCAATCTCGGTGCGCGCCAGCGAGAGTGGCAGGTACTGGTCGAGCCGCGCCGCGTCGCCGATCTCGCCCATCGGCATGACCTCGATCAGGACCAGGTCCATGCCGCGCCCGTGGCTCCAGCGGATCATCTCGTCGAACTCGCCGTCGTTGACGCCGCGCAGGGCCACCGCGTTGATCTTGATCGCGAGCCCGGCGCGCTGGGCGGCATCGAGGCCGCGCATCACCTGGTCGAGGTCGCCCCAGCGCGTGAGCTGGCGGAACTTGTCCGGATCGAGCGTGTCCATCGACACGTTCACCCGGCGCACGCCGATGTCCGCCAGCTCCTGGGCATACTTGGCGAGCTGGCTGCCGTTGGTCGTGAGGGTGAGTTCCTCCAGCGCGCCGCTGTCGAGATGCTTGCCGAGGCCGCGGAACAGCGACATGACATTCTTGCGCACCAGCGGCTCGCCGCCCGTCAGGCGCAGCTTCTTGACGCCGCGACGCACGAAGGCCGTGCACAGCCGCTCCAGCTCTTCGAGCGACAACACTTCTGCCTTGGGCAGGAAGGTCATGTCCTCGGCCATGCAGTAGACGCAGCGGAAATCGCAGCGATCCGTGACGGAGACGCGGAGGTAGGAGATATTGCGGCCGAACGGGTCGATCATGGCTCTTCGGTTACGGTGAGCCCCGGATAATGGGCATGCGACATACCCCCTGCAAGGGGCGATTCCGGCGCCGGATTGGCCAGCAGCCGAAACAGATTGTCGACCGTGTCGGCCTCGCCGGCCGGCTTGTCGGTCCGGATGCGGTTGATGCGCGGAAAGCGCATGGCGACTCCCGATTTATGCCGGGTCGAGCGGGCGATGCCGTCGAAGGCGATCTCCAGCACCAGCTTCTGCTCGACCTCGCGGACGGGGCCGTAGCGGTTGGTCGTGTGGTCGCGCACCCACTTGTCGAGCCAGCGCAGCTCCTCGTCGGTGAAACCGAAATAGGCCTTGCCGACCGGGGCCAGCTCCCTCTCGCCGCCCGGCCCCTCGCGCCAGCAGCCGAAGGTGAAGTCGGAATAGAAGGAGCTGCGTTTTCCATGGCCGCGCTGGGCATACATCATCACGCAGTCCGCGAGCATGGGATCGCGCTTCCACTTGAACCACGGGCCCTTGGGCCGGCCGGACAGATAGGCGCTGTCGCCGCGCTTCAGCATCAGCCCCTCGATGCCGTCGGCCCGCATCTCCTCGCGCTTGGCGGCAAGTTCCTCCCAGTCGGCGAAGGTCACCAGCGGAGACAGGTCGAAGCGCGGGCGCTCCTTCAGCGCGATCCAGGCTTCGAGGCGGGCGCGGCGCTCGTCGAAGGAGAGGGCGCGCAGGTCCTCTCCCTCCAGCCACAAAACGTCATAGAGGCGGACATGCGCCGGATGCTCCTTCAACATCTTCGGCGTCACGGTCTTGCGGTTGAGTCGCTGCTGCAGGTCGTTGAACGGCGCGACGGCCTTCTCGCGGCGGACGAGCAACTCGCCGTCGAACACGCCCTCGAAGTCGATCGCCTCGATGATGTCGGGAAAGGCTCCCGACACGTCCTCGCCGGCGCGGCTGTAGAGCCGCTTCAGTCCGCCCGATGCGGCGACCTGCACGCGGATGCCGTCCCATTTCCATTCGGCGCGGAAATGCGCCGGATCCAGCGCGTCGAGTTCGCTGCGGTCGATCGGGTTGGCCAGCATCGCCGGCAGGAAGGCGGCGCCTGCGTTGCTGCTGGGCCGCGGTGCGCCCTGCAGCAGCCAGTCGAACAGCGGCCGGTAGGGTGCTTCCAGCCCGTGCCAGACCTCCTCGACGGCGTCGACCGGCTGGTTGCCGACGTTGGCGACCGCCTGCTTGGCGAGGCGCGCCGAGACACCGACCCGCAGCGCGCCGGTCAGGAGTTTCAGCAGCGCCCAGCGCCCCGTCGAATCGAGTGCATCGAGCCAGCGCTTGAGGATCGCCGGCGTCTCGGTGCGCGTGGCGCGCTGCAGCGTCTCGACGACTTCGGCCAGGGTCGGCGGCGGTCCCGCGGCCGGATCGGTCTCCCAAATCAGCGCCAGTGTCTCGGCCAGGTCGCCGACATAGTCGTAGGAGAGGGCGAACAGTTCCTCGCCGATCTTCTCCTGGCCGAAGCCACGCAGCAGCGCGGGCTTGGCCGACGGGAAGTCGAGGCCTCCGGTCAGTGCCGCCAGCGCCCAGCCGCGGTCGGGATCGGGCGTTTCGCGCAGGTAGGTCTCGATCAGCCGCAGCTTGGCGTTGCGCGCCGGCTGGAAGGAGAGCGAGTCGAGAAGGCGGGCGAAGGCCTGCACGATCAGGAATCCTCTTCGTCGCGACCCGCCAGGTGCAGCGCCTCGGCATCGATGCCGATCCCGCGCGCGTAGTGGACGAGCGCCTCCTCGCGGCCGTGCGTCACCCACACCCGGGGCGCGCCGACATCCTTCAGGGTCTGCGTGAGTTCCGGCCAGTCGGCATGGTCGGAGATGATTAGCGGCAGCTCCGCGCCGCGTTGCCGGGCGCGCGCGCGTACGTTCATCCAGCCCGAACACACCGCGGCGATGGGATCGGCGAAGCGCCGCGACCAGCGGTCGGCGATCGCCGACGGCGGACACAGGACGATGGCGCCCTTGAAGGTCTCGAGGATCGCTTCCGAGGCCGGCGCCACGTCGCCGAGATCGACGCCATGCTCCTGGTAGAGCCTGCACAGGGACATCAGTCCGCCATGCAGCCAGATGCGCTTGTCGTAGCCCGCCTCGCGCAGCAGGCGGATAACCCTCTGGCACTTGCCGAGCGCATAGACGCCCACCAGATGAGTGCGCTCGGGA
>CAZPOS010000044.1:0-26827 GCA_964588065.1 uncultured Reyranella sp.
CGTGCAGCGGCGGCAATGGGAACCCCGACACGCGCGCCGCGTCGGCACCGTCGGCGATCGCGCGCGCTTCCTTCGCGTAGACCTCGGTGAAGGCGTGCAGCTTGCCGTCGGCCTTCTCGATGCGCGCCAGCAAGGCGTCGACCACCTCGCGCGAGGAGAAGCGCTTCGCGGCGAGACCGGCGGAGAGTTCTGTGAGCGTCAGTTCATGCAGAGACATCAGTAGGTAGCCCGTCCACCAGAGAGATCGAAAACCGCACCCGTCGCGAAGGTGCAGTGGGAGGAGGCGAGCCAGGCGACCATCTCGGCCACTTCCCCGACCTCGCCGAAGCGGTTCATCGGGATCTTGGACAGCATGTAGTTGATGTGTTGCTCGGTCATCTGGCTGAACAGTTCCGTCTTCACCACCGCCGGCGCGACGCAGTTCACCAGCACGCCGGTCGTAGCAAGTTCCTTGCCGAGCGACTTGGTGAGGCCGATGACGGCCGCCTTCGAGGCGGAATAGGCGGAGGCATTGGGATTGCCCTCCTTGCCGGCCACCGACGCGATGTTGACGATGCGGCCCCAGCCGCGTTTGACCATGCCGTCGACGACCGCCCGGTTGCAGAGGAAGACGCCTGTCAGGTTGATGTCGATCACCTGGCGCCAGGCATCGACGGGATAGTTGGCCACGG
This sequence comes from uncultured Reyranella sp., assembly GCA_964588065.1. GTDB lineage: Bacteria > Pseudomonadota > Alphaproteobacteria > Reyranellales > Reyranellaceae > Reyranella. Next base: position 672 of record CAZPOS010000044.1, read on the forward strand.
TCGTGTTGGGCCCGGTGATGCCCGCGCTGGCGACCAGGATGTCCGGCGGGGCCAACAGCTTCTCGGTCTCGGCCAAGGCCCGGGCGACGTCCGCCTCGCTGGTCACGTCGACGGCGATCGCGACGGCACCCTTCAGGGCAGCGGCGGATTGGGCGGCGCGCTCGGGATCGCGATCCCACAAGGCCACCCGGCCGCCACCCTCGGTGATCTTGGCCGCACAGGCGAGGCCGATGCCCCGCGCACCGCCGGTCACGATCGCGGTCCGGCCCCGGAACGGCTCAGCCTCCATGTCTTCCTCCCAAATCCTTGAATTAGCTGGCAATTCCCAGCATATCGGCGCGCCGGGGCATCCGCTACACTGGCGGCTTCGATGCCTCGAGTTTTCGCGGGAGTTTCATGCCTTCGCCCATTCCGGCGTCCATCGACGCCACCGTCGAGCTGCTGAAGGGCGGCGACTACATCGCCGACCGCAGCCTCGCCACGGTCCTCTATCTCGCCCTCAAGCTGGGCCGTCCGCTGTTCTGCGAAGGCGAGGCGGGTGTCGGCAAGACCGAGATCGCCAAGGTCCTGTCCGAGACCCTGAAGCGGCCGCTGATCCGCCTGCAATGCTACGAAGGCCTCGACGTCGCCTCGGCGGTCTATGAGTGGAACTATGCCCGCCAGATGATCGAGATCCGCCTCGCCGAAGCGCAGGGCGTGCACAATCGCGGCGAACTCGCGGCCGACATCTTCGACGAGAAGTTCCTGATCCGCCGCCCGCTGCTCGAGGCGCTGCAGCCGCATGTCGAGGGCGCGCCGATCCTGCTGATCGACGAGCTCGACCGCACCGACGAGCCGTTCGAGGCGTATCTGCTGGAAGTCCTGTCGGACTTCCAGGTGACGATCCCCGAGCTCGGCACGGTGAAGGCGGCGGAGCGACCGATCGTCATCGTAACCTCCAACCGCACGCGCGAGATCCACGACGCGCTGAAGCGGCGCTGCTTCTACCACTGGGTCGACTATCCGGACCTGAAGCGCGAACTCGAGATCCTGAAGGTCAAGGCGCCGGGTGCCAGCGAGCGCCTGTCGCGCCAAGTCGTGGGCTTCGTCCAGGAACTGCGCAAGCTCGACCTGTTCAAGGCCCCGGGCGTCGCCGAGTCGATCGACTGGTCGACCGCGCTGTCGGAACTCGACGTGCTCGATCTCGACCCGCGCACGATCAACGACACGCTGGGCGTGCTGCTCAAATACCAGGACGACATCCAGCGCCTGCAGGGCTCGGAAGCGGCCGAGATCCTGCGCAAGGTGAAGTCCGACATCGCCGCCCAGCCGTTGGGCTGAGCCTTCGATGGACACGCTGCCCGATCCGCCGGCCGGGCTGCCGGGACGTGAGCCGCGCGACGGCAAGCTTGCGAGCAACATCGTGCATTTCGCGCGGACCTTACGCACGGCGGGGCTGCGCGTCGGGCCGGGGCAGATCCTGCGCGCCATCGAGGCGGTGGAGGCGGCCGGGCTGCGCAACCGAGACGATTTCTACTGGACGCTCCACTCGGTGTTCGTGAACCGCCGCGACCAGCGCGAGATCTTCGACCAGGCATTCCACGTCTACTGGCGCAATCCGCGCCTGCTCGAGAAGATGATGGACATGCTGCTGCCGCAGATCGGCGTGCCGGCCGAGCAGGAGAAGGGCAAGCAGCTCAGCCGCCGCCTGCAGGAGGCGCTGCAGCCCGGGCAGGGCGAGGCGCCGCCGGAGCAGTCCGAGGAGCCGCCGGAAGTCGAGGTCGAGGCGACCTTCACCGTCTCCGATCGCGAAGTCCTGCAGACGCGCGACTTCGAACAGATGTCGCAGACCGAGATCGACGAGGCCTTGCGCGCCATCTCCCGCCTGCGTCTGCCGGTGCCGGAACGACAGACGCGCCGCTACCAGCCAGCGCGCCGCGGACCGAGGATCGATTTCCGCGCCTCGCTGCGCCGCGCAATGCGGCCGGAGGGGCTGACGGAGCTGGCCCGTCGCGAGCCGCGTCGACGGCCGCCGCCGCTGGTCATCCTGTGTGACATCTCCGGGTCGATGGCGCGCTATACGCGGATGTTCCTCCATTTCATGCATGCGATCACCAACGACCGAGATCGCGTCTACTGCTTCACCTTTGGCACGCGCCTGTCGAACGTGACGCGCGCCCTGCGCAACCGCGACGTCGACGTCGCCCTGCAGAAGGCCTCGGCGCAGGTCGAGGACTGGTCGGGCGGCACGCGCATCGGGCAGGCACTGCACGAGTTCAACAACAAGTGGTCGCGCCGCGTGCTGGGGCAGGGGGCGGTGGTTCTCCTCATCACCGACGGGCTGGATCGCGAGGGTGCGTCCGGCCTGGATGAGGAAATGGAACGCTTGCATAAGTCCTGCTCGCGCATGATCTGGCTCAACCCGCTCTTGCGGTACGGGGGCTACGAGCCCAAATCCCAAGGCAACAAGGCCATGCTGCCGCATGTCGACGAATTCAGGCCCGTCCACAACCTGGAAAGCCTGTCCGGCCTCATCGCGGCGCTGGGCGCCCGCACCGTCGGCGCCGACAGACGCCTGTCGGGATGGCAGACCGAACTTCGCAAGGAGTAGACCATGAGCGATGCGCTGGAAGTTCTCGATCAGGTCGGCAAGTGGAAAGCCGGCGGCAAGGGCGTCGCCGTCGCGACCGTCATCGTCACCTGGGGATCCTCGCCGCGTCCCGTCGGCAGCCAGCTGGGCGTCGACGATGCCGGCAACATGGTGGGCTCGGTCTCGGGCGGGTGCATCGAAGGCGCCGTCGTCAAGGAGGCGCTCGACGCGATCAAGGACGGCAAGCCGCGGCTGCTCGATTTCGGCGTCACCGACGAGCAGGCCTGGGATGTCGGTCTCGCCTGCGGCGGCAAGGTCCAGGTGTTCGTCGAGAAGGTGAATTGATCAAATGAAAGCCGAGACCCTTGCGGCCCTCCAGGACGCGCGCACCAAGCGGCGCGCGGTGACGCTCGCCACCCGCCTGAGCGATGCGGCCGAAGCGCTGGTCTATCGCGACGATGCGAAAGGCGAGCTGGCCGGCGATGCCGAGATCCTCGCGGCCGCCCGACGCGCCATGGACATCGGCAAGAGCGAGACGGTGGAAATCGCCGGCGCCAAGATCTTCCTCAACGTCTACGTGCCGCCGCCGCGGTTGGTGATCGTCGGCGCGGTGCACATCGCGCAGTCGCTGGCGCCGATGGCCGCCATGCTCGAGTTCGACGTCACGGTCGTCGACCCGCGCGGCGCCTGGGCGACGACCCAGCGCTTCCCCGGCGTGAAGGTGATCCAGGACTGGGCCGACGAGGCCTTCCAGGCGATGGGCCTCGACGGCTCGACCGCCGTCGTGACCCTGACGCACGATCCCAAGCTCGACGATCCGGCGCTGGAATCGGCGCTCAAGTCCGACGTCTTCTACATCGGCGCACTGGGCAGCCGGCGCACCCATGCCAAGCGCAAGGAGCGTCTGGCTGAGGTCGGCATCACCGACGAGATGTTCGCCCGCGTCCATGGCCCGGTCGGCCTCAACATCGGCGCCAAGTCGCCGGCCGAGATCGCCGTGTCGATCCTGGGCCAGATCATCGAGGTCCGGGCGCGCCGCCTGGAAGCTCTGTCTGCGCCGAAGGTCGCCGCAGCGTGAGATTCGGCGAGACCCCGGTCGACGAGGCTGCCGGCGCCATCCTGGCGCACAGCCGGCGCACCGACGGGATCAACTTCGCCAAGGGCCGCGTGCTGTCGGCCGAGGACATCGCGCGGCTGAAGGAAGCTGGTGTCTCGACGGTGGTGGCCGCGCGGCTCGATGCCGACGACATGCACGAGGACGAGGCGGCCGCAACGGTGGCGCGGGCGCTGGCCGGCGAGGGGATCGAGGTCACCGCGCCCTTCACTGGCCGCTGCAATCATTTTGCGCTGGAAGCCGGCCTCGCGGTCCTCGACCAGGAGCGCGTCGACGCGCTGAACGAGCTGGATGAAGCCGTGACGGTGGCGACTTTGCCGCCGTTCGCGCGGGTCGAACCGCGCCAGATGGTGGCGACGGTCAAGATCATTCCCTACGGCGCGCCGCGCACGGCCGTCGCACGCGCGGTCGACGTCGCCAAGACTGCCAATCGTCCCATGATCTCCGTGGCGCCCTTCCAGGCGATGCGTGCCGGGCTTGTGCAGACGAAGCTGCCGGGCACGCGGGACAAGGTTCTGGACAAGGCGGTCGGGACGACGACCAAGCGTCTGAAGTCGCTGGGCAGCACGCTGAACGCCGAGCGCCGCGTGGCGCACGACACCAAGGCGATTGCCGCTGCGCTGGCTGAACTCAAGTCCGAGGGCTGCGACCTGTTCTTGATCGCCGGTGCCTCGGCGATCGTCGACCGCCACGACGTGGTGCCGGCCGGCATCGAGGCAGCGGGCGGGAAACTTATACATTTCGGCATGCCGGTCGATCCGGGCAACCTGCTCCTTACCGCCGAACTGGACGGCAAGCCGGTGCTCGGTCTGCCGGGCTGCGCCAAGTCGCCGAAATACAACGGCTTCGACATGGTGCTGGAGCGCCTCGCCGCGCGCCTGCCGGTGGGTCGTGCCGAGATCGTGCGCATGGGATCGGGCGGGCTGCTGGCGGAAATCCCGAGCCGTCCGCAGCCGAGGGACGAGACCGAGGTGGAAGAGGCGGGGCCGCAGCAGGCGCCCCGCGTGGCCGTGCTTGTGCTGGCTGCGGGTCGCTCGACGCGCATGGGCGGTCCGAACAAGCTGCTGGCCGAGGCCGACGGGGCACCGCTGGTCGTTCACGCGGTGAAGGCCGCGCTGGCCTCACAGGCGGTCGAGGTCGTGGTCGTGCTCGGCCATATGGCCGGCGAGATCCGACCCGTCATCGAGAAGGCGATTCCGCCGAAGTCGCGCGTGCGCTTCGTCATCAACCCGGATTTCGCCGACGGGCTCAGCACCTCGGTACGCACCGGTATCGCGGCGCTCGGCGCCAACGTCGATGCCGCCATCGTCCAGCTGGGCGACATGCCCGGAGTGGGCGCGCCGCTGCTCGACCGGCTGATGGCCGCCTTCAGTCCCGTCGAGGGTCGCGCGATCTGCGTGCCGACGGTGGCTGGCAAGCGCGGCAACCCGGTCCTGTGGGCGCGGCGCTTCTTCGCCGAGATGGCCAACCTCTCCGGCGACAGCGGTGCGAAGCATCTGATCGGCGAGCATGCCGATCTCGTCTGCGAGGTCGAGATGACGGGCGAGGCGGCCATCACCGACATCGACACGCCCGAAGCGCTGGCCGCCTGGCGGGCGCGTTCCAGCCAAGAGACTGAATCATGAGCTTCGACGTTGCCGCCGTCCGCGGCCAGTTTCCCATCCTCTCCGAGATCATCGACGGGCTGCCCGTCCATTACCTCGACAATGGCGCCTCGGCGCAGACGCCGCTCGCCGTGATGGACGCAGTGCGCCACTACGAGACGACCAGCCGTGCCAACGTGCTGCGTGGCGTCCATCGCCTGGCCGAGCGTGCCACCGAGGCCTACGAGAATGCGCGGGCGCAGGTGGCGACCTTCCTCGGCGTGCCAACGATGGAGGTGATCTTCACCGGCGGCTGCACCGCGGCCATCAATCTCGTGGCCTTCTCCTACGGCTCGTTGCTGAAGCCCGGTGACCGCATCCTGCTGTCGGAGATCGAGCATCATTCCAACATCGTGCCGTGGCAGCTGCTGCGGGCGCGCTCGGGCATCGAGCTCGACATGCTTCCGGTCACGAGCGACGGCCGCGTCGATCTCTCGGATTTGCCGCGTCTTTTGACGCCGAAGACCAAACTCGTGTCGCTGGCCCACGTTTCCAACGTGACGGGCGCTTTGCTCGACGTGCGCATTGTCGTCGAGGCCGCCCGCGCCGTCGGCGCGAAGGTGATGCTCGACGGTGCGCAGCGGGCGCCGCACGGGCCGCTCGACCTGCCGTCGCTCGGTATCGATTTCTACGCCTTCGCCGGCCACAAGGCCTACGGGCCGAACGGCATCGGCGCGCTGTGGGGCCGGCCGGAGCTGATGGACGCGATGCCACCATTCATGGGCGGCGGTTCGATGATCGGCCGGGTGACCCTGGCCGAAACGACGTGGGCGCCGTCGCCACGCCGCTTCGAAGCCGGGACGCCGGCGATCGGTCCGGCGATCGGCCTGGGCGCTGCCTGCGCCTGGATGCAGGCACTCGATTGGGCGGGCGCGCACGACCATGAGATGGGTCTGGTGCAGCGGCTGATGGATGGCTTGCAGAAGATCGAGGGCACGCAGCTCTTCGGTCCCGCCAGCCTGCAGAACCGCTATCCGGTCGTATCCTTTATGCTGGACGGCGTTCATCCACACGACGTGGCGCAAACTCTCGATTCTTTCGGCGTGGCGGTGCGCGCCGGGCATCACTGCGCGCAGCCGCTGATGGACCGGTTCGACCTGGACGGCACGACGCGCGTCTCGATGGCGCCCTACAACGACAACAGCGACATCGACGCGCTGCTGGCCGGCGTCGCGCATGCGGCAAAGACGCTGCGATGAGCGACCAGCTCTACCAGGAGCGCATCGTCGCGCTCGCCAAGGCCAAGACCGGCGCCGGCAAGCTCGGAAACCCGACGAAGACGGTACGGCGCGACAACCCGCTGTGCGGCGATCGGGTGATCCTCGATGTGCGTCTGGACGGGGAAGGGCGTATCGTCGAGATCGGTCATCAGGTGCGGGGCTGCCTCCTGTGCCAGGCCTCGGCCTCGGCGCTCTCCGCCGTCGCCGTCGGCCGGGACGCCGCGGGAGTGGCCGAGCTGCGCCATGATGCCGAGCGCGCCCTCGGTCGCGAGCCGGGCGAGACGCACCAACCGTTCGACGCCTTCGCGCCCGTGGCCGCGCACAAGGCCCGCCAGGACTGCGTGCTGCTGCCGCTGGAAGCCCTCAAGGACGCGCTTTCCTAACTACGCACCGCGCCCGTAGTTTCGTCGCGACACCGCCGCGCTCGTGTCACAGTCGGTCCGCACGGTGTGTGGGCATCGACCGGGAGAGACCATGCGCTTTTTGATGAACGTCGTGGCCCTGCTGGGCCTATTCGCGTTCCCGAGCCTCGCCTTCGCCCAGGACCTCGTCCTCAAGAGGGTCATGCTCTCCTCGGGCGGGCTCGGCTATTTCGAGTACGAGGCGAACGTCGACGGCGACGCGACCCTGAAGCTCACCGTGTCGCTGGGGCAGGTCGACGACGTGCTGAAGAGCCTCGTCGTCTATGACGACAAGGGTGGGGTGGGCGGACTCAGCCTGCCGGGCCGCGAGCCGTTGGCGCAGGCGTTCAAGGATCTGCCGTTCGACGAAAATTCGCTGGGCTCACCGGCCGAGCTGCTGCAGACCCTCAAGGGCGCGCAGGTCACCGTGGGCGGTAGCCGCTCGATCTCCGGCCGCATCGTGTCGGTCGAGGAGGACAGCGTCGCGCTGCCCGACAACAAGGGGATGGTGAAGCGCACGCGGGTGACGCTCTACACCGATCGCGGCCTGCAGCAATTCATCCTCGAGGATGCCGAGAACCTGCAATTTGCCGATGCAGCCCTTCGCGACAAGGTCGGCCAGGCCCTCGTCGCCATCCAGGGCAACCGCGCCAAGGATGCGCGCACCATCGATCTCACGATGCGCGGGCAGGGCAGGCGGACCGTGCGCGTCGCCTACATCGTCGAGGCGCCGGTCTGGAAGGCTTCCTACCGACTGACCCTCGGCGCCGATCCGGCGGCCGCGCGCTCGGGGCTGCAAGGGTGGGCCGTCGTCGAGAATCTGAGCGGCCAGGACTGGAAGGATATCGAACTGACCCTCGTTTCGGGTCGGCCGGTCGCCTTCCACCAGGCGCTCTACAACGCCTACTACGTGACGCGTCCCGACGTGCCGGTCGAGATCGCCGGCCGCCTGATGCCAGGCGTCGACCGCGGCGGCGTCGGCGCCGATCAGCGCGCCAAGGCCGCTCCGCCGATGCCGGCGCCCAATCGCGCTCAGCAGGAGCGATTCGGTGCGTCGCCGCAGATCGCGATGGCGCCACCGCCGCCGCCCGCACCGATGGCTGCGGCTGCCGAGCAATTCGAGGCGAGCGACGCGGCCACGCAGGTGATCTTCAGGTTCCCGCGCGCCGTCAGTGTGGAGAACGGCAGGACCCTGTCGATTCCGATCGTCGACCGGCAGGTGCCGGCGCAACGTCTCGCCCTCTATCAGGCCGAGACCGCGGCCCGCAATCCGCTGGCTGCGATCCGGCTCACCAACGACGGAGACTCCGGACTGCCGCCGGGCATCATCACGCTCTACGAGCGCGACAGGGGCGGTTCCGTTTCCTATGTCGGCGACGCGCGCCTCTCGGCCTTTCCGGTCGGCGAGACGCGCCTGTTGGCCTATGCGCTCGACGAGAAGATCGTGATCGAGCGCGACGTGGCACAGACCGACCGGGTGGCCTCGGGAACCATCGCCAACGGCGCGCTGCGCCTGTCGAGGGTCGTGCGGCAGACGACGGTCTATCGCGTGCGCGGCCCGGCCAAAGAGCCGCGCCAGCTCGTGGTCGTCCAGCGCCGCCTGCCGGGCTGGACGCTGACCAAGCCGGAGTCGAAGGACGTGGAGCTGAGCGAGGGCAATTATCGCATCCCGTTCGCGCTGCCCGGCGGTGACCAGACGCAGTCTTTCGAGGTCGTGCAGGAGCAGACGCAGCAGCAGGAGATTCGTCTGGTCGAGAGCGCGGCCGAGCAGATCCGTGTCTATGCCCAGGCGCGTGAGTTCGACGCCAAGACGCGCGATGCGTTGACCAAGGTGCTGCAGTTGCAGCAGTCGGCGGCAGAGGCCCAGCGCAAGGTCCAGCAGGTCGAGGCCGAACGGCAGGTAATCGTGCAGGAGCAGGCCCGCCTGCGAGACAACCTTGCGCGGGTGCCGGCCAATAGTGATCTCCAGCGCCGCTACCTCGCGACGCTCGACAAGCAGGAGACCGACCTGGAGGCCCTCGCCGCCCGTCGGGCCGACGCCGAGAAGTCGGCCGAGGCGGCGCGCGAGGCGTTGAGGGCGTTTGTGAGCCAGCTCGACTGATCAGCCTGCGCGCAAGGTCCTGACCGCGTCGTCGCGGCGGAACAGGTAGAGGAGGGCACGCAGCGCCTTGCCGCGCTCGGTCTCCAGATCGGGGTCGCGGGCGATCACCAGGCGGGCGTCGTCGCGGGCGGCCTCCAGCAGCTCGTTGTGAACCGCGAGATCGGCCAGCCGCATCTCGGGCAGGCCGCTCTGGCGGGTGCCCAAAAGCTCGCCTGCGCCGCGCAGCTTCAGATCTTCCTCGGCAATGCGGAACCCGTCCTCGGTCTCCCGCATGATCGCCAGCCGGGCCTTCGCGGTCTCGCCGAGCGGCATCGCGTAGAGCAGCAGGCAGGTCGACTTGGCGCTGCCGCGTCCAACGCGGCCGCGCAGCTGGTGCAGCTGCGCCAGACCGAAGCGCTCGGCATGCTCGATCACCATGACCGTCGCGGCCGGCACGTCGACACCGACCTCGATCACGGTGGTGGCGACGAGAATCGACAGGCGGCCGTCGGCAAAGGCAGCCATCGTGGCCTCGCGCTCGGCGCTCTTCAGGCGACCATGCAGCAGGCCGACCTTGCCCGGGAAGCGGTCGCTCAGGAGTCTGAACCGCTCGGTGACGTTGGCGAGGTCGATCTCCTCCGATTCCTCGATCAGCGGGCAGACCCAGTAGACGCGGGCGCCGGCAGCAATCTGGCGGCCGACTCCCTGGGCGACCTCGCCGATCCGTTCGAGCGGGATGGTGCGCGTGTCGATCGGCTGCCGGCCCTTGGGCTTCTCGGTGAGTTTCGAGACATCGAGGTCGCCATAGGCCGCCAGCATCAAGGTGCGCGGAATAGGCGTCGCCGTCATGACCAGCAGGTCGACGGCATGGCCCTTGGACGAGAGCGCCATGCGCTGATGGACGCCGAACCGGTGCTGCTCGTCGACCACCGCGAGCGCGAGATCGGCGAACTCGACATCCTCCTGCACCAGCGCATGGGTGCCGACCACGAGCTGGATCGAGCCGTCGGCCAGTCCCTGCAACGTCTGCTTCTTCTGGCGCTGACCATCGCGGCCGGTCAGCAGCGCCACCCGCACGCCGGCCGCCTGGGCGAGCGGCGCGATGGTCGCGAAATGCTGGCGGGCCAGCAGCTCGGTTGGCGCCATCATGGCGGCCTGCGCGCCCGCCTCGACGCAAATCAGCATGGCGAGCAGCGCCACCAGGGTCTTGCCGCTGCCGACATCGCCCTGCAGCAGCCGCACCATACGCTCTTCCTTGCCCAGATCGTCGGCGATCTCGGCGATGGCCTGCGTCTGACTGGCGGTCAGCTCGAAGCCCAGCGAGGCGAGGGCGGCCTGGCGCAGGCGGCCATCGCCCTTTGTCGAGTGCCCCGCCAGGGTGCGGTTGTGATGCCGCACCAGCGCGATGGCGAGCTGGCTGGCCAGCAGCTCGTCGAAGGCGAGGCGGGCGCGGGCGGGGTGGGCCGGAGACAGATCGCCCAACCCGTCCGGCGCGTGGGCCCGGGCGATGGCGGTCTTCCAGTCGGTCCAGCCCTGCTTCCTGTGGAAGGCGGCGTCCTGCCATTCGGGGAGGGCGGGTGCGCGCTCGACGGCGGCCGTGATCGCCTTCTGCACCGGCTTCTGGGTGAGGCCGGCGGTCAGCCCATAGAGTGGCTCGACGCGCAGAATCGCGTTTCGCCCGGCCAGCGGAACGACATGGTCGGGGTGCGTCATCTGCACCTCGCCCTGGTAGATCTCGACCTTGCCGCTCACCACACGCGTCTCGCCGGAGGGCAGCAGCTTCTTGAGGTAGTCCTCGCGGCCGTTGAAGTAGGTGAGACAGATCCGGCCGCTCTCGTCGCTGCACCAGACCTTGTAGGGCTGGCGCGGACTGTGCGGGACCATGTGCTCGTCGACGTTGACGGTCAGGGTGGCGACCTCGCCGCCACGCGCCTGAGCGACCTCGGGTGCGTTGCGCCGGTCGATCACGCCGGCGGGCAGATGCCAGAGCAGGTCGACGACCAGCGGACCCGCCAGTTTCTCCACGAGCGTGCCCAGCCGCGGACCGATTCCGGGCAGCGACGTGACCTGGGCGAAGAGGGGGGTGAGGGCTTGCGGACGCATGGTTGGCTTGAACAGGGGCGGCGTGACTTCGCCACCGCCGCCGCCTATATGCTACGCCCCTTTCGTTCCGGACCTGGGGAAAACATGGTTGGCGACGCCGATCTGGAGACGCGTCGGAAGCGTCTGCTCTACCGCAGCACCTATCGCGGCAACAAGGAGAACGACATCCTCCTTGGCCAATTCGCGCGTGCGCATCTGGGCGAATTCGGCGCCGCCGAGCTCGACCAGTATGAACGCCTGCTCTCGGTCGGCGACAATGACATCTACGACTGGGTCTCCGGCAAGGTGGCCGTTCCGGCCGACCAGGATACGGCCGTCGTGCGCAAGCTGCTGGCGTTCCGCGTGAGGTTCTAGTGGCTCTGCCGTTCGCCAGCGCGCTGGCTGCAATCCCGCGCAAGGCTGTCAAATGGACGATCGCCGGCCTCCCCGAAGGCGCCGATGCCTTGGTGCTGGCAGAGCTGGCACGCGCAACCGGCGGCGCGGACATTCTGCACGTGGCGCGCGACGGTCAGCGGCTGGAGCGACTGCAGGACGGGCTGCGCTTCTTCAGCCCCGAGCGCGAGGTGCTGGTCTTCCCGGCCTGGGACTGCCTGCCCTACGACCGCATGTCGCCGCATCCCGACATCGTGGCCGAACGGCTGGAGACGCTCAGCCGGTTGGCCGCCCCGAAGGCACCGGGCGCACCGGCGCGCATCATCCTTGCCTCGGTGGGGGCCGCCCTGCAGCGCGTCCCGCCCAGGAGCCTCTATTCGGAGGCGGCGACGATCCTGCGCAAGGGACAGACGATCGACGTGGCATGGCTCACGAAATTCCTCGGCGAGAACGGCTACGGCCGCGCCGAGACGGTCATGGAGCCGGGCGAGTTCGCGGTGCGCGGCGGCCTGTTCGACCTCTTTCCGCCGGGCACCCTGGAACCGCTGCGGCTCGACCTGTTCGGCGACACGCTGGAGGCCATCCGCTCCTTCGATCCGATGAGTCAGCGCTCCACCGGCACGCGCGAGGAAGTCGTGCTCCTGCCGGTCAGCGAAGTCCTGCTCACGCCGCAGAGCATCGAGCGATTCCGCAGCGGCTATCGCGATCTGTTCGGCAATGTCTCGGGTGACGATCTGCTCTACGAAACGGTCTCCGCCGGCCAGCGCCATGTCGGCGTCGAGCACTGGCTGCCGCTGTTCCATGATCACATGGAGACGCTCCTCGACTACTGCCCCGGCGCGCTCGTGACCGCCGACCATGAAGCGGCCGAAGCCTTCAACGCGCGTTACGAGCTGATCGCCGACTACTACGACGCCCGTCAGAAGACTGGCGCCAAGGGCGGCATGACCGGCGGTGCGGACTACAAGCCACTGCCGCCCGACCGGCTCTATCTCAAGCCGTCGGAATGGGATCGGCTGCTGGACGGCCGCACGGTCGCCCAGTTCTCGACCTTCGATTCCGCTCCCGGAGCGGTCAACACGATCGATCTGGGCGGCCGTCGCCACGAGGGCTTTGCCCAGGCCCGCACCGCGCAGGGCGTGAACCTGTTCGACCGGGTCGCCGAGCATGTGAAGGCGGCCAACGAGGCCGGCCGCCGCATCGTCGTCGCGGGCTACACCGACGGATCGACCGCCCGACTGCAGCACCTGCTGCAGGAGCACGGCGCCACCACGCCCGTGCTCGCCGCCGACTTCGCCATGGTGCAGGCGTTGCCGGCCGGTGTCGTGGCCGTCGTCATCTGGCCGCTGGAGCATGGTTTCGTGCTCGACGGGCTGGAGGTGATCGGCGAGGAGGACATTCTCGGCGACCGCCTGTCGCGACCGGCCAAGAAGCGCCGCCCGTCGGAGCGCTTCATCGCCGAGGCCTCGGCGTTGAGCGACGGCGATCTCGTCGTGCATCGCGAGCATGGCGTCGGGCGCTACGAGGGCCTGGTGACGCTCGAGATCCATCACGCGCGCCACGACTGCCTGCGGCTCACCTACGAAGGCGGCGACAAGCTGTTCGTTCCGGTCGAGAACATCGACGTGCTGAGCCGCTACGGCGCGGGCGAGGAGGGGGCCGTCCTCGACCGGCTGGGCGGCGTGGCCTGGCAGTCGCGCAAGGCGAAGCTGAAGCAGCGCATCGCCGACATGGCCGACCGGCTGATCCAGATCGCGGCCGAGCGCGCGGTCCGGCGCGGCGAGACGCTGAGCCCGCCCGACGGCCTCTACGAGGAATTCTGCGCCCGCTTCCCCTACGCAGAGACCGACGACCAGCTGCAGGCGATCTCCGACGTGATGGACGATCTGTCGTCGGGCAAGCCGATGGACCGGCTGGTCTGCGGCGACGTCGGCTTCGGCAAGACCGAGGTGGCGCTGCGTGCGGCCTTCGTCGCCGCCATGTCGGGCAAGCAGGTCGCCGTGATCGGCCCGACAACCCTGCTCGCCCGCCAGCACCATCGCACCTTCGTGGAGCGCTTCCAGGGCATGCCGCTGAACATCGGCCGACTGTCGCGCCTCGTGCCGCCCAAGGAGGCCAAGGCCACCAAGGAGGGGCTGAAGGACGGCACCATCAACATCATCTGCGGCACGCATGCGCTGCTGGCCAAGGGCATCGAGTTCAAGGATCTCGGCCTGCTGATCGTCGACGAGGAGCAGCATTTCGGCGTCGCCCACAAGGAGCGGCTGAAGGAGCTGCGCGCCGACGTCCATGTGCTGACCCTGACTGCGACGCCGATCCCGCGCACCCTGCAGCTCGCGCTCACCGGCGTGCGCGACATGAGCCTGATCGCCACGCCGCCGGTCGATCGGCTCGCCGTTCGCACCTTCATCACGCCGTTCGACGGCGTCACCATCCGGGAGGCGCTGCTGCGCGAGCAGTATCGCGGCGGCCAGACCTTCTATGTCTGCCCGCGGGTCGAGGACCTGGCGTCGGTCGCCGAGGAAATCCGCGAGCTGGTGCCCGAGATCCGCCTCGGCATGGCGCACGGCAAGCTGGCGCCGACCACCATCGAGAACACGATGCAGGAGTTCGTCGAGGGCAAGTTCGACGTGCTGCTCTCGACCAACATCGTGGAAAGCGGTCTCGACATCCGCAACGCCAACACGATGATCATCCATCGCGCCGACATGTTCGGTTTGGCGCAGCTCTACCAGCTGCGGGGCCGGGTCGGTCGCGGCAAGACGCGCGCCTATGCCTATCTGACCGTGCCGCCGGGCAAGGCGCTGAACGAGGCGGCGGCCAAGCGGCTCGAGGTGATGCAGACGCTCGACACGCTGGGCGCCGGCTTCCAGCTGGCCAGCCACGATCTCGACATCCGCGGCGCCGGCAATCTGCTGGGCGACGAGCAGTCGGGCCACATCCGCGAGGTCGGCATCGAGCTCTACCAGCAGCTCCTGGAGGAGGCGGTCGCGGCGGCGCGCGGTCGCTCCGAGGAGGCCGAGAAGTCGGAATGGTCGCCGCAGATCAATCTCGGCATCCCGGTGTTGATCCCCGAGGAATATGTGCCCGACCTCGCGGTCCGCATGGGCCTCTACCGGCGGCTGGGCGGGCTCACCAGCCAGGGCGAGATCGATTCCTTCGCTGCCGAGCTGGTCGATCGGTTCGGCCGCATGCCGGTCGAGGCGGAATTCCTGCTGAGTACCGTGGGGCTGAAGCTGCTCTGCCGCGCCGCCCAGGTCGAGAAGATCGATGCCGGCGAGAAGGCCGTCGTCTTCAGCTTCCACGACAACAAGTTCCCGCGGCCCGATCGCCTGGTCGCCTGGATCCAGAAGAACGCGCCGCTGGTGAAGCTCAGGCCCGACCACCGCGTGATCGTGCAGAGGGTCTGGACGGACGAGCGGCAGCGGCTTTCGGGCGTGACGTCGATCGTTTCGTCGCTGGCGAAGCTCGCCGCTTAGGAGCCTTCTTCGGCTTCGGCTTCATCAGCGCCTTGGCCGTGCGGCGGGCGCAGCGCAGCAGCCAGTCACTGAGCCGCAGGTCGCCCGACGCGCGCGCCAGCGTGACCGCCCCGACCGCCAGAATCGCCACGGCGGTCGCATTGGCATCGAGCGCGCGCTTCTTCCCGCGCGCCAGCTCGGCGATCACCCCGTGGAGAACGTTGGCGTAGGCGAGCCGTGCCGCCAGCGGCGCCCGGGCCACGTCGCCGGCGAGCGCGGCGAGCGCACAGCCCTGCGCCGTCGCGCTCAGAGTCTCCCGATCGAGATAGGCGTCCAGCACGGCGGCGGGCGTCCCGGCGGCGCGCAGGCGGGGCAGCAGCCCGTGCCCCATCCGCACGATCTCGGCGAACAGGGCGTCCTTCGACCTGAAGTGCGCATAGAAGGCGCCGCGCGTCAGGCCGGCCGCCAGCATGATGTCGTCGATGTTGGTGCCGGCATGGCCGCGCAGCCGAAACAGCCTTGCGGCGTGCTCGACGATCTCGGCCCGGATGGCGGCCTTGCGGGTGGCGCTGATGGGCATGGTATGTCCATTATCATATCATATGATGATCGACATATGAACGGTCGGAAGCCGGGCGCGCCACTCCCGTGGCGCGATCGTCTCGCGCACTCAAACAAGGACGCGCCACGGAAGTGGCGCGCCACCGGCGAGGATCAGGCCGTGGATTGAGCGGCGCTGGTGGCGGCGTCTCGTTCGGCGAGGTTGAAGACCTCGACGAAGGCCGGCGGCGGCTGGGCGCCGGAGACGGCGTACTTGCGGTTCACGATGAAGCAGGGCACGCCGTTGATGCCGAGGCGGCGGGCATAGACGTCGGAGGCAACGACCTCCTGGCGGCCCTCGTCGCTCGAGAGGAAGTGGCGGACCGGGTCTTCCTCGATCCCGGCTCGAACCGCCACCTCGACCAGCGTATCGAGGTCGCCGATGTCGAGCCCTTCCTCGAAATAGGCCTTGAACAGCTCGCCCACGACCTCGTCCTGGCGCTCGCTGCCGGCGCTCCAGTGGACGAGACGATGCGACAGCACGGTGTTGGGGGTGCGCTTGATGCGTGAGAACTGGAAATCGATTCCGGCCTCGCGGCCGCTCTCGGCGATCGCTTGGTAGATCTGGCGCGGCCGGTCGCCGCCGCCGAATTTGGCGCGGACATAGTCGTCCCGGGTCATGCCCTCCACCGGCATGTCGGGATTGAGCTGGAACGGGCGCCAGGCGACCGCGACGTCGGTGCGGCCGCTCTGCTCCAGCGCGCGTTCGAAGCGGCGCTTGCCGATGTAGCACCAGGGGCAGATCGTATCGGAGACGATGTCGACGTAGATCATGCGCCGAGCTTATGCCTTTCGAGCCAGTGCAGGAAGAGCCCGGCCCCCGCCGAAACCGCCAGGGCGAGGGTGGTCAGCCAGGCGGCGCTCGGCCAGCCGCCCCAGGCCACGAGCGCGCCGGTGATCGGCGGCCCGATCAGCCCGCCGATGTTGGACCCCTGCATCAACAGGCCGGTCGAGGCGCCCGCCAGTTCGCGGCGCGGCGCGTGGATGGGAATGGCCGTGAACAGGGCTCCCGGCACGACGCCGATCACTGCCGAGTAGAGGCCGGCCAGCACCAGCCGCATGAGGTCCGGCACGCCGCTCACGAAGATGCCGGCCGCGCACAGGCTCATCGACAGGCAGGCGCCGACGATGACCGTCACCCTCGGCACCCTGTGGTGCAGCAGCCAGCCGGCCGCGAGATTGCCGGGCACGTTCAGGATCGCCACCGCCGCAGTCACGATCGCGGCGGTCGAGGTGGAATAGCCCAGCCGTTCGATCAGCAAGGTGGGCAGGAAGCCGATGATTGCGAACCAGCAACTCGCATAGGCGCCGAAACACAGCGCGATGGCCAGAGGCCCGCCGCTGGTCGCGACCTCCTTCATTTCCGCGAGGACGGGACGGCGTTGAGTGGGCAGCGGGTCGAGCTCGCGCCTCGGAACGGCCCGCACCAGGAGGGCTGCCGCCATCACCGCGGCCGCCCCCGCGGCGACCAGCCATACCGTGCGCCACGAGCTGCCGGGGAGAACGATGGCGGCGATCACCATCATCGTGCCGGAACCGGCCGGCATGTAGGTGCTCCAGATCGCCATGGCGAGGCGCTGGTCGGCCGGTCGCGTGAGCCGCAACAACAGGGTCGGCACGGCCACGACGACGGTGATGAAGCCGAGACCTTCGAGGACACGGCCGATCAGCAGCGATTCGACGTTGGGCGCGAAGGCGCCGGCGAAGCTCGCCGCTCCAGCCAGCAGTGTGCCGAAAATTGCCAACCGCCGGTGACCGACGCGGTCCGCCGTTAGTGCGATCGCCATCCCGCCCAGCGCCGTCATCAGGTTGATGACCGACAGGAGCCAGCCCGCCTGTTCCAGCGTCGCGCCGAGATCCTCGCGGATCGACGGCAGGGCGGGTGGTGCCTTGCCGACCTGGAAGGCCGCGATCATGCCGGCCGTGACCAGCAGGGCGGCCAGCGGCCACGGCGTACGTGCAGGCGTCAGTGTTTCCTCCGAACGGGTCGCTCGCCTATAAGGCGCGGCATGAAACAGTGGAGCGTCCGGCATGTCCAAGCGATTCGACCTTAGCGGCAAAGTGGCCCTGGTGACCGGCGCCTCCTCAGGCCTGGGCGTTCACTTTGCGCGCACGCTCGCCGCAGCGGGTGCCTCGGTGGCGATCGCGGCGCGGCGGGCCGACCGGCTGGCGTCCCTGCAGGCGGAACTCCTCCAGGCCGGTGCGAAGGCCGTGGCGGTCGATCTCGACGTGCAGTCTGCGGACTCGATCGCCACGGCCTTCGACAAGGTGGAGACAGCCCTTGGACCGCTCGACATCCTGGTCAACAACGCGGGCATCTCGATCGTGAAGCCGGCGCTCGACATGCCCGAGGCAGACTGGGATGCGGTCGTCGACACCAACCTGCGTGGTGCCTGGCCGATGACGCAGACCGCGGGCAAGCGCTGGGTGGCGGCGAAGCGGCCCGGCTCGATCGTCAACATCGCCTCGATCCTCGGCCTGCGCACGATCGGCCAGGTCGCGCCCTACAATGCCTCGAAGGCCGGGCTGATACACCTGACGCGGGCGCTGGCGATGGAATGGGCCCGTTACCAGATCCGGGTCAACGCAATCTGCCCCGGCTACATCGAGACCGAGATGAATAGCGATTTCTGGAAGACGCCGGCCGGACAGCGCCTGATCGACCGCATCCCCCAGCGCCGCATCGGCCAGCCCGAGCATCTCGACGGCGCGCTGTTGCTGCTCGCATCCGAAGCGGGTGCGTTCATGACCGGCAGCGTGATCACCGTCGACGGCGGCCACACCGTGAATTCGCTCTAGCGTTGCACGCCGTGGAGCCGGGCGCAGCGGGCCAGTCGAGATGACGAACAGGCCGTTGTAGGAGCCGCTCCCGTCACTCCGCCGCGATCGCGAGCGGGGGCGGGGTATGGTGGGCCGGCGCCGCCTGCGCTGCGGCGTCGGGCTTCTTCACCCTGAACCAGGCGGCGTAGAGCGCCGGCAGAAAGAGGAGCGTGAGCGCGGTGGCGACCAGCAGGCCGCCCATCAGCGCGACCGCCATCGGGCCCCAGAACACGCTGCGCGACAGCGGGATCATGGCGAAGATCGCGGTGCCGGCGGTCAGGAGAATCGGCCGGGCCCGGCGCACGGTCGCGTCGATCACCGCGTCCCACTTGCTATGGCCCGCCTCGATGTCCTGGTCGATCTGGTCCACCAGGATCACCGAGTTGCGCATGATCATGCCGGCAAGCGCGATCACGCCCAGCAGCGAGACGAAGCCGAACGGCTGGTTGAACAGCAGCAGGAACAGCGACACGCCGATCAGGCCGAGAGGGGCGGTGAGCAGCACCAGCGCCAGCTTGGAGAAGCTCTGCAGCTGCAGCATCAGGAACAGGATCATCAGGAAGGCCATCAGCGGCATCATCTTGAAGATCGAGGCCTGGCTCTTGGCCGATTCCTCCTGGTCGCCGCCGACCTCGATGCGATAGCCCGGTGGCAGGCTGGCGCGGACCGGCGCCAGCGCCTTGTCGATGCGGGCCGCCACGTCGGGACCCTGGACGCCGTCGGCAACGCCGGCGCGGACGGTCATCAGCAGGTCCTTGTTGCGCCGCCACAGGATCGGCTCTTCGAGTTCGAACTTGAGCGTCGCGAGCTGGGCCAGCGAGACCACGCCGCCGGTCGAGGTGCGCAGGTTGATCGCCTCCAGCCCCTCGACACTCAGCCGTTCCGGCGCGACGGCACGGGCGACCACATCGATCGATTCGGTACGGTCGCGATACTGGGTGACGGTGACCCCGGAGAGCAGGGTCTGCAGCGAGTTGCCCAGTGCCTGCGAATCCACGCCGAGGGCCCGCGCCTTCGCCTGGTCGACCTCCAGGCGAACCGTCTTGGCCAGCTCGTTCCAGTCGAAGTTGATGTCGCGCGTCGCGGGATCGGCCTTGAATACCTGGCGGACCTGTTCGGCCACCTGCCGCACCTGCTGCGGGTCGTCGCCCAGCACGCGGAACATGACCGGGTAGCTGACCGGGGGGCCATTCTGCAGCCGCTGCACGCGCGCGCGCACGGCCTCGAAGTCCTTCTTGAACAGATCGTCGAGGGCGGCGACCACTCGTTCGCGGGCGACCAGATCCTTGGTCATGACGATGACCTGGCCAAAGTTGGCATTGGCCAGTTCAGGGACCGTGGGCAGGTAGAAGCGTGGGCTGCCGGCACCGACATAGGCGGTGTAGGAGGCGACGTCGGGACTGTTGCCCAACCAGGTTTCGAGCTTGCCCACCTCAGCGTCGGTCGCGGCCCACGAGGCGCCCTGCGCCAGCTTCAGGTCGACGATCAACTCAGGCCGGTTGGCGGTCGGGAAGAACTGCTTCGACACAAGGCCGAACGCCGCGAGCGAACCCACGAAGGCCAGCGCCGTGATGACGATCGTGGTCTTGCGCCAGGTGACGCACCACACGACCACCTTGCGGAAGAGCGTGTAGAGGCGGCCGTTGTACGGATCGTGATGTTGCACCTTGGGCTGCGGCAGCAGGTGGTAACCCATCCAGGGCGTGAACAGCACGGCTACGAACCATGAGATGATGAGCGACAGGCCGACGACCCAGAAGATCGAGTTGGTGTACTCGCCGGCACCGGACCGCGCGAAGCCGACCGGCACGAAGCCCACGGCCGTCACGAGAGTGCCGGTCAGCATGGGGAAGGCGGTCGAGGTGTAGGCGTAGGTCGCGGCCTCCAGCCGGCTGGCGCCCTGTTCGAGCTTCACCATCATCATCTCGACGGCGATGATTGCGTCGTCGACCAGCAGTCCGAGTGCGATGATGAGCGCACCGAGCGAGATGCGCTGGAAGTCGATCCCCAGCATCAGCATGCCGACGAAGGTGATGGCCAGAACCAGCGGCACCGAGAGCGCCACGATCACGCCGGTGCGGACGCCGAGGCTGATGAAGGAAACCACCAGCACGATCGCCAGCGCCTCCAGCAGCGCCGAACTGAACTCCTCGAACGACTTGGTGACGACCTCGGGTTGGTTGGCGATGCGATGCACGGTGATTCCGACCGGAAGCCCGGCCTCGACCTCCTCCATGGTCTTGTCGAGGGCGGCACCGAGCTTCTGGACGTTACCGCCCGGCGCCATGACGACGCCGAGGCCGATCACCTCCTTGCCGTTGTAGCGCATGGCGAGCTGGCGCGGGTCCTGGTAGCCGCGGCTGATCTCGGCCACGTCGCCCAAAGTGAGGGTCTGGCCGTTGGCGGTGAAGGGCAGCGCCATGATCTGCTCGGCCGAGGTCGGTGCGCCGTCGACGCGCACGGCCACGCGCTCGCCCTTCGTTTCGACGGTGCCGGTGGCGACGATCGCATTCTGGCGCCGCACCACGTCGAGGATCTGGTCCACCGGGATTCCCAGCATGGCAAGACGCGTGTGGCTGAACTCGATGTAGATCTTCTCGTCCTGGAGGCCGAACAGGTCGGCCTTGGTGACGTCGGGCACGCGCAACAGACGCTGGCGCACTGCCTTGGCGATCTCCTTGACCTCGGCGGGCGTGAAGCCGTCGGACTCGAAGGCCCAGATCAGGCTGTAGGTGTCGCCGTATTCGTCGTTGAAGAAGGGACCGACGACGCCCTGCGGCAATGAACTCCGGATGTCGCCGACCTTCTTGCGCACCTGGTACCAGAGGTCCGCGACCTTCGAGGGCGGCGTGTCGTCGCGCAGCGAGACGTAGATCACCGTCTCGCCGGGCTTGGTGTAGCTCTGGACATTGTAGAAGTAGGGGAGTTCCTGGAGCTTCGTCTCGATCTTCTCGGTGACCTGCTGCTCCACCTCGCGCGACGTGGCGCCGGGCCAGGCGGCGGATACGACCATCTGCTTGATGGTGAAGGGCGGATCCTCGGCACGGCCGAGATTGAAGAAGGCGTAGAAGCCGGCCAGGGTCAGCGCGATCATGAAGAACACGGTGAGCGTGCTGTACTTCAGCGCCAGCGCCGACAGATTGGTGCGCGTCGTCATGGATGCTGTCCCCCGAACGCCGAAGCGCTAGCGCGCGGCCTGCTGCTGAGGCTGCGGCTTCACCTTCTGACCGCTCTCGAGCTTGTGCACACCCGCGGTGGCGATCAGTTCGCCCTCCTTCACGCCCGACAGGATCGCGGCCGTGTCGTCGCGCCAGCGCGCGATCTTCACGGCGCGGAGTTCGACCGTGCCGGTGTCGCGATCGACGACCCACACGGCGGGTTGCGTGCCGCGCTGGAAGATGGCGGAGAGGGGCACTTCGGCGACCGGCGTGCGATCGGGGCGCTCGAAGCCCAGCGTCGCGGTCATGCCGAGGCCGATGAACTGCGGCGGCTCCAGAACGCTGAAGCGCGCGGCGTAGGTGCGAGTCACGGGATCCGCACTGGGCGACAGTTCGCGCAACTTGGCGGCGTGACGCCGGCCCGGGTCTGACCAGAGCTCGAAGCTGGCGCCCTGCGCCTCGCGCACAGCCTTCAGCCGGTGCTCGGGAACGCCGACCAGGATCTCCAGTTCGTCTGTGCGCGCGAGGCGGATCACACCTTGGCCCTGCGCCATGACCTGTCCCACCTCGGCCTGCACGGCGGTGACGACACCCGCCGCATCGGCGCGCAGCACCGTGTAGGCGAGGTTGTTCTCGGCCGAGGCCAACTGACTCTTCGCCTGATCCATGCGGGCGAGGGCGGTCGAGGCGAGCGACTGCCGCTGATCGAGCGTCTGCGGGACGAAGGCCATGCTTCCCCGAAGGTTGAGGTAGCGCTCGTGGTCGGCCTTGGCGCGAACATAGTCGGCTTCGGCCGACGCGAGGGCGGCGCGCGCATTGTCGACGGCGAGCTGATAGTCGGCCGGATCGAGCGCGGCAATGATGTCGCCCGGCTTCACCACCGCGCCGACATCGACCGACCGCTGGATGATCTTGCCCGCCACGCGGAAGCCCAGGGTGCTTTCGATACGGGGAACGACCGTACCGGCCAGCAGGAGCGTCTGTCCGTGGGTCTTGTAGGAGATCTCTGCGACGCGAGCCGGGCGGATGATCGGCTCTGCGGCGGATACAGAGGCGCCACGCGGCTTGGTGAACGTGTAGGCTGCGAAGGCACCGCCTGCGAGCACCACACCGACTGCGCCAAGCACCACGGCCTTCTTTGCAGGGAGTCGCGGTAAGCGAAGGTTCGGGAGACGCATGGCGGGGCTTCCTTCGGACGTTTACAATTGGCGGAAGAGTCTAAACGTCGTTAACTTAGCGTTGATAAGTTATCTGCGTTAATATAATAGTCAAGGGCAGGAGAACCCGATTGAACGCTTTTTCGACAGCGGCAACGGGCGGCCGGAAGAAGCGCGGCGAGGGACATACCCGTCGCGAAGAGATTCTCCAGGCTGCCAAGGAACTGTTCCTGGAGCAGGGGTACGAGGCGACGACGATCCGACGGATCGCCGACCGCGTGGGCGTGTCCGCACCGGCCCTCTATCTCTATTTTCCCGACAAGGAGCAGATGATGCTCGCGCTCTGCGATCAGACCTTCGGGTACCTGATCGATCGCATCGCTGAGATCGAGAGCACCGTCAGCGATCCGCGCGAGCGCATCCGGCGCTTCGGCGAAGCTTACCTGAAGTTCGGCCTGGCGCATCCCGACGAGTACAAGCTGATCTTCCTCGGCACGAACATTCCCGAGTCGGTCCGCAAGTTGGGTCACCGCATGCCGACGGACGATCCGACGCGCCCCGGCATCGGCGGTGCCATCGTGTTCCAGCGCCTCGTTTCCATTCTGGCTGAAGCGGAGGCCTCGGGCCTCGCGCTCAACTACCCGGCCGACACTTGCGCGGAACTTTGCTGGATGGCCATGCACGGCGTCGCCTCAGCCCTCATCCTGAAGCCCGAGTTCCCGTGGTCAAATCGCGATCTGCTGGGCACGGGCATGCTCGACATCGTGATGAAGGGCATCATCCGCGGCGGCTGACGATCAGACCGCGGCCCGCGCAGCCTTCCGTGCCGACGCCCGTGCGCGCAAGAGACGACTGAGGCCCCAGGTGGCAGCGACCCCGACCACCAGCACCGCAATCCCGATCAACGGCCGGTACCACAGCCAACCGAAAGCGATCACGATCGGCGCGATCGCGACCGTGCAGACCAAGGCGACGAGGAACGTCCCGGCGCCGATCACGTCGCCCAGCAGCGGAATGACGCTGCCGGCCACGGCGAGCGGACGCAGCACGAAGGTGAAACCGATCAGCATGAGGACCACGCCGATCAGGCGCAGCACCCAGGTCATGGTAACGTTCTCTTCTTCGGCATGCTGGAACATGACCTTGGCGGGCACGCTGCCGACCGCGATCAGCTCGACGGTCGTGCCGGTATGGGTGGGGAAGGGGCGAAATCCCGATCCCGCCTGGGCAGCAATCACGCTGGCGCTCTGCAAGGGCACCTCGGCAAACGAGATGCGCATGTCGCCGATCGCCGGCTGGGACGGGTCGCGGCCGGCATAGAGAATGCCGTCGACCGCCGCGACGGGCTTGCTGACGCGGATCTGCAGGGCATTCGCCTGCACGTCGGTCGCCGGCAGCCGTCGCGGCTCGCCGAAGCCGCGCAGCAGGGAGTCGGGGACGGCGAAGGCGCCGAGCCGGGTGCCCGGCGCCACCAGGTCACGCGACTCATAGATCATCACGGGATTGGTATGGCCACGCGTCTCCTTGAATCGGTCCGAGTCGATCGGCTTGTCCGACCACACGCGGACATACTTGTAGGTCGTGGTGCGCTCCTCGCCGCCGCCGAACTTGGTGCGGGTCTCGCTGTGGGTCTCTTCCTTCCACTGGTAGACCTCGACATGGCGCACCAGCCGGACCCCGTTCACCTGCATGGCGAAGTCCGGATCGGATATCGGCCCACCTGTCGAGAGCATGCCGCTCACATGGACCAGCCGACCGTCGTTTGCGGAATCGACCCGCTCGGCCGGAACGCTGCGCACGATTCCGGCCCCTTCGGCCAGGCCCTGCGCCGTGCGGATCGCCCGGCCTTCGTTCCAGAACAGCAGGCCGATTGACACCACGACGAAGATGAACCCGGCCAGGACGCCGACGACTGCCTGCCCGAGGCGGGCGAACCAGGATGTGCTGGTGACCTCCGTCACCTGATCGACGCCGCGCTCTTCCATTGAACCTGCCTTCGAGAATGGCGGCGGAGACTACCGCCTCGGCCAGACTCTCGGGAAGAGGTCGCAGGTCATGGGGGCGCCGGGGGAGAGCTCGGGTGTGTGCGGAAACTGAAATGTCCCTGGCCGAGGATCGTAACGGGCGTCGTCGCCCGTATAGCGAAGCGACAGGCCGCGGCGTCGGGCGCCCGGCGTGTCGTTGCCCGGCGCGCCGTGCACGATCATGGCGTGGAAGACCAGGCAATCGCCGGGCTCCATCGTCCACGAACGGATGTCGTACTTGGCCCGCTCGGCGTCGATGTCGGGGATCTGGACGAGATCGCTGGACGTGAACTTGGCATCGTGCCCCTTGCGGAAGGGTGTCGGCCGGTAGTTGATGCCCCATCGATGGGAGCCGGCGATGAACTCGACGGCGCCGTTGCCGAGATCGATGTCGTCGAGGGCGATCCAGACCGAGGTGATCTGGCTGCCAGTGACGGGCCAGTAGGGCTGGTCCTGGTGCCAGGGCGTGGGATGGGCGGTGCCCGGTTCCTTCACGAAGAGTTGGTCGTAGAAGAAGTCCACGTTTTCAGAGCGCATCAGAGCGGCGGCGATTTCACCGGCGGGCGAGGTGAGGGCGGCGAGGCGGAAATCGTTGTCCCGCCGCCACATGAACATGTCGCCGAAGAATCTTCCCGACGTGCTGCCTTCCGCGAAGTTGGTCGCATGCGGGCCCGGCTGAAGGAGATCGCGCTCGACCGCCTCACACAGGATTCCGACCCACACGGCATCGAAGGCGCCGCGCAGGCAGACGACGCCGTCGCGCTCGTACGCGGCGACGTCCGCTTCAGTGACGGAGATCAAGCGTTCTGCAGGACGTGGACGGCGCGATCTGCAAGCAGGTCCTTGTTCTTGGCCGCATACGCCTTCATGTGCTCGGACGCGCCATGGGCCTTGAGGTCGTCCATGCTTTCCCACTTCTCGATCACGACGAACGTGTCGGGGCCGAACTTGGCGAACGGGCCGCCCTCGATGTCGACGGCCGCGCCGTACTCGATGCAGCCCTTCTCGGCATGCACGGCCGGGACGTTGTCTTTGAAGTTCTTCAGGACTTCGTCGCGCTTGCCGGGCTTGGCCGTGATGATGGCGATGACGTGAATCATGTTTGTCTCCCTCGGTCTTGTTCGTGGCCTCAAGCGGCGCGGCCGTGTCTTAGCAGACGACCGGGCAGCTTGTCGTCGGCCGTGACGGTGTCCTTGTTGTTGCGGCGGATGACCTTGCCGTTGACGACCACGGCATCGATGCCACTCGCCTCGGACACGAGCCGGTCGGCGCCGGCGGGCATGTCGTAGACACGCTTCAGCGGACCCGGGTTTACGGTCGTCGGGTCGAAGACGACGACGTCGGCCGGGCGGCCTTCGGCCAGCACACCACGATCGGTGATGCCGAACATCTCCGCGGGGCGCTGCGTAAGATTGTGCACCGCCTCCTCGAGCGTGA
>CAZPOS010000045.1:0-20085 GCA_964588065.1 uncultured Reyranella sp.
GCCGACGGAGATCGGCGCCTTCTCGCGGCAGGACCGCTCGATGAGCGCCAGGGCCTCGTCGACGTCCTTGGCCTGGCGGTCTAGGTAGCCGGTGCGCAGGCGCATATCGATGCTGGACTGCTGGCATTCGATGGCCAGGCACGAGGCGCCCGCCATCACGGCGGCCAGCGGCTGCGCGCCGCCCATACCGCCAAGGCCGGCGGTCAGCAGCCAGCGACCCGAGAGATCCAGCTGCCGGCGGTCATCTGGCCGTACATGGCCAGGCCCTTGCGATCGAGCTCGTTGAAGTGGTCCCAGGTCGCCCACTTGGGCACCAGATTGGAGTTCGCGATCAGCACGCGCGGGGCGTCGGGGTGGGTGCGGAACACGCCAACGGGCTTGCCCGACTGGACGAGCAGGGTCTGGTCGTCCTCCAGCCGGCGCAGGGTCTCGACGATGCGGTCGAAGCTCTCCCAGTCGCGCGCCGCGCGGCCGATGCCGCCATAGACCACGAGCTCGCCCGGCTTCTCGGCGACGTCGGGATCGACGTTGTTCATCAGCATGCGCAGCGGCGCCTCGGTGAGCCAGCTCTTGGCCGTGAGTTCCGTGCCGTGCGGCGCCCGGACGGTGCGGGCATTGTCGATGCGATTCATGGTGTCTCCTGAAGGGCGGGCAGGAAGCCGGGGCCGACGGTGGCGACGATCGCGCCATCGGCAACGAGCGCGGTGGCCTTCTCCATGTCGGGATGGAAATGGCGGTCGTCTTCGAGATGCGGCACGGCGTTGCGCAGCAAGGTGCGCACCGCCTCGAGGGGCGGGCTGGAGGCCAGCGGCCGGTGGAAGTCGCAGCCCTGCGCCGCGGCCAGCAACTCGATGCCGATCACGGACGACAGGTTGGCGGCCATGTCGAGCAGACGGCGCGCGCCGTGCGCCGCCATCGAGACATGATCTTCCTGGTTGGCCGAGGTCGGGATCGAATCGACGCTGGCGGGCGTCGCGCGCTGCTTGTTCTCGGACACCAGTGCCGCCGCCGTCACCTGCGGGATCATGAAGCCCGAGTTGAGGCCGGGCCGCGGCGTGAGGAAGGCCGGCAGGCCCGACAGCGCCGGATCGACCAGCATGGCGATGCGCCGCTCGGCCAGCGAACCGATCTCGCACAGCGCCAGCGCGATCATGTCGGCGGCGAAAGCGACCGGCTCGGCGTGGAAGTTGCCGCCGGACAGCGCCTCCTCGGGATCGGTGAAGATCAGCGGATTGTCGGTGACGCCGTTGGCTTCCGTTTCCAGTGTCGTCGCGGCCTGCCGCAGGATGTCGAGCACGGCGCCCATGACCTGCGGCTGGCAGCGCAGGCAGTAGGGATCCTGCACCCGCTCATCGCCCACCAGATGGGAGGCGCGGATCGCCGAGCCCGTCATCAGGCGGCGCAACGCCGCCGCCGTCGCGATCTGGCCGCGGTGACGGCGCAACAGGTGGATGCGTGGATCGAACGGCGCATCCGAGCCGCGCGCAGCATCGGTCGAGAGCGCGCCGGTCACCAGCGCCGCGCCGTACAGGTTCTCAGCCTCGAACAGGCCGGCCAACGCATAGGCGGTCGAGAACTGCGTGCCGTTCAGCAGCGCGAGCCCCTCTTTGGCGCCCAGCACCAGCGGCTTAAGCCCGGCATCGGCCAGTGCCTGGGTGGCCGGCACGACCTCGCCCTCGACGATGAACGAGCCGACGCCGATCATGGCCGCGCTCATGTGGGCAAGCGGCGCCAGATCGCCCGAGGCGCCGACCGAGCCCTGGCAGGGCACGACGGGCGTCAGTCCTTCCGCGAGCATCGTCTCCAGCAGCCGAACCGTCGCCGGCTGCACGCCCGAGGCACCCTGCGAGAGGCTGCCGAGCTTCAGCGCCATCATCAGCCGCACCACGGGCACCGGCATCGGCGCGCCGACACCGGCGGCATGGCTGAGCACGATGTTGCGCTGCAGGGTTTCGAGATCCGCGGCGTCGATGCGCACGCTGGCCAGTCTTCCGAAGCCGGTGTTGATCCCGTAGACCGGCTGCCCCTTGGCGAGGATCGACGACACCGCCTCGGCCGATTTCTCGATCGCTGAATAGGCCCCGGGATCGAGGCTGACCCCGGCGCCGCGATAGATGTCGCGCCACGCCGACAGGGGAACGGTTCCGGGCGTGATCACGATCGCCTTCATTTGCCCCTCCAGACCCGCGCGTGCAGCGGATTGAAGCCCATGCGGTAGACCAGTTCGGCCGGCCGCTCGATGTCCCAGATCGCGAGATCGCACCACTTGCCCGCTTCGAGCGTGCCGATGCTGTCGAGCCGACCCAGCGCCCGCGCCGCTTCGCGCGTGACGCCGGCCAGGCATTCGTCGACCGTGAGCCGGAACAGCGTGGCAGCCATGTTCATAGCGAGCAGCAGCGAGGTGAGCGGCGAGGTGCCGGGATTGCTGTCGGACGCCAGCGCGATCTTCACACCGTGCTGCCGCAACAACTCGAGCGGCGGCTTGTGGGTCTCGCGCACGAAATAGAACGCACCCGGCAGCAGCACCGCGACGGTCCCGGCTTGCACCAGCGCCTTCACGCCCTGTTCGTCGACATGCTCCAGATGATCGGCCGACAACGCGCCGTAGCGCGCGGCCAGACTCGCGCCGTGCAGGTTGGAGAGCTGCTCGGCATGCAGCTTCACGCGCAGGCCCTTCGCCTTCGCCGCCTCGAACACCCGTTCGATCTGTTGCGGCGTGAACGCGATGCCTTCACAGAACCCGTCCACCGCATCGGCCAGCCCGGCCCGGGCGACGGCCGGCATCATCTCGTCGCAGACCGCCGCGATATAGGCGTCCTTGTCGCCGTTCGCCTCGGGCGGCAGCGCGTGCGCGCCGAGGAACGTCGTCGTCACCGCGAGCGGCCGCACCTCGCCGATGCGGCGCGCCGCCCGCAGCGACTTCAGTTCGCTGGCGAGGTCGAGCCCGTAGCCCGACTTGATCTCCATCGTGGTGACGCCTTCGGCGATCAGCGCATCGACCCTAGGCAGGGCGCTGGCGACCAGCGCCTCCTCCGTCGCCGCGCGCGTCGCGCGCATGGTCGACACGATGCCGCCGCCGGCGCGCGCGATCTCCTCGTAGCTGGCGCCGGCCAGACGCAATTCGAACTCGTGCGCGCGGTTGCCGCCATAGACGATGTGGGTGTGGCAATCGACCAGGCCGGGCGTGATCCAGCGGCCGGCGCAATCGACCGTCTCGGTGGCGTCGAGCGACGGCGCTTCCGTTGCCGCGCCGGCAAAGACGATGCGCCCGTCGCGTGCGGCTAAAAGCCCGTCTTCGACGATGCCCAGACCGTCACCGGTCAGGGTCGCGAGGCGGGCGTTCTTCCAGAGGCGGTCACATTGCATGCGGCCCTTATTATGACTATACATAATAATATGTCCAGAACCGCCCTCTGGTTCCGCTCCCTGCTCCTGCCCGACGGCTGGGCCGATGGCGTGCGTGTCGTCATCGTGCAGGGCCGGATTGAAACCTTGATGAAGGACACATCCGCCGAGGCGGGGGACGAAGTCCACGAAATCGGCCTGCCGGGCCTGCCCAACCTGCACAGCCACGCCTTCCAGCGCGGCATGGCGGGTCTCACCGAGCAGCGGGGCTCCACGCAAGACACCTTCTGGACGTGGCGCGAGGCCATGTATCGCTTCGTCGACCATATGGGGCCTGACGAGGTCGAGGCGATCGCCGCGCAAGCCTTCCTGGAGATGCTCGAGAGCGGTTTCACCCGCGTCGGCGAGTTCCACTACGTGCATCACGATCCCAGTGGCGTGCCCTATGCAAACGTCGCCGAGCTGGCGACGTGCATCGCCGCGGCCGCCGCACAGACCGGGATCGCGCTGACGCTTCTGCCCGTCTTCTATATCCACGCCGGATTCGGCGGTCTGCCCGCCGCGCCCGGCCAGCGGCGCTTCATAAACGATGTCGATGGCTATGGGCGATTGATCGAGGCGACCCGCACGGCCGTCTCGTCGTTGGCCGGCGCCGTGGTCGGCATCGCGCCACACAGTCTGCGCGCCGCGACGCCCGAGGAGATTGCGGCCATCCTGCCGCTGGCGGCGGGCGGCCCGGTCCACATCCACGTCGCCGAGCAGACCAAGGAGGTCGAGGACTGCCTCGCCTGGTCGGGCAAGCGCCCGGTCGAGCTGCTTCTCGATCGCCTGCCGGTCGACGAGCTTTGGTGCCTGGTGCACGCGACCCACGTCACCGATGGCGAGAGCGCCGGCATCGCCTCGCGGGGCGCCGTGGTGGGTCTCTGCCCCATCACAGAAGCCAATCTCGGCGACGGACTCTTCCCCGCGCAATCCTTCCTGGAGCGCGGCGGCCGGTTCGGCGTCGGGTCCGATTCCAACGTGCTCATCAACGCCGCCGAGGAACTTCGACTCCTCGAATACGGACAGCGCCTCGCCCTGCGCACCCGCAACGCTCTGGCCCAGGCTTCGACACCGTCCGTGGGACGCTCGCTGTTCGACGGCGCCCTGGCCGGCGGCGCCCAGGCACTCGGCGCGCCGTCCAGGCTCGCCGTCGGGCAGCCCGCCGATCTGGTGAGCCTCCGAGCCGACGACACGGCCCTCGTGCATCGCCAGCACGACCGCTGGCTCGATGGCTGGATCTTCGCCGGCCGCCGCCAGACGGTGGATTGCGTCTGGCGAGCCGGCGCCAAACTGGTAAGTGACGGCCGGCACATCCATCGCGACGCGATCGGGAAGCGCTACCGGCAGGCACTGCACAAGGTCTTGAACGCTTCATGACGGCTGCGCCCCAGTCGCTTCATCAGAAGATCCTCGGCGACCTGCAGGGCAAGATCCTGTCGGGCAAGCTGGCGCCCGGCGCCCGCATCGCCACCGAGCACGAGCTGGCGGAAGCCTACGATTGTTCGCGCATGACGGTGAGCAACGTGCTGGCCAAGCTGGCGCGTGCGGGTCTCGTCGAACGCCGCCGCAAGGCCGGCACCTTCGTCACACGGCCGCAATCGCAGGCCGCCGTGCTCGAGATCCACGACATCGGGACCGAGGTGCTGGCGCTGGGCCAAGCCTATCGCTTCGAACTGGTTTCCCGCGACACAAGGCGAGGCAACGCAGCGGATCGCGAGCGCCTCGGGACCAAGTCTGCCGGTCGGGTCGTCGATCTCGTCGTCCGCCATTTCGCCGGCAACAGGATCTTCTGCCTGGAAGAGCGTCTGATCAATGCGGACGCAGTACCCGAGGCAGCCCAGGAGCGCTTTCATGACATCGCGCCGGGGCGATGGCTGCTCGACAGCGTGCCGTGGACCGCGGCGGAGCACCGCATCGGTGCCAGCAGCGCGGGCAAGGCGCGCGCCGCCCTTCTCTCGGTTCCCGCGGCGACGGCCTGCCTGATCGTCGAACGCCGCACCTGGCGCGCGGCCCTGCCCGTCACCCACGTTCGGCTCACCTATCCCGGCGAGTCGCACCAGCTGGTCGCGCGTTTCACGCCTGCATCCGACTGACACCGCCGGGGAATGGCCCGTATCCTGCTCCGGCGCCGCCAAGGAGCGTGACATATGTCGAAAAGCGGTTGGCAGGTCGGGATCGATATCGGTGGAACCTTCACCGATCTGGTGGCTCTGCTGCCGTCGACCGGCGACGTACGGTCGATCAAGGTTCCGACCCAGCGCAACGATCCCGTCGCCAGCATCCGCGCCGCCCTCGCGGCGGCCGACCTGTCCGCCGATTCCGTTGACGATCTCGTTCATGGAACGACGCTGGTCACCAATGCGATCGTCGAGGACAGGGTCGAGCCCGTCGCCCTCGTGGCGACCGAGGGCTTCGAGGACGTGCTGGATATCGGCCGCGCCGGGCGCCAGCACCTCTATCGGCTCGACCTGCTGCCGCGCCGCGAGGCGCAGGTGCCGCCCGAGCGCCGCATTCCCCTGGCCGAGCGCGTCGACTTCACCGGTGCTGCGGTTCTGACACCCGATCCCGCCACGATCGAGGCGGTGGTGCTGCAGGCAAAGGCGATGGGCGTCGAGAGCATCGCAGTGTCGCTGCTGCACGCCTACGCCAATGCCGACCATGAGCGCGCGGTCGGCGCCGCCTTGGCCAAGGCGTTTCCTTTCGTCTCGCTTTCGCACGAGGTCAATCCCGAGACCCGCGAGTTCGAGCGCACGGCGACCACGGTCCTCAACGCCTCCGTCATGCCCATCGCAGCGCGCTACCTAGAACGGCTGCAACGCGACGTGAAGGGTGCCCGGCTCCACGTCATGCATTCGGCCGGCGGCATGGCCTCGCCCGAGGCGGCGGCGAAGCGGCCGCTCTCAATGGCGCTGTCCGGCCCGGCGGCCGGCATCTCGGCGGCGGCCAGCGTTGCGGCATCGCTCGGCCTCGAGAAGGTGCTGACCTTCGACATGGGCGGCACGACGACCGACGTCTGCCTGATCCTGAATGGTGCAGCTGAAATCTCCACCGATTCAAAGCTCGCGGGGCGGCCGGTGCGCCAGCCCATGGTCGCCGTCGAATCGATCGGCGCCGGCGGCGGCTCGCTGGTGACCTTGGGGACCGGCGGCCTGTCGATCGGCCCGCAGAGCGCCGGCGCGGAGCCCGGCCCCGCCGCCTACGGACGCGGCGGCACCCAGCCGACGGTCACCGACGCCAATGCGGTCCTGGGCTATCTCGACCCGGCGAAGCGCCTGGGTGGCGCAATCACCCTCGATGTGGCCGCCGCCGAAGCTGCCCTCGCACCGCTGGCCGCGCGCCTCGGCGTCGGCATCGTCGAACTGGCGCTGGGCGTCCAGCGGGTCGCCAACGCCGCCATGGTGCGCGCCCTCGCAAGGGTCACCGTGGAACGCGGCGTCGACGGCCGCCAATGCACCCTCCTCGCCTTCGGCGGCGCCGGCCCCATGCATGCCGTGGGCCTCGCGCGCGAGTTCGGCATCGCCGAGATCGTGGTGCCGCGTTTCTCCTCGGGCTTCTCCGCGCTGGGCTGCATCGTGGCCGACATGAGCTACACGCAACAGCAATCCGTGCGCATGCTGAGCACCGGATGGGACGCGACGCGCTTCGCCGCGCTCCATGACGACATGCTCGCCGCACTGAGGGCGCCGCTGCATAGCCACGGACACGGTGCCGACGAGATCGACGTGGAGCGCACCGCCCTCGTCCGCTATGTCGGCCAGAGTTATGCCGTCGAGGTGCCCTTCACCCCGCCGCTCGACCTCGACCGTCTCAGCCGCGACTTCCGCAAACGCCACCACGAGATCTATGGCTATGCGACCGAGGAGCATTGGGAAATGCAGAGCCTTCGGATGCGCGCGCGGGTCGCGCGGCGCACCCGCTTCGGACCGCTGGGCGGCCCGGGTGAAAGCGCCGTGCCGACCTCGGTCACGCCCTGCTGGTTCGAACCCGCCGCGCCGCAGGCCACGCCGCGCTACGATCGAGACCGGCTGCCGACCGGCGTCCGAATCGCCGGTCCGGCGATCGTCGAGGATGCCTGGTCGACCATCGTCGTGCCGCCCGGCTACACGCTGAGCCCCGATGCGATGGGCCATCTCTGGATTCGCGAGGAGGCACGATGAGGAACAGCGTCGATCCCTTCACCGTCGAGGTGATCCGCCATGCGCTGACTGCGGCCGCGGAGGAGATGTCGTTCGTGGTCATGCGCTCGGCGCGCTCGCCCCTGTTGCGCGAGGCCGGCGACCTGTCCTCGGCCCTCACCGACCACAAGGGCGACCTGATCGCCCAGGGCCGCGACATCCCGATCCATCTCGGCGTCATGAGCTTCACGGTGAAGAAATTCCTGGAGCGCGTGCCGGCCGAGCGCCTGAAGCCGGGCGATGTCTGGTTCCTCAACCTGCCCGAGGTCGGCGGCAACCACCTGCCCGACGTGAAGGCGATCCGGCCGATCTTCCTCGAAGGCCGGCTGTTCGCCTTCGCCGTCAGCCTCGCCCACTGGGGCGATATCGGCGGCGCCTGGGCCGGCAGCTACTTCGCCGCCGCGACAGAGACCTGGCAGGAGGGCGTACGCATCCCGCCGCTGCGCCTCTTCACCGCCGACGGGATCGACGAGGAGAAGCGCGACTTCCTGCTGGCCAACCTGCGCGGACCCGCCGAGCGCGAGGGCGACCTGATGGCCCAGATGGCCTCGACGCGGGCCGCCGAAGGTCGGTTGCTGCGGCTGGGCGAGGAACATGGCGCGGCCACCCTGCGCGCCGCGCTCGACCGGCTCGACGATCTCTCGGAGGCGCAGATGCGCGAGGCCATCGCCGGCCTTCCCGATGGAATCTACGAGGGCGAGGACTTCCTCGACGACGATGGGCCGGGCGGCCGGCCGGCCGCGATCCGCGTGCGCGTGGAGATTTCGGGCGACACGGCGAAGTTCGACTTCTCGGGCACCGACGATGCCGTCGCCGGCCCGCTCAACACGACGCCGTTCGTCGCCATGGCGGCGGTGTACTACGCCATCAAGGCGGTGGCCGGACCGGAGATCCAGCCCAATGGCGGCTGCTATCGCCCGCTGGAAATCCGCACGCGACCGGGCTCGATCCTCGAGCCCGGCATCGACAGACCGGTGGTCGGCGGCAACCACGAGACTTCGCAGCGTGCGGTCGACGCCATCATGCGCGCCTTCGAGAAGGCCGTGCCCGAGCGGCTCACAGCCGGCGGCTCGACCACGGCCGGCCTGCTGATCTTCGGCGGCACGCGGCGCGACGGCGCCATCGGCACCTTCTACGAAACCCATGGCGGCGGCGAAGGCGCGCGCACCGATCGCGATGGCGCGCCCGTGGTGCGCGTCCATCTCACCAACACGATGAACACGCCGGCCGAGATCGTCGAATCGGAATACAGGATCCGGGTCGACGAACAGCGGCTGCGACGCGGCTCCGGCGGCGCGGGCCGCCATCGCGGCGGCGATGGCATGCGGCGCGTCTATACCGCCATGGCCGACGGGCTCTCGCTCACCACCATGTTCGAACGGCGCGTGATCGCCCCCTACGGGCTGCAGGGCGGATCCGACGGTGCGCCGTTCCGGGTGACGCTGCATCGCGCCGCGGGCGGCAGTCGCGAACTGTCGGGCAAGGAGAACCTCGCCTTAGCCAAGGGCGACCGGGTGGTGATGGAGACGTCGGGCGGCGGCGGCTACGGCGCGCCGACAGGAGAATGAGCCGATGACCGATGCAAAGGAAGAGGTGCTGCTGCGCCGCGCAGTCGACTGCCGCGTCTCGCGCATCTCCCCGGCCGACACCAACAAGTTCGCGATGCTGGTCGATCCGCTCGCCGACCGCACACCCTTCGTCTCCGCAGTCGAGATCTTCGAGGTCGGCGGCAAGACGCCGCCGCACTTCCATGCGACGGCGCACGAGATGTTCTATGTGCTGAGCGGGACCGGTTGCTGCCGCTGCGACGACGGCAGCGTGCACCAGATCGCCCGGGGCGACGCTCTGGTGCTGCCGCCCGGTCGCGAGCATGTGATCGAGAACACCGGCAGCGAGAGGCTCTACTGCCTCACGGTGATGGTGCCCAACGAAGGCTTCGCCGAGATGATCCGCAACGGCCAGCCGATGACGCTCGATCGGTCGGATCGCACCGTCATTGCCGGGCCGCCAGTTCCGCGGGAGTCTCCTCGCCCGTCGCCACCCGGCTCCAGTCCAGCTCGACCTGCTTGACGTCGTAGGCCAGCAGCGATTCCCAGTGCCGCTGCAGGTCGCCGGCGAACAGGCCGCGGGTGACGCCAGCCACCACCTTAGGCACCGCCGTCGTCATGGCGTTGATGCTGCTGCCCGAGGGGCCGAAGCTCAGGGTCGAGCCGATGCCGAAGACATGGATGTCGGCCAGCCACGGCGCCTCGCCCGGATTGCGTTCGAGCAGCGAATAGTCCGGGCCGAGATAGGGATAGGCGCCGAGCAGCTCGTCCTCCTCGCCCGGCGGCGGCGCGTAGCGATCCTTCCACAGCGCGATCTTGTCGGCGAAGGCGGCGAGCTCGGGGCGCTGCGCCACGTCCTGGCGGATGCCGGTGCCGCAGATCGCATAGTCCGCATGGAACGGCCCGCGCACCGTTTCGAGCAGGATGCGGTCGCCGTCCATGCGGGCATCGGTCCAGGCGCGACCCAGCTCCATGGTGAAGTTCGGGAAGGCCATGACCCTTTCGTAGGTGCCGGCCGGGAATCCTTCGCGGGCGGTCAGGATGTTGCCCATGATGCGCCAGCGCCATTCGTCGGGCATCTCGCCGATATGCTTCAGGAAGCCGGCGAAGGTGAGCCAGCGATAGCGCTGGACGACCGACGGCATGGCCCGGCGAACGAAGAGATGCACGTCGGCGCCGTGCTCCAGCGCCACCGCGGCATTGTCCATCGCAGAGGCGCCCGAGCCCAGCACGGCGACCGTCTTCCCGCGCAGCCGCTCGAAGTCGATCATCTCGCAGGTATGGGCGCGACGATCCGGCGGCAGGGCGCGCACGAAGTCGGGCATCCACCATTCGCCCGTGCCGTCCTGGCCGGTGGCGAGCACCAGCTTGCGCGCCGCCAGCACTTCGCCCGTCGACAAGGTCACCAGCAGGCAGGTCCCGCCATCGTCGAGCCGCCCGGGCGCGATCGCCGTGGCGGCCACCTCGTTGCGCACGGGAATGTCGAGCACGCGGCGATACCATTGCAGGTAATCGTGCCATGCCCCGCTCGGGATGAGATGCAGGCCGGCGAAGCTGCCCGGCCCCTTGAGCGCGTCGTACCACGCCTCGAAAGTGAGGCTGGGGATTCCGAGGTCCGGGCCGGTCTGGTCCTTGGGGCTGCGCAGGGTGGGCATGCGCGCGAAGGTGACCCACGGCCCTTCCTGTCCCGCCGGCGCGCGATCGATCAGCAGGATATTGTGCACCCTGTCACGCATCAGCGCGAAGCCAATGCACAACCCCGACTGGCCTGCGCCCACGATCAGCACGTCGAGTGCCGGCTTGCCCCGGTAGAGGCGCGGCGCCATCCACTCCGTACGGGGATGCGCGGTCATTTCGAGGTCCCGCTTCACGCGGGCTTCGAGGGAAGAGAGATCGCCTGCCGTCATGACCTCACGCCGTCTTCAAGAGCTCTGTACGCTGCGGATCGAAATAGGGCACCGCGTCCAGGAGCATCCGTGTGTAGGCTGCCTGCGGCCGCTGGAAGATCGACGCGCTTGGCCCGGCCTCGACGACCTTGCCGGCTTGCAGCACCACCAGATCGTCGCACAACATGCGCACGACGTTCAGGTCGTGACTGACGAACAGCAGGCCGATCCCGTCCTCCCGCCGCAGCCGGTCGAGCAGCTGCAGGATGACCGCCTGCACCGACACGTCGAGCGCTGCCGTCGGTTCGTCCAGGATCAACAGGCGGGGCCGCGGCGCGACGGCGCGGGCGATGCCGACCCGCGCCTTCTGGCCGCCCGAAAGCTGGTGAGGAAAGCGCTGCAGCAGGTCCATCGGCAGGCCGGCGCGCGCGGCGGCCTCGCGCACCCGCGTCTGCAGCGCCGCCCCGTCGCGCAGGCCTTCGAGCCGGCGCAGCGGATAGGCGATGCTGTCGAACGCCGTATGCCGCGGGTTGAGACTGTCGTTGGGGTCCTGGAAGACGATCTGGATGTCGCGCCGGCGCGGCGACCGGTGAAACTCGCGCGCCGGCCCGCGCGCGATCGATTCGCCGTCGAACACGATGTCGCCGTCGTCCGGGTCGATCAGCCGGCAGATCAGGCGCGAGAGCGTGCTCTTGCCCGATCCCGATTCGCCGACCAGCCCCAGCGCGCCGCCCTGGGGGATCCTGAAGGACACGTCGTCGACGGCACGCGTGGGCCCGCCGAACGACTTCACGGCGTTCACCAGTTCGAGCAGGGGCGGCGTCCCCGGCCCCTCCTCGCGCGGCACCGTGACGACCGGCGCCGCGTCCCGCGCCAAGCCGGGCGGCGCCAGGTCGGCCAGGGTCGAGCGGCGCGTCGGCGAGGCTGCCACCAGCCGCCGCGTATAGGGATGAGCCGGCGCCTCGAACAGCGCCGCGGTCTCGCCCTGCTCCACCACGCGGCCCGCCTCCATCACCGCGATACGGTCGCACCAGCGCGCGGCCAACCCCAGATCGTGGGTGATCAGGATCATCGCCATGCCGCGCTCCGCCTGGATGCGGGCCAGCAATTCCATGACCGTCTGCTGCGTGGTGACGTCGAGGCCCGTAGTCGGCTCGTCGGCGATCAGCAGGCTCGGCTCGCAGGCGATGGCCATGGCGATCATGACCCGCTGGCGCATGCCGCCCGACAGTTCGTGTGGGTAGGCGTTGAGCCGCGCCTCGGGATCGCGGATCAGCACGGCGCGCAGCAGGTCGAGCGCCTGGGCGCGCGCGTTGGCGCGCGACAGCTTGCCGTGGGCGGCCAGCACGTCGACGATCTGCTGCTCCACCGTGCGGATCGGGTTCAGGGCCGCGCGCGGGTTCTGGAAGATCATCGACAGGGCCGAGCCACGCAGCCGCCGCAGATCAGCGTGTCCGGCATGGGTGATGTCTCGACCCTCGAAGACCACGCGGCCGCCGGTGATCTTGCCCGCCCGATCGAGCAGTCGCATGACGGCGAGCGAGGTCACGGACTTGCCGGAGCCGCTCTCGCCCACGATGCCCAGCGTCTCGCCGGCCTTCAGGGCGATGTCGATCCCGTGCAGCGCGGTGACGGTGCCGTGGCGGGTCGAGAAGGCGACCTGCAGCTTCTCGACCTGCAGCAGATCCTGCGTCATGTGCGCATCCGCGGATCGAGGATGTCGCGCAGCCCGTCGCCCAGCAGGTTGAAGCACAGGACCGTGAGCATCAGCGCGAGGCCCGGCATGGCGACCAGCCACCACTTGCCCGTGGTGATGAAGCGCGCACCCTCGGCGACCATGATCCCCCATTCCGGAGTCGGAGCGGTAACGCCCAGTCCGATGAAGGAGAGGCCGGCGGCGTTCAGGATCGCCCAGCCGAGGTTGAGAGAGATCTGCACCGCCATGGCCGGGAGCACGTTGGGCAACAGAACGCGCAGCACGACCGAGAGATGGCTGTCGCCGCAGGCGCGCGCCGCCTCGACCCAGCCGGCATTGCGCCGCACGTTCACCTCCGCGCGCGCGAAGCGGATATAGAAGGGCAGGTTGATGACGGCGGTGGCGATGACGATGTTCTCCACCCGGTTGCCCAGCGCGGCGACCATGGCCATCGCCAGCACGAACAGCGGGAAGGCCATCAGCACGTCCACGAATCGCCCGACCCAGCGGTCGAGCCGCCCGCCGCGATAGCCGCAGAAGCCGCCGATCACAGCGCCGGTGACGAACGACAGGCTAACGGCGGAGACAGCGATCATCAGGTCGAGCCGTGCCGCCCAGATGATGCGGCTCAGGATGTCGCGTCCCAGCTGATCGGTGCCGGCCAGATGCGCCCAGGAGGGCGGTTGGAGCGCCTGGGGCACGTTGGAGGCGACGGGATCGTAGGGCGCGAGGACCGGCGCGAGGAGCGCGATCAGGACCAGCAGCAGCGTACCCGACGCCGCCACCGCCGTGACCGGGTTCGAGCGCAGCACATAGACGATGTGGCGGCCGGTCGACGAGCCGTTGAGGACGAGATCGCTCATGCGACGGAGACCCGCGGATCGGCGATACCGTAGAGCACGTCGATCGTGACGTTCACCAATACGAAGATCATCGCCATCAGCAGCACGAAGGCCTGCACCGGCGCATAGTCGGAGGCGAGCAGCGCATCAAGCGCGTAGGAGGCGACCCCGGGCCAGGAGAAGACCTTCTCGACCAGCACATTGGCCCCCAGCATGGTCGAGAACACGATGCCGGTGATGGTCAGCACCGGCAGCAGCGCGTTGCGCAAGGCATAGGCCACGATGATGCGGATGCGCGACAGGCCCATCGCGTGGGCGGTGCGGATGAAGTCGCTTCCCAGCACCGCCAGCATCGAGGCCCGCGTCATGCGCGCCAGCGGCGCCAGCACGAACAGCGCCATGGTGCAGGCCGGCAGCAGGAGCTGCGAGAAGGCGGCCCACCACCCTTCCCAGTCGCCCTTCAGCGCG
This sequence comes from uncultured Reyranella sp., assembly GCA_964588065.1. GTDB lineage: Bacteria > Pseudomonadota > Alphaproteobacteria > Reyranellales > Reyranellaceae > Reyranella. The sequence continues at coordinate 14,002 of CAZPOS010000045.1, forward strand.
AAGTCGATCAGGAAGAAGCCGGTGATGTCGGGCGGGGCCGCGGCAAAGATGTCGATGCGGCCGGTCGGATCGGGTGCCCAGCCCAGCAGGTAGTAGAAGGCATAGATCAGCAGGAGGCCCGACACGAAGGTCGGCACGCAGACCCCCAGCGTACAGAGCATGCGCACGATATGGTCGATCGCCGTGCCCGGTCTCAGCGCCGCCGCGACACCCATTGGCACCGAAAAGAGGAGCGCGATGAGCAGCGCGGTGCAGGTGAGTTCGAGCGAGGCCGGCAGGCGGCGCGCCATGTCCGCCACGACCGGTTGTCCCGTCGTCATCGAGCGGCCGAGATTGCCGGTGGCGACCTCGCCCAGGTAACGCACCAGCTGCACCGGGATCGGGCGGTCGAGCCCCATGCTGCGACGCAGCTCCTCGATCTCCTCCTTGCCGGCCGACGGGCCGGAGGAGAAGAACACCGCCGGATCGCCCGGCAGCACGCGCATCAGCACGAAGGTGACCACCACCACCCCGAACAGGGCCGGAATCGACGCCAGCAGGCGTCGACCGACCCGGCGCAGGATCGCCGCGAGCACGCTGTCAGACCCGCTTGAGGTCGCGGAAGTCGGCCTGCCGGTAGAACTGGTAGGTATAGCCGTCGACCGACTTGGCCATCACGGCGTCGTGGTTGGGCTGCCACAGCATGATCAACGGCGTCTCGGCGTTGAACAGCTCGATCATCTGCTTGCAGCCCTCGTCGTACTTGGCCTTGTCGGTCTGGTAGCGGGCTTCGAGCGTCAGATCCTCCATCTTCTTGCTCTTGAAGCTGGCGAAGTTCCATCGCTGGTCGCGCGTGAAGTAGAGGTAGAAGAAATAGTAGGTGTAGGGCAGCCAGGCCGTCGCGCCGTCGGTGAAAAGCGGCATCTTCTTCTCGGACTCGAGCGTGTTGAACTCGGCGTCGGGCTTCTTCTGGATTTCGACCTGGATGCCGATCTTGCCCAGCGATTCCTTGACCAGCGCCGCCATCGGCTCCGCCGTCGCGGTCTGACCCGCGGTGAAGGCGAAGGTGGTGGAGAAGCCGTTGGGATGACCCGCCTCGGCCAGCAGGGCCTTGGCCTTCGCGAGATCGGTCTTGTTGGGGATCGCCTGTGGGAAGCTCGCATCCGGCGGAACGGTTGCCCACGTTCCGCCGTAGAGCTTGGTGCCGCGGCCGAAGATCGCCGCCTTGAACATGTCCTCGTAGGGCAGCGCCATGGCGACGGCCTGGCGCACCTTCAGATTGTCGAACGGCGCCATCTGTGTGTTCATCGAGATGTGCGTGAAACCGTTGGTCTGCGGAATCGACACGACCTTCGACTTCGCCGACTTCTCGATGGTCGGCAGATCGCTGGCAGCGAGGTCGATGGCGAGGTCGGCATCGCCGCGTTCGATGAGATTGGCGCGCGTCGCCGGTTCCGGAACCGTCTGGATGATGATGCGCTTGAAGAAAGGCAGCGCGCCGCCGGCGCCGCCGCTCCACTTCTCGTTTCGGCGCAGCACCGTGCTCTCACCGGGCTTGTGGCTCTCGATGATGTAGGCGCCGCTGGCCGCGGTGTTGGTCTTCATCCACTCCATCGCCCACGGATCGTCGGCCGTGGCGTGCTTCTTCGCCAGCTTGCTGTTGATCATGATGGCGTAGCAGACGCAGAGATTGGCCAGAGCGAGCCGGTCGGGCTTGTCGAGCGTGACCGTCACCGTCTGCGGATCGACGATCTTGAACTGGTCGGCACTGTTCAGAGAGCCGGTGGTGAACTGCGGCGCGGCCAGCGACTTGGCCGTGACGTGCCTGTCGAGCGACCACTTCACGTCTTCCGCCGTCACCGGCGTGCCATCGTGCCAGGTCGCATCCGGGCGCAGGGTGATGGTGATGACCTTGCTGTCCGGGCTGATGCTGTAGGACTTCGCGAGTTCGCCGCGGATCGTGTCCGGATCGAAGGCCCAGTTGTCGCCGACCTTCTTGCGTCCGAAGCTGAAGAGGCGGTCGTACACGTTCATGCTGAGGCCGAACGCCTCGCGTGTGGCACCCGGCATCGTCGTGTCGAGGGTGTTGATGGTCGCGCCGGTCACGTATCTCAGCGTCTCGGCGCGGGTCTGAGCCGATGCCGGCACACCCCCGCCCGCTAGAAACGCTGCACCCGCCGCACCTTGCAGAAGAACTCGCCGCTTCATGTCGCCACCATTCGCCGGATGAAAGGACGCCGTCCGCCGTCTTCACGCCACCGATCGGTCCCGCTGCGAGCGGTTCGACGATGACGGCACCCCCATGCCCACCCTTCTCTACGGGTGGTGAAACGCGAACAGTCTTGGCGACAGGGAGGCAAAACCCATGCCACCGTCGGCGCGAACGAGTCCTAGCGATTCGCCCGGGCGACGGCGGCGTTCAACAGCAGGTTGGCGCCCGGCACCGAGCGCGTGAGCTCGATCGCTTCGTTGACGTTGTGGCTGATGCCTTCGAAGCAGGGCGTGAAGATCATGGCCGTCGGCGCCAGGGTGGCGACCGCATAGGCGTCGTGGCCGGCCTGGCTCCTCATCTCGCGATAGGGCAGTCCGAGCTCGCTCGCCGTCGACTTCAGCAGGTCAATGCATTCCGGGGCAAACAGCTCGCTGCCCCAGCTCCAGCCCTCCGCGACCTCGATCTCGACATTCGCCTTCTTCGCCGCGGCCGCGATCGCGGCGTCGACCTCGGTGCGCATGGCCTTGAAGCGGCCTTCGTCGATGTGGCGGAAGTCGATGGTGAGCTTGACCTGCTCGGCATAGGTACCGGCGAGATTGGGAAAGCTCTCGATGCGCGTCGTCGTGGTGCGGCCCTCGTCGGCGGCATAGGCGAGCCCGATGTCGTTGACCGCGGCGATGACGTAGCCGGCGCCGACCAGCGCGTTGCGCCGTTGCGCCATCGGCGTGCCACCGGCATGCCCGGTATCGCCATTGATGGTGAGCCGCAGCGCCTGCGTCTTGTACCCGCCGACAACGATGCCGACGTCGCAACCCTCACGATCCAGCACCGGCGCCTGCTCGATGTGCAGTTCCAGATAGGAATCGAATTCGCGACCGACCGGCGCGGATCCGGCATAGCCGATCTCGTCGAGCGCCTGTGCGACCGTGATGCCGGCATCGTCGGTCGTGGCTAGCACACTCTCCAGCGGCAGCACGCCCGCAAAGGCCATCGAGCCCATCATCGGCGGGTTGAAGCGCGCGCCCTCTTCGTTGGTCCAGCAGATCACCTCGATGCCGCGCTTGGTCTGCAGGCCGCGATCGTTCAAGGTCCGCACGATCTCGAGGCCGCATAGCACGCCCAGGATGCCGTCGTAGCGACCGCCGCAGATCTGGGTGTCGAGATGGCTGCCGACGGCGACCGGCGGCAGCGACGGGTCGGTGCCCGGCCGGCGCGCGAAGATGTTTCCGAGCCGGTCGATCTCGATGGTGCAGCCCGCCGCCTTCGCCCATTCGACGAACAGGTCGCGCATCTGCTTGTCCTCGGCCGACAGCGCGAGGCGGCGCAGGCCGACCTCGCGGAAGCGACCGATTTCCGCCGAGCGTTCGAGAGTCTCCCACAGCCGTTCGGGATTGACCTCGAGAACGTTTGCGACCATGCGGCGCTCCTTTTGCGTGCGGCTTTCTGAACGGACGGTGGCATTCTAACCAAGAAGCGTGCCAGCGACCGAGGGTCAGAGAGCGATCATGGACGAGGATTACGACTACATCATCATCGGCGGCGGCTCGGCCGGCGCCACCCTCGCCGCGCGGCTGAGCGAGGATCCCGCGATCCGGGTCCTGCTGCTCGAGGCCGGCCGCGACTTCCGGACCGCCGAGACGCCGCACCACCTGCGCATTCCCAATCCGCTGCGTGCCATCGGCGACGACAACTACCGCTACCCGAAGCTGCTGGCGCGCCGCACCGAGCGCCAGGAACCCAAGCTGCTGTGGCGCGGCCGCGCGATCGGCGGCAGTTCGACCATCAACGGCCAGATCGCCATCCGCGGCATACCGGAAGATTTCGAGGACTGGGCGTCGATGGGGGCCGCGGACTGGCACTGGGAGGCCTGCCTGCCCTATTTCCGCAAGCTGGAAGCCGACACGGATTTCGGCGATGCGCCCTATCACGGCAAGGACGGTCCGCTCCCGGTCTATCGCGCTCCCATCGATCAATGGGGCACCGTCGACCGCGCCCTGCGGGAAGCCGCGTTGGACCTCGGCTATCCCTGGTGCGCCGACCACAATGCGCCGACCGGTTCGGGTGTCGGGCCCTACGCCATCAACAGCCGCGAGGGGCTGCGCATCTCGACCAACGACGGCTATCTCGAACCGGCGCGTGGCCGCTCCAATCTCACGATCGTCGGCGAAGCGATCGTGGACACGCTGCAGTTCGAAGGCAACCGGCCGCATGTCAGCGGCGTGAGCGTCCGGATCGGCGGCGAAGCGCGCCGGGTGCGCGCGCGGCGCGAAGTGATCCTGTCAGCCGGCGCGATCCATTCGCCGGCCATCCTGCAACGCTCCGGCATCGGACCTCGCGCCTGGCTCGACGCGCTGGGGATCGAGGTCGTGGCCGACCGCCCGGTCGGCAAGCATCTGCTCGACCATCCGATCCTCGGCCTGATGCTCGAGCTGCGCGACGATGCGCGGGTGAGCACGCTGATGCATCGCCACACAAACTGCTGCCTGCGCTACTCGTCGGAACTCGCGGGCGCCGGCGTCAACGACATGATCATGATCGCCGGCAATCTGCGGCCGGAGGAGGATGGCGGCACGGCTCGCGCGCGCCTCGCCGTCTCGGCCTTCCAGGCCTTCAGCGAAGGCACGGTCCGGATCACCACACGCGACGCCGGCATCGACCCGCAGGTCGATGAGCGCATGCTGTCGGATGAAAGTGACCTCCTGCGCATGCGCGACGGCGTGCGCCGCATGCGGGAGCTGTGCCTGCAGCCCGCCTTCAAGGCGATTTCGACGCGGGTCGAGTATGGCAGCACCGGTCGCTCGATCGAGGAACCGTTCGAGCCGGCGATGCTTGACGACTGGATGTTCGCCGAATGCTCCGACGCCCAGCATGCCAGCGGCACCTGCCGCATGGGCGCAGCCGACGACCCTGTGTCGGTCGTCGATCCGGAATGCCGGGTGATCGGCTGCACGGGCCTGCGGGTGATCGACGCGTCGATCATGCCGACCGTGGTGCGTGCCAACACGCATTTCACGACGGTCATGATCGCCGAGAAGATGGCGGACGCGCTGAAGCGCACTCGCCCGCAGGACCTCTCCTAACCGCGGAGGTCCTTGGCCCGCGCCTTGTTGATGGCGTCGGCGCAGTTCTGTCCCTTGAGCGGCGCCCGGATCTTCCAGCACATCGTTTCATCATCGCGAATGATGCCAGCGTTGCAGTAGTAGACATCCTTGCGCTTCTGCAGCCAGAGACCGCCGGGAACGGCGGCCTTGATTTCGTAGCCGTCGGACAGCAGGTCCCAGGTCGCGACGCCCGGCCGTTCCTGATGCTGTGAGGCGCAGGTCCCTTCCCCAGCGGCAACGACCGGCCGGGGTGCAGCCGCATACTGCGCCTCGGCGCGCGCCACGGCCGAATCGCCGAACAGAAACGTCTGCGCGGAGACGTAGGCCGCGATCACGACGATGGCCGCGACCACACCCGAAACGATGAGCTTCGTATTCAATGCCATGCTTTATTCTTGCATCCAGACAGCAATCTTACAACCAGCCTCCCGACATCAGGCTAGGCTCTTCGAAGCGATTTCGAACACGTCGCGGGACAGGCCGGGACTTGCCACGATGCGCTGGAGTTCGCGAGTCATCAACGCCTGCCTGGCCTTATCGTAGCGCCGCCACGATCCGAGAGGCCCGAGCAGCCGCGCGGCGATCTGAGGATTGAGCCTGTCGGTCGCCAGCACCTGGTCAGCCAGGAACCGATAACCGTCCCCCGTCGCGGCGTGGAACTGCACCGGATTGCCCGAGACGAAGGCGCCGATCAGCGAATAGACCCGGTTGGGATTCCTGCGATCGTACGACGGGTGATCGACGAGCCGCTTGACGCGCTCGAGCGTCCCGTCGGTGGGAGTCCGCGCCTGG
>CAZPOS010000045.1:20095-26238 GCA_964588065.1 uncultured Reyranella sp.
CGAACCACTTGTCGAGCACCAGCGGCTCGTCCTTCCAGCGCTGATAGAACGACGCGAGTGCCGCCTCACCCTCGGCCCCGCCCAGCTCCGCGAGCACCGTGAGGCCGGCAATCGCCTCGGTCATGTTGCCCGCACTCTCGAAATAGCCGACGGCCCGCCGCCGCGCCGCTTCCCCCTTGTCGGTCGAGAGATACTGGAGTGCGGTGCCACGCAGACGCCGGCGCCCCACCTCGTCGGGCGTGAAACGGTACGCACCGGTGGCGTGGGTCGCGTCATAGACCGAGGACCAGCGATCGCCGAGCCGCTCGGACAAAACGGCGCGGACACGCTGCTGCGCCGCCCACAGCCCCTCGATGTCGATCTCCGGCATGAGCTCGCCGAGAAAGGCGAGGCCCGGCGGGGTCACCGCGTCGGCGATGAACGAGCGGTCGAGCCGCTGGTCGTCGAGCGTGCGGCGAATCGCATCGACGTAGTGGTCCGGCACGACCATCGCGCCGCCGGCCTTGCGCGCTTCCACCAGCTCGAGAATCAGCCGGGCGCCCAGCTGCTGGCCGGCCTCCCAGCGCGCGAACGGATCGCTGTCATGCGCCATCAGGAAGGTCAGCTCGTCGTCCGATCGTGTCGCGTCGAGTTTCACCGGTGCTGAGAAGCCCCGCAGCAGCGAGGCGACCGGCTTCTCCGGCACGTCCTCGAACACGAACACCTCGCGCGCCTTGCGCACGTCGAGCACGCGCGTCGTGTCGCCGACGGCCGGTTCGCCGGCAAGCCTCAGCGGAAGGTCGCGTCCGGCGCCGTCCAGCAGTCCGACGGAAAGCGGAATGTGCATCGGCTTCTTGTCGGGCTGGCCGGGCGTGGGCCGCAGGCTCTGGCCGACGGTCAGCGTATAGCGCCGGGCCGCGGCGTCGTATTGGCCCTCGACCTTGAGGTCGGGCGTCCCGGCCTGGGCGTACCACAGGCGGAACTGCGCAAGGTCGACGCCCGACGCATCCTCCATGGCGTTGGCGAAGTCGTCGCAGGTCACGGCCTGGCCGTCATGGCGCTGGAAGTAGAGATCGATGCCCTTGCGGTAGCGCTCCGGCCCCAGCAGCGTGTGCATCATGCGCACGACTTCCGCGCCCTTCTGGTAGACGGTCGCGGTGTAGAAGTTGTTGATCTCGATGTACGAGTCCGGCCGCACCGGATGGGCCATCGGCCCGGCATCCTCAGGGAACTGGCCGGCGCGCAGGCGGCGCACATCGTCGATGCGCGCATCGGCGGCCGAGCCCATGTCGGCGGAGAATTGCTGGTCGCGGAAGACGGTCAGTCCTTCCTTGAGCGAGAGCTGGAACCAGTCGCGGCAGGTGACGCGGTTGCCGGTCCAGTTGTGGAAGTATTCGTGGGCGATGACGGCCTCGATCGAGTGATAGTCGAGATCCGTCGCCGTCTCGGGATTGGCGAGCACAAGCTTGGAGTTGAAGACGTTCAGCCCCTTGTTCTCCATCGCGCCCATGTTGAAGTCGTCGATGGCGACGATCATGAACGTGTCGAGATCGTATTCGAGCCCGTAGACCTCCTCGTCCCACTTCATCGACTTCTTGAGCGACTCCATCGCATGGTCGCAACGTCCCACATCGCCGGGGCGGACATAGATTCGCAGCGTCACCTCGCGGCCGGAGCGGGTCGTGAATCGATCCTCCAGGCAGTCGAGGCGTCCGGCCACGAGGGCGAAGAGGTAGGACGGCTTCGGGAACGGATCTTCCCACCGCGCGAAGTGCCGGCCGCCGTCGAGACCGCCGCTATCGACCAGGTTGCCGTTCGACAGCAACACCGGCGCCAGCGCCCGGTCGGCCACGATGCGCGTCGTGTAGCGCGCCATCACATCGGGACGGTCGAGGAAATAGGTGATGCGGCGGAAACCCTCGGCCTCGCACTGGGTGCAGAAGAGGTCGCGCGATTTGTAGAGGCCGGTCAGTTCGGTATTGTCCTGGGGACGCAACCGCGTCGTGATATCCAGCAAGAACGCATCCGGCACGCCCCGGACCGTGAGCGTTTCCGGCGCAACCTCGTAGGAAGCGGGCTTGCCGTCGAGCAGGACCGACACGAGTTCCATCTTCTTGCCGTCGAGCACCAGGTCGCCAGGCCTGGTCGCGGCCGCCGGGTTGCGGCGCAGGCTGAGGCGCGCCACCACCGTTGTCGACACCTGACCCAAGTCGACATCGAGATCGACCGTGTCGATCAGGAACGGCGGCGGGGCGTAATCGGCCCGGTGAATCGCCCGGGGCGTCGTGGTCATATCCTTGCTGATGTCCATGCTCCTTCAATACGACACCCGTGCCGGCCGCGGAAATCGGGCTTGCCCCGGGTGACGGTTCGCCGCAATCCTCATGCGGTCAAGCGTGGCCGCCGGGCGGACCGCGCGACTGTGGCGCGGGTTCGTGCCGCAAACCCGCCACATGGCCGCATTAGGCCCTCAACCAGGCTTTTCGGGTGCGGATGACGATTGGAACGCTTGCAGCACGAACGCTCGGCGCAGGATTGGGATTGCTGCTCCTGTCCGGATGCGAGGCGATGCGCGCGGATTTCGAGCGCCTCACGTCGCCCACGCCGCCTCCTGCGGCGAGCGCACGCAAGCCCACGCCCCCCGTCAAGCCGGCGGCCGCGCGCGTCGCGCCTAAGCCTGCCACCGTCACCGCTGGCGATGCCGCCGCACCGGCCACGGCTGCCGTCGTTCCCGCAGCGGCCGCTGCGGACGTGCCGCCACCGGTGCTCACGGGCTATCGCGAGTCGCAATTGCGGGCGCTCCTCGGCCCACCGACCAGCGAGGAGGCTCATCCGCCCGGCAAGCAGTGGCGCTATCGCAACGGCAAGTGCACGCTCGACATCCAGCTCTACCCGGATGTCGAAACCAAACAGTACGGAACCCTCGCTTACAAGGTGAAGAGCGATGACGACACAGACGAAGGACGACGGTTCTGCCTGGCCCAGCTCCAATCCAGGATTCAAGCCGGACGCTGAGAACGGGACGGACGTCGAATCGGGCCGACGGGTCCGCATCGCCTTCGTGGAGGACGATGACGACTTCCGCGAAGCCGCGAGCCTCGAACTGGGCGACCATGGATTCGACGTCGCCGCCTTCGCCGACGGGACGGGCCTCGTCGAATTCCTCGAGACGGCCGACGACATCGAGATCATCGTGCTCGACTGGGCCCTGCCGCGCATCTCCGGCATCGACCTGCTGCCGCGGCTGAAGCGCGCCGGCATCAACCTGCCGGTCGTGTTCCTGACCGGCCACAGCGAACCGAACTACGAGCAGCTCGCGCTGGATCGCGGCGCCATCGACTTCGTCGACAAGTCGCGGGGCGTGCCGATCCTAGCGCGCCGCCTGCGCCTGATCGCCGATCGCGCAGGCAAGCCGATGGCGGCCGACGGCGAAGGCAACTTCCATTGCGGCCGCCTGCTGCTGAAGCCCGCGGTCAGCCGCGCCTACTGGGACGAGATCGACCTCAACCTGACGGTGACGGAGTTCAAGATCGTCCACACGCTGGCGGCCAATGTCGGCAGCTACGTGAGCTACCGCGCCGTCTACGACTGCATGCACTATGTGGGCTTCATTGCCGGCAGCGGCGAGAACGGCTACCGCACCAACGTGCGCTCCTGCATCAAGCGTATCCGCAACAAGTTCCGCGCGATCGATCCCGAATTCAGCGAGATCCAGAACTACCAATCGTTCGGCTACCGCTGGGGCAAGGACTAGGCTGAATGCGAGTATGCCGCCTCGGTAGATCCCGTCGTCTCGACCGGAGCACCGAAGGTGCGGAGGGGAGAAACCTTCTCTCCACCAAGAGCCGGCAAATCGTGGAGAGAAGGTCTCTCCACTCCGCGCTGTGCGCTCCGGTCGAGACGGCGGAGACTTTGCGTGTCGGTCTCTAAGCCATTTCGCGCCGGGGTGCCGATGCTGCGCCGCCTCACCGCGTCGCTGACGCTGAAGCTGGTGGTGCTGATCGGCCTGTTCGTGGCGCTGCCGATCGTGCTCTACGGCCAGTTCGAGAGCGCGGACAGCCAGATGCGCAACCTGGTCACCCGCGCCATCCAGGATCGCAGCGCCCTGATCGCCGATGCGCTGGCGCCGGTTCTGCGCGAGACCGATCCGACCGCGCCCATGAACCTGAACCGCGACCTCGAGAAGTATGCCAGCAGCGGCACCGTGCTGAAGCTGATGTATCAGCCGCCCGCGCCGCCGGGAGCACCTTCGGCGAGCCGCTTCTTCCTCGTCGGCTCGGCGCCGCCGCTCGCGCCGGAGGCGGTGACCGCGGAGCTCGAGGAACTCAGCCAGCGCGGACTGCTCCAGCGACTGTCGGAAGCCTGTACCTGGAACGCCTCCGACGAGATGCGCTACAGCCGGGCCGACGGCACGGTCGAACTGCTGACGTCGATCATCCCGATCCGCGTGCGCGGCAACTGCTGGATCCTGACGACGACGCATGTCGCCTCCGACTTCCTGAACACCTCGATCGGCCGCCCCTACTGGGAAACCCGCGAGGTCCGCATCGCCGCCGCGATCTACCTGGTCGGCGCGCTGCTGGCAGTCCTCGTGGCGCTGGGCATCCGCCTCAGCCTGCGCCGATTCCGGAACGTCGCCGACGAGATCGCGCTGGGCCGTGCCGTCGACGCGACCTTCGTCGAGCGCAACACCGTGCCCGAACTCGCCGGCGTCGCGCGCGATTTCGACCGGCTGGTCCACGAGCTGCGGCGGGTGTCGCGCGAGATCCGCCAATCCGCCGAGGACAACGCGCACGCGTTCAAGACGCCGCTCGCCGCCGTGCAATCGGCCTTGCGCCCCGTGCAGCGCGCGGTACCGGCGGAAGACCAGCGGGCGCGGCGGGCCCTCGAAATCGTCGACTCCTCGCTGGCCCGCCTGCTCGGTCTCGTGAATGCCGCGCAGCGGCACGACATGGGAACGGCTGACATGATCGACGCGCCGCGCGTGCCCACCGACCTCGCGCCGCTCGTCGAAGAGGCGGCGCGGCAGGTTCAGGAGATCGTCGCGGCGCGCGAGATCGGCCTGGTCCTGAAGTTGGAACGGGGCATTGCGGTTCGCACCGCGGCCGGCATGCTCGAAGCAGCGCTTCAGGCCGTCCTGGAGAATGCCATCAGCTTTTCGCCCGGCGGCACGACGGTGACCGTTTCGCTGCACGCGTCGGCGGATACGGTGCGACTGAGCGTCGAGGACGAAGGGCCCGGCATCGACGAAGAGAAGATCGAACGTGTGTTCGAACGATACTTCTCATCGCGCCCCGACGATGGCATAGGCAGCGATCGCAGCGCCAGGCATTCGGGACTGGGTCTCTGGATCGTGCGCCGCAACGTCGAGGCATTGGGAGGCCAGGTGAAGGTCGCCAACCGCCCCGGCCGTGGCTTCTCGGTCACGATGGTGCTGCCGCGGTTCGTCGTCCACTAGCCGGCTTTCGAAAGGTCAGGAGATCATGAGCGCCGTTACCGCAGCCAAGAGAGTGAGTACGCCACAGATCCGCGCCCGCAAGGGCGGCGAGCCCATCGTCTGTCTTACCGCCTACACCACGCAGATGGCGCGCTGGCTCGATCCGCATGTCGACCTGCTGCTGGTCGGCGATTCGCTCGGCATGGTCGTCTATGGTTTCGACAGTACGCTGCCCGTGACGCTCGACATGATGATCGCCCACGGCTCGGCCGTGATGCGCGGCGCGAGCCACGCCTGCGTGATCGTCGACCTGCCCTTCGGCAGCTACCAGGCCAGTCCGGAACAGGCCTTCCACAGTGCCGCGCGCATCATGTCCGAGACCGGAGCGAGCGGCGTGAAACTCGAGGGTGGCGAGGTCATGGCGGAGACCGTGCGCTACCTCGTGCAGCGCGGCATCCCGGTCTGCGCCCATGTCGGGCTGATGCCGCAGGCCGTCAACGTGGCCGGCGGCTTCAAGGCCACGGGCCGCTCCGACGAGGAGGCGAGGCAGGTGACGCGGGATGCCGAGGTCATGGCCGAAGCCGGCGCCTTCGCGATCGTGCTGGAAGGCACGTTGGAGCCGGTGGCCGCCGCCATCACCAAGTCGCTGGCGATCCCGACCATCGGCATCGGTGCCTCGCCGGCCTGCGACGGCCAGATCCTGGTGTCCGAAGACGTGTTCGGTCTG
>CAZPOS010000045.1:26270-26758 GCA_964588065.1 uncultured Reyranella sp.
CAAATCCGGTGGTCAATCCAGACCGTAAGGGAGGAAGCAACCGGATGGAGAGTTTCGACTACGTGATCGTGGGGGCCGGCTCGGCAGGCAGCGTGTTGGCCAACCGGTTGAGCGAGGACCCCAACGTCACGGTCTGCGTGCTCGAAGCCGGTCCGCGCGACTGGCATCCCTTCATCCACATCCCGGCCGGCTTCATGTACACGCTGGTCGATCCCAAGGTGAACTGGCTCTACAAGTCCGAGCCCAGCGAATGGACCGGCGGCCGTGCCATCGCCGCCCCGCGCGGCAAGACACTGGGCGGATCGAGCTCGATCAACGGCCATATCTACAATCGCGGCCAGCGCCTCGACTTCGACGGTTGGGCGCAGCGCGGCAACCGCGGCTGGGGCTATTCCGACGTGCTCCCCTACTTCCGCCGCAGCGAGAACCGCATGGCCGGCGACGCCGACGCGACCTTCCGCGGCAGCGAGGGCAACCTGCCCATCACC
>CAZPOS010000046.1:0-12768 GCA_964588065.1 uncultured Reyranella sp.
GAAGCCGATCAGCGCGCCCATCAGCATGTTGGGGAAGATCCCGTAGCCCATCCAGATCAGGAAGAGGGGCGCGATCGCGACCTTGGGCAACGTGTTCACGAATACGAGGAACGGCACGAGCGCGTTGGCGAGTACGGGCGACCAAGCGATGGCGACACCCAGTGCGACGCCGACAACGGCGGCCATCAGGAAGGCGCCGATGATCTCGAGGGTGGTCGCCCAGAGGTGCCCCGCCCAGGCCGTGTCGCCATGCCAGAGAGCGTTCCAGACCGAGAGCGGGGCGGGCAGAAGATATTCGCGGATGTTGCCGAAGGTGACGGCGGCCTGCCAGCTCGCAAGCAGGAAGGCGAAGAGGGCGAGCGTCGGCCAGTATCGGTTGGCCAGTGTGCCGAATTTCGTCATGCGCGCCGAGCAATGAAACTGTTCATCGCTTTCGTCTCGCTGATATCATGGGCCCCCATGCGATGAGACTGGCGAACGCGCATTTGCCCGTCAAGGCGAGGTTCGTCGGTGAAGCTTTCCCTTTGCAACGAAGTCATCCGCGAGTTGCCGTTCGAGCGCCAATGCACGCTGGCCGCGGCACTCGGCTATAGGGGCCTGGAAGTCGCGCCCTTCACCCTGGGCGACAATGCATGGCGCATGCCAGCGGCAAAGCGTGCCGCCGTCCGCCGGGCCTGTGCCGATGCGGGCGTCGAGGTGAGCGGTCTGCACTGGCTGCTGGCCGCGCCCGCTGGCCTCTCAATCGCCACCGACGACCGGGCTGTTTGGCAACGCAGCCTCGACGTGATGCTGTCATCCATCGAACTGTGCGCCGAGCTGGGCGGTGCCTATCTGGTCCACGGTTCGCCCGGCCAGCGCCGTGTCGCCCACTCGGATGACGCCAGGAGGGTCGAGGAAGCCTGGAGTGCCGCTGCCGTTGCGGCGGAGAAGGCCGGCGTCATCTATTGCCTGGAGCCGCTGGCGCGACCGGATTGCAACTTCGTCAACACGCTGGCCGAGGCCGAGACCATCGTGCGCCGTATCGGCAGCCCGGCCTTCCGGCTCATGGTCGACACGCTGGCGTCGAGCCTCGAAGAGGAGGAGCCGGTTGCCGACGTCATCCGCCGCTGGATGCCGACGGGACTGATGGCCCATGTCCAGTTCAACGACCGCAACAAGCGCGGGCCGGGCGAGGGCACGGACAAGTTCTCGCCCGTGGTCGAGGTGCTGCGCGAGACGGACTATGATGGATGGGTCGCCATGGAACCCTTTGTCTATGAACCCGACGGCCCGACCTGCGCCGCGCGCATGATCGGCTATGTTCAAGGTCTGCTGGAGAAAACGGTATGAAAGTGAAGGTTGAGGCGGTCGACCGCTTCGAGCGAGACCACCGCCTGCGCCTGCCGTTCCGCTTCGGCGTCATCACCGTGACGCAGGGCATCCAGGCAATCATCCGCGTGCGCATCGCGCTGGAGGATGGCCGCACCAGTGAGGGCGTCGCGGCGGAAGCGCTCGGCGCCAAGTGGTTCGAGAAGAGCCCGGACTTCTCCGACGCCCAGAATCTCGACCAGCTCCGACAGGCCCTGCAGCTCGCCATCGATCACTACGGCGGGCGAGGGTTCGATACACCGTTCGGCCTCTATGCCGGCAGCTATCGCCAGCAGATCGCGCGCGGGGCCGAGCTGGGCCTCAATCCCCTGGTTGCCTCGTACGGGCCGGCGCTGCTCGACCGGGCGATCATCGATGCGCTCGGCAAGGCCACGGGCCAGTCGTTCGTGCAGATGATCGCGGCCAACGTACCGGGCATCGCCGCGACCGACCTGACGCCCGACATCGACGCCGATCACCTGTCGCAGTTCCTCAAGGGGCTGAGGCCGCGGCCCTCAATCGATCTGCGCCACACGGTGGGTCTGGTCGATCCGCTGACGAAAGCGGAGAGGCCGGAGTCGGAGCGGGTGAACGATGGGCTGCCGGAGACGCTGGAAGAGGTCGTCTCCTACTATCGCGGTCGCTACTACAAGCTGAAGGTCGGCGGCGACGTCAGGGCCGACCTCGACCGGCTGACGCGCATCGCCTCGGTGCTCGATGCCGGCGCGGGCGACTACAAGGTCACGTTCGACGGCAACGAGCAGTATGACGATGTCGACGGCATCGTCGAACTGTGGCGCAAGGTCGAGGAGACGCCCGCACTCGCGAGGATGGTCGAGGCGACGCTCTTCATCGAGCAGCCGATCAAGCGCCAGGCGGCGCTCACCCGGCCGGTGACGGAACTGGCGAAGTATCGCCCCGTCATCATCGACGAGTCCGACGGCGAGCTCGCGACCTTCCCCGAAGCGCTGAAGCTCGGCTATGCCGGCGTGTCGAGCAAGAACTGCAAGGGCTTCTACAAGTCGATCCTGAATGCCGCGCGCGTCGCCAGGCTGGGGCCGGGCTATTTCATGTCGGCCGAGGACCTCACGACCCAGCCCGGCGTCAGCATCCAGCAGGACCTGGCGCTGGTCTCGCTGCTGGGCCTCAGCCACGTCGAGCGTAACGCCCACCATTTCATCGACGGCATGTCGTCGGCCTCCGATGCCGAACAGGATGCCTTCGTCGCCGCCCACCCCGATCTCTATGAGCGGCAGCAAGGCAGGCCGGCGCGTCTTAAGGTGCGGGACGGAGCGCTGAGGTTGGACTCGCTGGGTTGCCCGGGCTTTGCGGTTGGTGTCGATCTCGACTTTGCGGCCCTGCGGTCGATGCCTGCCGCGCCGCGCGAACGCCTGGTGCCGGCTCATTCTGGAGGCAAGCAATGAGCGCCAACCTTCCGGTCCGCTTCGACAGCGTCGAGGCGGTCGAGGACTTCATGACCTCACCGTCCGCCGAACTTGTGGCCGATCTCGCCGCGACGCCGGGCGACATTCTCGTGTTGGGCGTCGGCGGGAAGATGGGCCCGACCCTGGCGCGCATGGCCAAGCGCGCGGCGCCGACCAAGCGCGTGATGGGCGTGGCGCGCTTCAGCGAGCCCGGTGTCAAGGAGGCGTTGGAGAAGGCCGGCGTCGTGCCAATCGCCGCCGACCTCCTCGATCGAAAGGCGCTGGAGAGTCTCCCGAAGGCCGCCAACGTCGTCTTCATGGCCGGTCGAAAATTCGGCGCCACGGGCGACGTGCCGCTCACCTGGGCGATGAACGTCCAGGTGCCGGCGATGGTCGCCGAGGTGTTCAAGGAATCGCGAATCGTCGCCTTCTCGACCGGCTGCGTGTACCCGTTCGTGCCGGTCGACGGCGGCGGCGCGACCGAGGAGGTGCCGCCGGTGCCGCCGTCCGGCGACTATGCGAACTCCTGCGTCGGCCGCGAGCGCATGTTCGAGTATTTCTCGGCCCGCCATGGCACCCCCGGCCGGCTGTTCCGTCTGAACTACGCGATCGACATGCGTTACGGCGTTCTGCACGACGTCGGCCGCAAGGTGCGGGACGGCGAGCCGATCGACCTGTCGATGGGGCACGTCAACGTGATCTGGCAGGGCGATGCCAACTCGGTCGCGCTGCGCTGCCTCGCGCGCGCCACCACGCCCACGACTCCGATCAACGTCACCGGGCTGGAGACCATCGAGATCCGTTGGCTGGCGGCTGAGTTCGGCAAGCTTATAGGCAAGACGCCGATTCTCACTGGCAAGGAAGCGCCGACCGGCTGGCTTAACAACGCGAGCCTTATGGAGAAGGAGTTCGGTCCGCCCAGCGTGCCGCTCTCGAAGATGATCGAGTGGACGACCGACTGGCTGCAGAGGGACATGGTCACGCTGAACAAGCCCACGCACTACGAGGTGCGCGATGGCAAATACTGATCCGCCGGACGTCCGGCCGATCGATCCCGAGCAGAGCGACGCGGTTTGGCCGCTGTCGATCGAGGCGGGCTGGAACCAGAACCTTGCGGACTGGCGTTTCATGCTGGGCGCCGGACGCGGCTTCGGCTGTACGGCACCGGACGGAACATGGCAGGCGAGTTCCCTCGTGCTTCCGCTCGGGCGGAATCTCGCCTGGATCAGCATGGTGCTGGTGACGAAGGATCGCCGTCGGGGCGGCGTGGGCACCGGCCTGCTGAAACGCTGCATCGAGGAAGTCCGGGCGGCCGACGCCGTTGCCGGCCTCGACGCCACCAAGCAGGGACGCCCGATCTACCTGACGCTCGGTTTTCGCGACCTCTACCCGATCGCCCGCTGGCACTTCGGCGGCGTGAAGGCCGAGCCGGTGGCGCCACCGGCCGGCGTTACGGTCCGGACCATCACGCCGGCGGACCTGCCGCGACTCGCCGTCTATGACCGGCCGCTGACCGGCATGGAGCGGCCGTCGATCCTGATGCACCTGGCCTTGCGTCAGCCGGGACGGGCTTGGCTCGCCGAAGACGTGGGCAGCAAGATCGTGGGCTTCGTGCTGGCTCGGGAAGGCCGCACGGCCACATCGCTCGGTCCCGTGGTGGCGGATCGCGAGCCCATCGCCCTGTCGCTGATCTCGCGCGCCGCCGCCGCCGCGCCGGGGCCGTTCATCATCGACGTGCCGGAGGCCCACGAAGCCGTTCGTGCCTGGCTCCAGGAGCAGGGCGCGGCCTCGCCGCGCGGCTACATGCGCATGACCCTGGGGACGGCCAAGCGACTCGACGATCCCTCGCATGTGTTCGCTCTCGCCGGACCCGAATTGGGATAGGATGCACGTATGAGCACCGACAAGGCCCTTCACTGGCGCGATCTTCCGGCGCCCGTCCTGTCCCTGCTGCGGCAGGGCACCGTGATCCCCGCGCATCCGCTGGCGCTCGATACCGACCGGAACTTCGACAAGCGGTCGCAGCGCGCGCTCAGCCGCTACTATCTCGATGCCGGCTCCGGCGGTCTGGCGGTCGGCGTGCATTCGACCCAGTTCGCCATCCGCGAGGTCGGGCTCTATCGCCCGGTGCTCGAACTGGCCATTGAGACGGCGCGCGACTGGACGGACCGTCCCCTGGTCATGATAGCCGGTGCTGTCGGCAAGACGGCGCAGGCGGTCGAGGAAGCGCGCACCGCGCGCTCGCTGGGTTACCACGCCGTGCTGCTCTCGCTGGCGGCACTCAAGGGTGCCAGCGAGGACGAGCTGATCGAGCATTGCACCGCCGTCGCGAGGCAGATGCCGCTGATCGGCTTCTACCTGCAGACCGCCGTGGGCGGCATCAAGCTATCGCGCGAGTTCTGGACGCGCTTCGCGGCGATCGACAATGTCGTGGCGATCAAGGTGGCGCCCTTCAACCGATACCGAACCCTCGATGTCTGCTTCGGCATTGCCGCCGCCCATGCCGAGGATCGCGTCACGCTCTATACCGGTAACGACGACCACATCGTGGCCGATCTCGTGACTCCGATGGTCGTCCGCACCGGCAACCGCGAGGTGACGCTGCGCTTCCAGGGAGGGCTGCTGGGACACTGGAGCGTGTGGACGCGCGGCGCGGTGAAGATGCTGGAACGGCTGAAACTCTCGGTCTCGAACGGTGCCATCTCGCCCGAAATCCTCGCGCTCGATTCCTTCGTCACGGACTGCAACAGCGTGGTGTTCGACGTCGACCACGATTTCGCGGGCTGCATTCCGGGCTGCCATGAGATCCTGCGACGGCAGGGACTGCTCAAGTCGATCGAATGTCTCGACCCCCATGAAAAGCTCAGCCCCGGGCAGAGCGAGGGGATCGACCGGCTCTACGCGACCTATCCCGAGCTGCACGACGACGCCTTCGTGGCGGCGAACCTCGAGCGCTGGCGGAACTGACGCGTTGGACGAGTTGTTCGCATCCCACGATGCGCTGGCGGTCGCGGAACTGGTCCGCGGCCGACAGATCGGCGCCCGGGAATTGCTCGACGCCACCCTGGCTCGTCTCCGCGCGGCGAATGGGCGACTGAACGCCATCACCGACTTCTATGAAGGCGAACGGCTCGAACGGTCGATTGCTGCCGCGGGCGATGGGCCGTTTACGGGCATTCCCTTCGTCGTGAAGCAGCTGATGGCCGATTGCGCGGGCACGCCAACCACGGTTGGTTCACGGTTCTTCGCGCAGGAGCCGGTGGCCGCGAACGACAGCGCGGCCGTGGCACGCATGCGCCGCGCTGGCCTCGTCATCGTCGGCCGCAGCAATACCAGCGAGTTCGGTCTCGCGCCGACGACCGAACCGGCCTTCGGCGGCGCGACGGTCAATCCATGGCGGGTCGACCTGTCGCCGGGCGGGTCTTCCGGCGGCTCGGCGGCGGTGGTGGCGGCTCGGTTGCTGCCCATGGCGCATGCGACCGACGGCGGCGGCTCGATCCGCATCCCGGCTTCTCTGTGCGGCCTGTTCGGCCTGAAGCCCTCGCGCGGCCGCGTCAGCCTGGCGCCGATCGGCGAGACGCTGGCCGGGGCGGGGGCCCAGCTCTGCGTCTCGACCTCCGTGCGCGACAGTGCAGCGCTGCTCGACGCGCTGGCGGGGGGTGAACCCGGCGATCCTTATCGAGCACCCGAGGCCGAGGGCGGATTCCTCGACGCGACGAAGCGGGAACCGGGCAGGCTCCGCGTCGCTTTCCTGCGCAAGCCCGTCGGGTGGCCGTCGATGGACCCGGCGCTGGTCGCGGCCGTCGAACGCACTGCGCAGCGATTGGAGGCTCTCGGCCATCATGTGGAAGAAGCGACGCCCGCCTATGATGCTGCCGCGGTGGGCGAGGCCTTCGGCACGGTGATGTGCGCCAACACCTTCACCAACATCCACCTGCGCGCCAATGGCCGCGTGCCGGGACCCGGCGACCTCGAACCGGTGACCCTTCTCTATGCCGAGAAGGGGCGCGGGATCAGCGCCCACGACTACATTCGCGCCGTGCAGACATTCCATCGTACCGGCCGCCAGCTCGGGGCCTTCTTCGAGGGCTTCGACATCCTGCTTTCCCCAACCATTGCCCGCACCTCGCTGCCGCTCGGTACCGTGCGCATGGATGGCGGCCTCGAGCAGTTCGAGGAGGGGCTCGCGCCGATGGTGGCTTTCACCTCCGTCTGCAACGCCGGGGGCGTGCCGGCCATGTCCGTCCCCCTCGAATGGACGGAAGAGGGTTTGCCGATCGGCATGCATTTCGTCGCGCGCTACGGCGCCGAGGCGACGTTGTTGTCGCTGGCTGCCCAGCTCGAATGGGCACATCCTTGGCGCGATCGCCGGCCCGGTGGAGTCCTATGATGGCGAACTTCTGGCGGATGGCCTTTGCGGGATTTGCTGCCGGCGCGTTCAGCGTTCTGGTGTTCCATCAGTGGGGGTTCTACCTCGCCGCCCAGCTCGGCTTGGGCACGCCCAATCTCTACAGCATGCGGCCGGTGCCGCCCTGGGGCGTTCCGGCGATCGCCTCGCTCGCCTTCTGGGGCGGACTGTGGGGGATGCTCGGCGCATTCGTGGTCGGGCGCCTGCCGGGCATCCTGAACGGGGCGCTGGGCTGGATCGCCTTCGCGATCACGCTGGTCCTGGCGGTGAACTGGTTCATCGTCCTGCCACTCAAGGGCGCTCCCGTCGGCGGCGGCTGGCGGCTGCCGGGCGTGGCCGTCGTCCCGGTCGTCTACGCGCTCTGGGGCTTCGGCATGTGGCTGTTCTACGGGCTCATGCGCAGGTTGCTGAAGTAGCCGCTTCGTGCTCGGCGTCAGAGCTTGCGCATGACGATCTGCGATCCGCCGCCCCAGATCGGGAGATAGGCCATCTTGTAGCCTGCACCGCCGGTCACGATCGGGTGGATGGCCTCCGGGGAGGCGGCGACGTCCTGGCCCTTGTCGAACAGATATTGCTGGACGCGCCTGATATCCCAGCCCTCGTGTCGCGCGATCTTCGCGGCCAGTTCGAGCGGCAGGAGGAGAACCTGCTCGCCGCGGCCGCTCTTGCGGCTCTGGCCTGACATCACGATCTCGGCGCGCATGCCGGTGACGACCGGTTCGAGGATGGCCTCGGGCGTCGCGCCTTCACCGTCGCCCGGCAGCACCTCGGCGGTTCCCGCGATACCCATCACCGTGAGAGCGCTCTCGTCCTTCGACAAGCCGTGGCGCTCGGTGAAGGTCGGGAAGGGTCCCTCGCTCCTCTCGGCAAAGCACAGCGTGTACTTGGCCGGCTGGCCCATCGTGGCCATGTCGCCCGTGTCCGAGCGCGCGCCGCCGATGTTGCGCAGGCAAAGCTGCAGGGCGCGGCCGATGCAGGCATTGGCGCGGTTGCCGGGACCGATGGCGTTGGTCAGCGCATTGACGCCGAGCCGCTGCCCGATCGGGCCGTGGAGGCACAGCGCGACGGCGGCGCTGCCGGTGGTCGTGGCAATGCCGAGAAGATTGAAGTCGGGTTCGAGTACCGCCTGCGCTGCGGCCAGTACGACCGGCAGTTCCGCCGGCACGCAGCCCGCGATCACGCACTGGTAGGCGACAGAGTCGGGCGTGATGTCGCCGAACATGGGCGGCATCATGCCGTGCGAGTCGGTCCGCCCGGCGACGCCGGCGACCATGGCCTCGAGCCGCTTCCGAGTGGGCGGAACCAGAGGGAGGCCGTCCGAAATCTCGGCCTCCGTCAGGATCTGTTGTGCGTTCTCCCAGGCCGTCGATTCCTCGACGACCGGCCAGCCGCACCACTCGTTCATCGGGCGATGCGCGTGCAGGCGACGGTGGTGCCGCCGAACGAAGGGATGAACGCCGAATGCTTGCCCGGCCCGCCCGCCACGGTGATGTGGATGTCGCCGGGGTCGCGGCCGATCGACAACCAGTCGCCGTCGGGTTTGTGGCCGGTGCTCTCATAGGTGTCGAGATTCTCGCGGGAGATCCGCGAGAGGTGGATGCGCGAGCGCTTCCACAGTTCCTCGCGGATGCTCTCGATCGTGAAGCCGTCGCGCTTAAGGGTCGCCGCATGTTCGGGACCGATGATCACGAACATCGGGCCCTTGCCGTACACGGTGTTGGCGCCCGGATTGGACATGCCGCCGGCGAAGGTCGTCAGCAACCCGTCGCCCGTGGTCGAGCCATGGTCGTTCAGATTGTGCGGTCCTTCGCCCGACATCACCGTCACGACCGAGTCCGTGGGCGCGAAGCCGCGCTGCACGTGATACGGCGTCCAGGGATTCTCTTCCTCGTTCTCGCCGAAGCAGAAGGTGAACTTGGCGGGATTGCCCTGGGTCGAACGATCCATCTCGCCGGGCTTGGCGCCGGCCACGTTCAGCAGCATCAGGCCGAGCGCGCGGCCGATCGTGGCATTGGCCTGGCGGCCCTGGCCGAAGCAGTTGGTACCGCAGTTGATGTTGAGCTCGTGCCGGATCGGCCCGCTCACCATGACCATCGGCGCACAGGAGTGCGTGGTCGCGAGCGTGCCGTGCAGATTATACTCCGGGTCGAGCACGCCGCGCAGGGCCGCGGTCACCACCGGGAAGTACTCCGCCTTGCAGCCGGCCATGACCGCGTTTGCCGCCAGCGCCTGAAGTGTCGGGACGATCTGGCGCGGCGGGACCGGCGGGTAGGGGCGGTTGTCGCCGCGGACCGTCTCGACGAACTTTGCCACCTTCGCTTCGGTCGGCACGTAAAGCGGCATGCCGTCGCTCCAGCCCTGTTCGACGGCGTACTCGTTGAAGGCCTCGACATCCATGTCGCCGATGTCGATCACTTCCTGGTCGGCAATGTCCTTCATTTGCTCGTGGCCTCGGTCAGTCCCCTGGTCGCTGCTTCGATGCGCTCCCGCAGCTCTTCGGCATTGAGGCCGCCGACGGGATGCTTGACCACGATCAGGCGCGGTTCGACCTTGCGGGCCTTCGCCTGGGCGAGGACCAGCGGCTTGAAAGTTTCAGTGGCGATCACGAAAGCGGTGATGCCGAGCTTCTCGAGTTCGAGGCTGTCGTGGAAACTCCACGATGAACAGCTTCCTCAATCCCCTAAGGCGAGAAGCGCCGCCTTGTAGTTCTTGGCGACCTTCTCGATCAGTTCCTTCGGCGCCGGCTGGCTGGCGCTGTTCTTGGCATGGAAGTGGATGTTGTCCACCGGCCGGTGGGCGCCCAGCATGGCGCGCACACCCTCCAGCAGCTCACGCGCGTTCGGCTTGGAGTTGGAGATCAGCGCAATCGCGTCGGTCGCCCAGTTGACGGGCTGCAGGGTCACCTTGGCGGGACCGGCAGCTGCCATGCCGAAGCTCGGATTGAAGATGCGCATGTTCGTTTTCCTCCACGCTACTTGTTCAACGCCGCGACGACCGACTTGGCGACGCGTTGACCGTCCGCGATCGCGTCGGCCAGATATTCCTTGGAGCCGGACCGCACGTCGCCGGCGGCGAACACCAGCGGCTGGGCGGTCTGGCCCTGATCGTCGACAACGATATGCCCCGTGGCGTCGCGTGCAAGCGAATCCGGCAGGAATTCCGCAGCGGGAGACCGGCCCTCGTAAACGAACACCGCGTTCGTCGAAACGCGGTTTCGCTGGCCGTCATTTTCGATGGTGACCGCCTCCAGACCGTTGTCGCCCTCCAGGCCGACGATGCGTCCCGGCCGCGCGGTGACACCCTCGGGAACCGTTCCGGTCGGCGCTCCCAGCATGGTGATGTCGCCCGCCACGCCGACCAGGACGGCGGCTTCGTAGGGCGCCCAGCCGGTGGCTCCGGCGACGATCACGGACTGGCCGGCATAGAGCGGCCCGTCGCAGTTGGCGCAGTGCGACAGGCCTCGACCCTCGTATTGCTCTTCGCCTGGGATACCGAGCCTACCCTTGTTGAGGCCGGTCGCTACGACCAGGGAACGCGCGCTGTGGCGCTCGCCGTCGGTCGTCTCGATTTCGAACGGACCGCTGCCTGTGATCGCCGAGACCTCGCCGAAGCCGATCTCGACACCCGCGACCGCGGCGTCGTCCGTCAGGCGGGCGGCCATCGTCGTACCGTCGAAGATCTCCTCGAAATCGTGGAGTTCGCCCAGATTGATGATTTCGCCACCGGGCGCGAGCTTGTCGAGGCACAGAGCCTTGAGCCCGGCGCGGGCGATTTCGGTGGCTGCGGTGAGGCCGGCCGGACCGGCACCGATGACGATAACGTCGTAGGAAGGGGTAAGCATGGTGACATTTAATCGGGGGTCGGGCGGGGGAGCGCAAGCGGCTTTTCGGCCGGCCGGCTGCCCCTCGATGGCCCCCGCATGCCGATGGTCCGCGATTTGCAGGTGGCGATCTTGAGCTTGCCAGTGCCCGAGAAAGCATCGTAGGTCGCAGGGGCAGGGAGACAGAACAAGGCATGGCGTATTTCACGCAACAGCTGATCAACGCAATCACGCTGGGCGCCATCTACGGGCTGATCGCCATCGGGTACACGATGGTCTACGGCATCATCGGCATGATCAACTTCGCGCATGGCGAGGTGTTCATGATCGGCGCATTCATCTCGCTGATCGGCTTCATCATCTGCGGCAGCCTGGGCATCAGCTCGGCGCCCATCGCCATCGTGCTGGTGCTGCTGCTGGCCATGTCGTTTTCCGCCGTCTACGGATGGGCGATAGAACGAACGGCCTATCGGCCCTTGCGGGGCTCCTTCCGGCTGGCGCCGCTCATCTCCGCGATCGGCGTCTCGATAGCGCTGCAGAACTACGTGCAGCTGGCACAGGGCGCGCGGCCCAAGCCCGGCGGACAGATCGTCTCCGGCGGCTTCAACCTCTTCACCGCCGACGGCTTCGACGTTCGCGTGACGTGGCTGCAGATCATCATCGTGCTGGTGACGGTCGTGCTGATGGCGGGCTTCACCTGGGTGATCGCGAAGACATCGCTCGGGCGCCAGCAGCGCGCCTGCGAGCAGGACATGAAGATGGCGTCGCTCCTGGGGGTCAACGTCGACCGCACCATCTCGCTCACCTTCGTCCTGGGCGCGGCGCTGGCCGCCGTCGCCGGCATGCTGTTCCTCATGTATTACGGCGTCATCGACTTCTTCATCGGCTTCCTGGCCGGCATCAAGGCCTTCACCGCGGCGGTGCTCGGTGGCATCGGCTCCCTGCCGGGCGCCATGCTGGGTGGGCTGCTGATCGGCCTGATCGAGGTCTTCTGGGCCGGCTACTTCTCGAGCGAATACAAGGACGTCGCCGCTTTCGCGATCCTGGTGCTGGTGCTGATCTTCCGGCCGAGCGGCCTGCTCGGCAAACCGGAGATCGAGAAGGTCTGATCGCATGGGCGCCCGTCTCCCTCTCATGCTGAAGGACGCGGGCCTCACCGCCTTCGTCGCCGCCGCTCTGGGCATCTTCGTCGTCGGCTTCCGCACCGTCGATCTGGGCGGCGGCAAGGGGCTGGGCTTCGACTACCACCTGGTCGATTTGGCCGTGGCGGTGGTCGCGATCTTCGTCGGGCGTCTCGGTCTGTCCATGGCCTCCTATGGCCTGCGTTGGCCCGCCATCGTGCTGGGCGTAGCGATGATCGCGGCCGGCGCCTCGCCGATGAAACTGCCGTCTGGCTTCCTGCACTGGTTCGTGGCCCTGGGTGGTGTGCTGCTGGTGATCCGGGCGGTCTGGCCGTGGGCCAACGACGCGGTCGGGGCGGCGGCGCGGACGCCGTCGGGAGAAACGCTGCGCAAGGCCGGCGCCAAATGGTTCGGCTGGCTGCTGCTGGCCGGAGCGGTGCTGCTGCCAGCCATGCCCTTCGCGGACCAGAAGACGATGGATCTGGGCGTGCTGATCCTGACCTACGTGATGCTGGGCTGGGGGCTCAACATCGTGGTCGGCCTGTGCGTGGGGCATGACAGCCTGTTTTACAGGCATTCGCATTGCCTGACCACCACGCTCATCACAAAGGACAAGGTGCTGGGGCATAACCCGGCGGCAGCACTGTA
>CAZPOS010000046.1:12778-26332 GCA_964588065.1 uncultured Reyranella sp.
ACAACATCGTGGTCGGCCTCGCCGGCCTGCTCGACCTCGGATACGTCGCCTTCTACGCGGTCGGTGCCTATGCCTATGCGCTGCTCAGCACGCAGCACGGGCTCGGCTTCTGGACCGTCCTGCCGCTCGCCGGGATGATGGCGGCGCTGTTCGGCATCATGCTGGGCTTTCCCGTGTTGCGTCTGCGCGGTGACTATCTCGCCATCGTCACCCTGGGCTTCGGCGAGATCATCCGCCTGGTGCTGCTCAACTGGTTCGACCTGACGAACGGGCCGGCCGGCATCGGGTCCATTCCCGGACCGACCCTGTTCGGTGCCGTGTTCGCCGAGACGCCGCCACCGGGCAAGCAGACCGTGTCGGAGATGCTGGGCATCGCCTTCGACGGCAATCACCGGCTGATCTTCCTCTACTACATCATCCTCGGCCTCGCGTTGGTCACCAACCTCTTCACGCAGCGCATGCGGCGCCTGCCGGTCGGCCGCGCCTGGGAAGCGCTGCGCGAGGACGAGACGGCCTGCCAGGCGCTCGGCATCAATCCGACCAACACCAAGCTCACGGCCTTCGCCATCGGCGCCATGTTCGCGGGCTTCGCCGGCTCGTTCTTCGCGGCCAAGCAGCGCTTCATAAGCCCCGAGAGCTTCGTGTTCATCGAGTCGGCGATCATTCTGGCCATCGTCGTGCTGGGCGGCATGGGCAGCCAGATCGGCGTCGTGCTGGCGGCGGTGCTGTTGATCGGACTGCCCGAATGGTTCCGCGACCTCGGCAACTACCGCATGCTGGCGTTCGGCCTGGCCATGGTCCTGATCATGGTGTTCCGGCCGCGCGGGCTGATCTCCCATCGCGATCCCTCGATCAGGCTGCATCCGGCGGGGTCGGGAGGCGGCGGATGACGGCGCCGCCATCGACGATGCCTCTGATCGAGGTCGAGCATCTCACCATGCGCTTCGGTGGGCTGGTGGCGATCGACGACGTATCGTTCAGCGCTCGCTCGCGCGCGATCACCGCGGTCATCGGACCGAACGGCGCCGGCAAGACCACCGTGTTCAACTGCATCACCGGCTTCTACAAGCCGACGATCGGGCGCCTGACCCTGCACGGTACCGGTGGTGACTTCCTGCTCGAGCGGATGCGCGGCCACGAGATCGGCCAGAAGGCGAGGGTGGCGCGCACGTTCCAGAACATCCGCCTGTTTCCCGGCATGACGGTGCTGGAGAACCTGATGGTGGCGCAGCACAACAAGCTGATGCGCGCCTCGGGCTGGAGCCTGCTCGGCCTGGTCGGCGCCGCGAGCTTCCGGCGCGCCGAGGCGGCGGCGGTGGAATTGGCGCGCCTCTGGCTGGAGCGCATCGGCCTCGTGGCCGACGCCGACCGGCCGGCGGGCGAACTGCCCTACGGCGCCCAGCGGCGGCTCGAGATCGCCCGTGCCATGTGCACCGAGCCGGTACTGCTCTGCCTCGACGAGCCGGCCGCGGGGCTGAACCCGCGCGAATCGGCCGAACTGAACCAGCTGCTGGTATCGATCCGTGACCGCGACGGGATCGGCGTGCTGCTGATCGAGCATGACATGAGCGTCGTGATGAATATTTCCGACCACATCGTCGTGCTCGACTATGGCCGCAAGATCGCCGAAGGCGCGCCACTGTCGGTGCGCAACGACCCGGCCGTCATCCGTGCCTACCTTGGCACCGACGAGGAGGCGCTCGATGCCTGAGCCGTCGATCCTCTCGGTGAAGGGTGTCGAGACCTTCTATGGCGCCATCCAGGCGCTGCACGGCGTCGACCTCGAAGTGTCGCGCGGCGAGATCGTGACCCTGATCGGGGCCAACGGCGCGGGCAAGTCGACCCTGCTTATGACGATCTGCGGCAACCCGCGTGCGCGCAGCGGCACGATCGTGCTCGACGGCGAGGACATCACCGCGCTGCCGACCCACCAGATCGTGCGGCGCGGCGTCGCGCAGGTGCCGGAAGGGCGGCGCATCTTCCCGCGCATGAGCGTCTACGAGAACCTCCAGATGGGCGCGATCCTGGGCGATCCCGCGACCTTCAAGTCGGATCTCGACCGCGTCTTCGCGATGTTCCCGCGACTGGCCGAGCGCCGCGACCAGCGTGGCGGCACCCTGTCGGGCGGCGAGCAGCAGATGCTGGCGATCGGCCGTGCGCTGATGGCCCGGCCCCGCATCCTACTGCTCGACGAGCCGTCCCTCGGGCTGGCGCCCCTGATCGTGCGGCAGATCTTCGAATCGATCGGCCGCATTGCGCGCGAGGAGGGGGTGACGATCTTCCTCGTCGAGCAAAACGCCTTCCACGCGCTCAGGCTGGCCGACCGCGCCTATGTGCTGGCAAACGGCCGGGTGCGCCTCAGCGGCAGCGGCCGGGAGCTGCTGGCCAACCAGGAAGTCCGGGCGGCCTATCTCGAGGGCGGCCATCCATGAGCCCGCTCGATATCTTCATGTTCGACTGGTTCGGCGACACGCTGTTCAACGTGGTGCTGTTCAATCTCGTGCTGATCGGGCCGGCTTCGTTCGCGGCCGGCCACGCGGTGGCGCTCGCCTGGCGGCCGTGGCCGCAGATCGTGTTCTACACCGCACTGCTCTCGGCGACGCTGCGCTTCCTGGACTATGCTCTGGCCAATGGCGAGTTGTGGTCGGGGGCCGGCTTCGCCCTCGGATGGGCGGTGCAACTCGCGATCGCCGCCTTCGCCTTCCGGCTCACCCGGGCCCGACAGATGGTCCGCCAATATCCCTGGCTCTACCGGCGCAAAGGCTTGCTGGGCTGGGACGAGCGGCCCTAAGCTGACCGTCATGCTCCGCCTGTCGCGGAGGAGGCTCAACGAACAAGGGAGACCCGGATGAAGAAGATGTACGGCACGCTGGCCGTTGCGGCCGTTGCCCTCATGGCGACGCCCGCGTTCGCTCAGGTCAAGATCGGCTCGGCCGGCCCGATGACCGGCTCCAACGCGGCCTTCGGCGAGCAGCTCCGGCGCGGCGCCGAGATGGCCGTCGCGGACATCAATGCGGCCGGCGGCGTCAACGGCCAGAAGCTCGAACTGGTGATCGGTGACGATGCCTGCGATCCCAAGCAGGCGACCGCGGTCGCCAACAAGATGGTCTCGGACAAGGTCGTGTTCGTGGCCGGCCACTTCTGCTCGGGCTCCTCGATCCCGGCCTCCGACATCTACAAGGAAGGCAAGATCCTGCAGATTACGCCGGCCTCGACCAACCCGAAGCTGACCGACGATGCCGCTTCCAAGGGCAACACCACGGTGTTCCGCACCTGCGGCCGCGACGACGTGCAGGGCACCACGGTCGGCAACTACATCCTGAAGAACAACAAGAACGCCAAGGTCGCGATCCTTCACGACAAGTCGCCCTACGGAAAGGGCGTGGCCGACGAGACGAAAAAGGCCCTGAACAAGGGCGGCCTGCGCGAGGCCATGTACGAGGCCTACAACGACACCGACAAGGATTTCGCCGCGCTGATCAACAAGATGAAGCAGGCGAAGATCGATATCATCGTGCTGGGCGGCTATCACACCGCCGGCGCGCTGATCATCAAGCAGGCGCGTGAGCAGGGCCTCGCCGCCAACATGATGGGCTTCGATGCGCTCGAGACCGCCGAGTTCGCCCAGCTGGGCGGCGCGGCCACCGATGGCGTGATGATGTCGTTCCCGCCGAAGGCCGAGGACGATCCCAAGAATGCCGCCCTCGTGAAGAAATTCCGCGACGCCAAGTACAATCCCGAAGGCTACACGCTGTTCAGCTATGCCGCGGTGAAGGCCTGGGCGGACGCCGCCAACAAGGCGAAGTCGACCGAGGCTGCCAAGGTCGCGGCTGCCCTGCGCTCCGGCAAGTACGACTCGGCGGTCGGCGTGCTCGAATTCGACGCCAAGGGCGACATCAAGGACGCGGTCTACGACATCTACGTCTGGAAGGACGGCAAGTCGGCGCCGATGAAAAAGTAGGGCACACCAGCCTTTGCAAAAGGGGAGGCCCGGCGCGAGCCGGGCCTTTTCTTTTGCGTGCGCGGACGGGGTGAGCGAAGTATTCGAAACAAGTGAAACGGACTCACCCTAGGAGGCCAACCCATGGGGGTCCGCTATATCCGGTGGGTGGCGGACCTGCCGGCCGCTTATCTTGTGTCGGTGCCGGTCGAGGCGGCGGTCCGGCCCCTCGCGGCGGCGATCGTGGCCGCCGGAGGCCGCCTTTCCTGAGCATTCTCAGTGTCTTGTAGGTCACTTTCCACGATTTTGCGGAACGGTGACATCGCGGCCCCGGATATGGTATCGGGGGGCTCAACAGATAGAGGGGGTCGATCGTCGATATGCCGGGGGGCGCCATCGCGGTCGCGTCGGATCATGCCGGCTTCGACCTAAAGGAAAGTTTGAAACGGGACCTGCAGGAAGCGGGTCACGAAGTGCTCGATCTGGGCACGCATTCGACCGCATCCGTCGACTATCCGGACTTCGGAAAGGCGATGGGCGAGGCCATTGCCTCCGGCAAGGCCGAGCGCGGCGTCCTCGTGTGCGGCAGCGGTATCGGTATTTCCATTGCGGCGAACCGCAATCCCAAGGTTCGCGCAGTTCTCGCGCACGATGTGACCTCTGCGCGCCTGTCGCGCGAGCACAACGACGCGAACGTCATCGCCTTCGGCCAGCGCCTGACCGGCATCGAGGTCGCGCGAGAGGCCCTGAAGGTGTTTCTCGCGACCAAGTTCGAGGGCGGCCGCCATGTCGGCCGCGTCGACAAGCTTTCGAAGGGTTGAGTCATAATGAGCCAAGCCGCTGTCAGCACGGCGCAGTCGCCGTTGCCGATGTTCACCAAGAATCTGGCGGAGACCGATCCTTCGATCGACGCCGTGCTGAAGGGCGAACTGCATCGCCAGCGTGAGCAGATCGAACTGATCGCCTCCGAGAACATCGTGTCGCGGGCGGTTCTCGAGGCTGCCGGATCGGTGCTTACCAACAAGTATGCCGAAGGCTATCCGCGCCGCCGCTACTACGGCGGCTGCGAGGAGGTCGACAAGGCCGAGGATCTGGCGATCGAGCGGGCAAAGCAGCTCTTCGACTGCTCCTTCGCCAACGTCCAGCCGCACTCGGGCGCGCAGGCCAACCAGGCCGTGTTCATGGCGCTTCTTCAGCCGGGCGACACCTTCCTCGGCATGGCGCTCGACCAGGGCGGGCATCTCACGCACGGCTCGCCGGCCAACCAGTCCGGCAAGTGGTTCAAGGTCGTGTCTTATGGGCTGAAGCCCGACACGCATCTGATCGACTACGAGCAGATGGAAGAGGCGGCCCGCCGCGACAAGCCCAAGGTGATCATCGCCGGCGCCTCGGCCTACTCGCGTCACATCGATTGGGCGCGCTTCCGCAAGGTGGCGGACGAGGTCGGCGCCTACTTCATGGTCGACATGGCCCACTATGCCGGCCTCGTGGCGGCCGGTGTCTATCCGAGCCCGCTGCCGCACGCCCACGTCGTGACGACGACGACGCACAAGACGCTGCGCGGACCGCGTGGCGGCATGATCCTGTCGAACGACGCCGAGCTCGGGAAGAAGATCAATTCGGCGGTATTCCCCGGCCTGCAGGGCGGCCCGCTGATGCATATCATCGCCGCCAAGGCGGTGGCGTTCGGCGAGGCCCTGAAGCCCGAATTCAAGGTCTATGCCCGCAACGTGATCGACAATGCCCGCGCCCTCGCCGCAACCCTCACCGAGCGCGGCCTGAAGATCGTCTCCGGCGGCACCGACAGCCATGTCATGCTGGTCGACCTGCGTCCGAAGAAGGCGACCGGCGTCTCGGCGGAGATGGTGCTCGACCGCGCCGGGATCACGACCAACAAGAACAGCATCCCCGGCGATCCGGAGAAGTACACGATCACGTCCGGCGTCCGGCTCGGCACGCCGGCGGGCACGACGCGCGGCTTCGGCGTGGCCGAGTTCCAGCAGATCGGCCACCTGATCGCCGACGTGCTCGATGGCATCGCGAAGAATGGTCCGGACGGCGACGCCCAAGTCGAGGCCCAGGTCCGCGCCAAGGTCCACGCCCTGTGTGCGCGCTTCCCGATCTACCGCGACTGACTAGGCGCCGAGCCGGAACGAACGGGGGAACGAGATGCGCTGTCCATTCTGCGGTCACGAGGACACACAAGTTAAGGACTCGCGGCCGACCGACGACAATTCGGCGATCCGCCGGCGGCGTTACTGCCCGTCCTGCGGGTCGCGCTTCACGACCTTCGAGCGGGTGCAGCTGCGCGAGCTGACGGTGGTGAAGAAGAACGGACAGCGGGTGCAGTTCGATCGCGACAAGCTGGCGCGTTCCATACAGGTCGCCTGCCGCAAGCGGCCGGTCGATCCGGAGCGCATGGAGCGCGTGGTGAACGGAATAGTGCGCCGGCTCGAAAGTTCCGGCGAGAGCGAGATTCCCTCGACCCAGATCGGCGAACTGGTGATGGATGCGCTGCGCGCGCTCGATCCGGTCGCCTACGTCCGGTTCGCGTCGGTCTATCGCAACTTCCGCGAGGCGCGCGACTTCGAGGAGTTCATCTCCGACCTCGCCGATACCGCCCACTTCAAGGACTGACGGCGATGATGCGCGCGGCGCTCGCGCTGGCGCGCCGGTCCTTGGGACGCACCTGGCCCAATCCCGCCGTCGGCTGTGTGATGGTGCGCGACGGCGAGATCCTCGCGCGGGGTCGCACGCGGGAAGGCGGGCGCCCGCACGCCGAGGCCGATGCCATCGCGCAGGCGGTCGCGGCCGGACAGTCGCTGAAGGGCGCTACGGCCTACGTCACCCTTGAACCCTGTTCGCACCACGGTCGCACGCCGCCCTGTGCGGACGCTCTCGTGGCGGCCGGGATTTCGCGGGTCGTGTCGGCACTCGAGGATCCCGATCCAAGGGTCAGCGGGCAGGGACATGCCCGGCTCGAGGCCGCCGGCATTTCGGTCGAGATTGGCGACGGGGGCGCCGAAGCAGCCGAAATCAACACCGGCTTCCTGTTACGGATCCGGGAAGGGCGGCCGTTCTTCCACCTCAAGATGGCGGGCTCGCTCGACGGGCGGATCGCGACGGCGTCCGGCGAGAGCAAGTGGATCACCGGGGAGGCGGCGCGACGCGATGGCCACCGGCTGCGCGCGATCCACGACGCGATTCTGATCGGGGCGGCGACTGCGGCAGCCGACGATCCTGAACTGACCTGCCGGTTGCCGGGGCTGGGCGTCCGCTCGCCGGTCCGCATCGTGCTCGATTCGCAGGCGCGTCTGTCGCCCCGTTCGAAGCTCGCGACGTCTGCTCGGGTGACGCCGGTCTGGCTGGTCTGTACGAAGTCTGCACCAGCCGAACGGCGGGACGCGCTGAGCGCGCTCGGCGTCGAGGTCGTGGAGGTCGATGGCGCCATTGACGGCCGCATCGACGTGGCGGCGGCTGCTCGTGTGCTGGGCGCACGGGGACTCACCCGGGTGCTGGTTGAGGGTGGCGGTCAGGTCGCCGCGTCATTTCTGAAGGCGGGACTGATCGACGCCATTTCGAGCTACCGCGCGGGGCTCGTCCTCGGTGGGGACAGCCGCTCTGCGGTCGGCGGACTGGAATTTGCACGGCTCGGTTCCGCGCCCCGGTTCAGGCTGGTGTCGGCGCGGCAACTGCAGGGCGATACGCTGGAAAGCTGGCGTCGGGAGGATTAAGTAGCGGCCATGTTCACAGGCATAGTGACCGACATCGGCGAGATCGTCTCGGTCGATTCCGGCGGAAAGGCAGGCGACCGCCGGTTCGTCGTCGCCACCCGGCACGACATGGCGCCGATTGCCATCGGCGCCTCGATCGCCTGCTCGGGCTGCTGCCTGACGGTGATCGAGAAGGAGGCCGGCCGTTTTGCCGTCGAGGTTTCGGCCGAGAGTCTCGACAAGACGCATCTGGGAGACTGGACGGTCGGGAGCCGTCTCAACCTCGAATTGTCGCTGAAACTCGGGGACGAGCTGGGCGGCCATCTCGTGTACGGTCACGTCGACGGCGTCGGCAGAATCGTGTCGATGACGCCGGAGGGCGGCAGTGTCCGCTTCGTCTTCGAGGCGCCGGCCGAGGTTGCGCGGTTCGTCGCGGCCAAGGGCTCCATCGCCATCGACGGCATCTCGCTCACGGTCAATGAAGTCGACGGCAATCGCTTCGGGGTGAACGTGATTTCACACACCCAGGCGGTCACCACGCTGGGGCAGGCCCGCGTCGGCCAGAGGGTCAACCTTGAGGTGGATATGCTCGCGCGTTACGTTGCGCGACTGTTGGAGCATCAGAAAACATGAGTGCGCTCGAAAAGGACGCTTGGCGGATCACCTTCAGCGAGGTGAAGGCCGCCGCCGAGGACATCATCGAGGAGGCCCGCAAAGGCCGGATGTTCATCCTCGTCGACGACGAGGATCGCGAGAACGAGGGCGACCTGGTGATCCCGGCCCAGTGGGCGACGGCCGAGGCCATCAACTTCATGGCCCGGCATGCGCGTGGCCTGATCTGCCTCGCGATGACGCGCGAGCGGGTCGAGCAGCTCGGCCTGCCCTTGATGTCCCAGAACAACCGCACCCGCCACTCGACGGCGTTCACCGTCTCGATCGAGGCCCGCGAAGGGGTGACGACCGGGATCTCTGCTGCCGACCGCGCGCGTACCGTCTCCGTGGCGATCGACCCGTCGTGTGGGCCCCAGGACATCGTGACGCCGGGTCATGTCTTCCCGCTGGTGGCCCGCGACGGCGGCACGCTGGAGCGCACCGGCCACACCGAGGCTGCCGTCGATATCGCCCGTCTGGCCGGTCTCAACCCGGCAGGCGTGATCTGCGAGATCATGAACGACGACGGCACGATGGCCCGTCGCAACGACCTCATCACCTTCGCGCAGCGCCACGCGCTGAAGATCGGCACCATCGCCGACCTGATCGCCTATCGCCGCCGCTACGACTCGATCGTCAAACGCATCAGCGAGACCACGCTCGACAGCACCTGGGGTGGCGATTTCCGCTGCGTCGTCTACGTGAACAAGGTGACCATGGCCCAGCATGTCGCCCTGGTGAAGGGCGACCCCGCGGCGGGTGGTCCCGTCATGGTGCGCATGCATGCGGTCAACCTGTTCACCGACACGCTGGGACAGCGCAGCGGTGGCCGGGGCGGCGAGATCGAGGCCTCGATGCGCGAGATCGCCAAGGAAGGCCGCGGCGTCATCGTCCTCATCCGCGAGCCGCTCACGGTCGTTCTGGCCGAGCAGCGCCGCCGCGCCGGCGAGCCGATCGAGCCGGCGGGCCAGGAGCTGCGCGACTATGGCGTCGGCGCCCAGATGCTCATCGATCTCGGCGTCAAGGAAATGGTGCTGCTCAGCAACTCGCAGAAGAGCGTCGTCGCCCTCGAGGGCTTCGGCCTGAAGATCGTCGCCCAGAAGCCGGTTCCCGGCCGCGCAAAGGTCTGACCATGTCGACACGGACGGAAAATCCGACCGCCCGGCCGGCGGTCGCCGGGGTCAAGGGCGCGCGCATCCTGATCGTCGAATCGCGCTACTACGCCGACATCGCCGATGCCCTCATCGAGGGTGCCGAGCGTGAGATTGCAAAGAACGGTGCCAAGTCGGAACGGGTGGTCGTTCCTGGCGCTTTCGAGATCCCCGGCGCGATCGCGCTGGCGGCTGCCAAGAAGGGCAAGCCCTATGACGGCTACGTCGCGCTGGGTTGCGTGATCCGCGGTGAGACCACGCATTACGACTATGTCTGTGGCGAGAGCGCGCGCGGGCTGATGGACCTAGCGGTCCAGAAGAGGCTCGCGATTGGCTACGGGATCGTCACCGTCGAGAACGTCGAGCAGGCGCGAGCGCGGGCCTATACCGACCGCGGTGACAAGGGAGGCGATGCCGCCCATGCCTGCCTTGCCATGGTGGCCCTCGGCCGACGCTGGAAGAAGACGTGAGTGACGCCAAGCCGGCCGTCCCCAGCCGCCGCCAGGCCGCACGGCTGGCAGCGGTTCAGGCCCTTTACCAGTGGCAGGAGGGGCAGGACGCCCCGGCCGAGATCGTCGAGCAGTTCCTCAAGGTCCGCACCGGTGAAGCCGGGGAGGGCGGCATGCGTCGCGACGCCGACAAGCCGCTGTTCAAGGATGTGGTCGAGGGTACGGCGGGCAAGCGTGACGAACTCGAGGCGCTCGTGTCGGCGTCGCTGGCGGAGGACTGGACCTGGGCGCGCGTGGATCGCCTCGTGCGCGCCATTCTGCTCGCTGGCGCCTACGAGCTCGCGCACCGGCATGACGTGCCGCTGCGAGTCGTCATCAACGAGTATGTCGAAATTGCCCACGCCTTTTACGACAAGGGCGAGCCGAGCTTCATCAACTCCGTTCTCGACCGCGTGGCGCGCCAAGCGCGGCCGTCCGACCGGAAGTAAACGCACGTGGCGGGGGCGGGGCGGGTCGGCGAGTTCGAACTGATCGCCCGCTACTTCGCGCCGCTCGCCCGCGATTTCGCCGGCGCCGGCGGCCTGCAGAGCGACAATGCCTTCCTGCCGGCCGACGCCAGGCGGGATCTCGTGGTCAAGACCGACACGATCGTGGCGGGTGTCCATTTCCTGGCCGACGATCTGCCGGGGCGCATCGCCGCCAAGGCGTTGAGGGTGTGCCTGTCCGATCTGGCGGCGGGTGGTGCGACGCCCTTCGTGTATCAGCTCTCGCTGGCCCTTCCGTCGGCTTGGGAGGAGGCCTGGGTCGCGGCCTTCGCCAAGGGCCTGGCGGCAGACCAGCGCCGGTTCGGCATCGTGCTCTGTGGCGGCGACACCGTCGTCACGCCCGGGCCGCTCACGATCACCATCACCGCCTTCGGCCGCGTTGGACGCGGCAAGGGTGTGGCTCGCGGCGGGGCGCGGGCAGGCGACGAGCTTTGGGTGAGCGGCACGATCGGGGACGGCGCTCTCGGACTGCTGGCGGCGCAGGGGGGCCTCCCGGCTCTGACGTCACGGCAGCGTGCACATCTTGAGGATCGCTATCGCCGGCCCCAGCCCCGCTGTTCGCTCGGACCGCTGCTGCCTGGCATCGTCACGGCGATGGCCGACGTTTCCGACGGGCTTCTGGCCGACGCCGGCCACATTGCCGACGCCTCCCGACTGTCCCTGAGCATCCAACGCGAGGACGTGCCGCTCTCGCCGGCCGCCCGAGCGGCTGTGGTGGAGGAGCCGCGCCTGTGGGGAAACGTCCTGGGCGGTGGCGACGACTATGAGCTCGTGATGGCCGTGCCGGCGCGCCGTCACGCGGCGCTGCGCGCGGCCGCGCAAGCGGCAGGCCTCCGTGTCACGCGGATCGGCCGCTTTGCGCGCGGGCGTGGGGTCACCCTGACGGCCAGCGGCGAGCCGATCGTGGCTCCGCGCAAGGGATACGTTCACTTCTAGTGAATTCCACCGCCTCATAGCTGCACTGCGCGGCACGCCATGGCGCGGGCAGGGGGGCCGACTACAGTGCCGGCCCAATGGACGGATCATCGAAGGTGCAGGAAATGCCCGCGGCCTCCGACGGGCGCATGCCGCGCCGGTCGATGCGAAACATTGCCCTGCTGGCGATCTGCCAGGCGCTGACTCAGAGCAGCAACACGTTGATGTTCGCCTCCTCGGCGCTTGCTGTTCTCACCATCGTCTCGCCGGACATGCGCATGTGGGCCAACCTGCCGGTGACCATGCAGCATCTCGGCGTCATGCTGTCGGTGTTCCCGGCTTCGCTCCTGATGATGCGGCGCGGCCGCAAGTTCGGTTTCCGCAGTGGATCGGTGATGGGCATGATAGGCTCTTCGCTGGCCGCCATCGGGCTCGGTCTGGGCAGCTTTCCCGTCATGTGTCTGGGCGGCCTGTTCCTGGGCTACGGCATCGCCAACATGCAGCTCTACCGGTTTGCCGCCGTCGAGCTGGCGCCGGCGCCTCATCGCGCGCAGGCGATCTCCTACGTCACGGCGGGCGGGGTGCTGGCCGGCATCCTCGGACCGACCCTGGCGCGTTTCACGCCCGATCTGTGGCAGCCGCTCTTCCAGGCGAGTTTCGTCGCCGTCATCTTCATCCATGTCCTTGTCTTCGTCGTGCTGGGGTTCATCGAGTTTCCCCAGGTCAGGGTCGAGGACACGGCCGGACCGCAGCGTCCGCTCTCGCAGATCGTGACCCAGCCGACCTACATGGTGGCCTGCGCGGGCGCGATGATCGCCTTCGGTGTGATGTCCTTCGTGATGGCGGCCTCTCCGCTGGCCATCGTGCAGTGCGGTCTCAAGGCGACCGAGGCGCCGGTGACGATCTTCGTCCACGTCATGGGCATGTTCATCCCGTCCTTCTTCACCGGCCATCTGATCGCACGGTTCGGGGTCTTCAACGTCATGATCGCCGGCATCGTCCTCCTGGTGGCGGGTGTCGTCGTGGCGCTGATGGGCATCACAGAATGGCACTTCCGCGGCGCGCTCACGCTGAACGGGGTCGGCTGGAACTTCCTGTTCGTCGGCGCGACGACGCTTTTGACAACCACCTACCGGCCGGCCGAGCGCGGCAAGGCCCAGGCCTTCAACGACTTCATGGTGTTTGGGGTCACGACCGTCGCCAGCCTGATGGCCAGCGTCGTTCTCGAACTCAAAGGGTGGGCCGCGCTGAACTACGTCGCGCTCGTCCTCGTGCTCATCGCCTTGCTGGTGATCGGCGTCTACCGGTTGCGGAATCCGTCGCGCGCCTGAAGCCAAGTCCTTGAGGCAGCGTCGCTTTTCCGCGTCTGCGGTTGCGCGCTCCCGGGCCATCTGTCATTTTTCCCGTTACCTCGCGCCCGGGGGGAGTTCGCGTACTTCAGGTCGCGATGTGCGTACAAGCGACGAAAAAACAATAGGTTGGGAAACATGTCCACGGTTCTTTGGGGCGTCATCGGCTGCGGCTTGATAGCCGTGCTGTATGGCGTCGTTACCGCGTCACGGGTCATGGCGGCCGATGCCGGCACGCCACGCATGCAGGAGATCGCACAAGCCATCCAGGAGGGTGCGGCTGCCTACCTGCGCCGCCAGTATACCACCATCGGAATCGTGGGCATCGTCGTGCTCGTCGTCCTGGCGGCGCTGCTCGGCAAGTTCGCCGCCATCGGCTTCCTGATCGGCGCGATCCTCTCGGGCGTCACCGGTTTCATCGGCATGAACGTGTCGGTGCGCGCCAACGTGCGAACGGCGGTTGCGGCCCAGAAGAGCCTGGCCTCGGGCCTCGACCTCGCTTTCAAGGCGGGCGCGGTGACCGGCATGCTGGTGGCCGGCCTCGCCCTGATCGGTGTCGGCGGCTACTACGCCGTGCTGCTCAACATGGGCATTCCCGGCGGCAGCCGCGACATGATCGATGCGCTCGTCTCGCTCGGCTTCGGCGCCTCGCTGATCTCGATCTTCGCCCGCCTCGGCGGCGGCATCTTCACCAAGGGCGCGGACGTCGGCGCCGACCTGGTGGGCAAGGTCGAAGCCGGCATCCCCGAGGACGACCCCCGCAACCCGGCAGTGATCGCCGACAACGTGGGCGACAACGTCGGCGACTGCGCCGGCATGGCCGCCGACCTGTTCGAGACCT
>CAZPOS010000047.1:0-26265 GCA_964588065.1 uncultured Reyranella sp.
AATGGTAATGGTTGAACGCGTACTCGTCGTCGGACCCAAGGACACCCTGTCCATGGTCGACGACCTCGCCCCCAAGGGCTACGAGATC
Source organism: uncultured Reyranella sp. (assembly GCA_964588065.1). Lineage (GTDB taxonomy): Bacteria > Pseudomonadota > Alphaproteobacteria > Reyranellales > Reyranellaceae > Reyranella. The sequence goes on from CAZPOS010000047.1 coordinate 89, forward strand.
GTCAAAGCGCTGCACAATTCACCGGAACAGAAAGCTGCCCTGCCCGGCACGCATTATTTCGTGGGCTTCATCCAGCAGTACGTCACGCCGCAGCTCTACAAGGACGCGCCGAACCTCAAGCTGGTGCAGATGCTGAGCGCCGGCTACGACCGCGCCGACCTCGAAGCCGCCCGCCAGAGCGGCGTGCCGCTCTGCGCCAATGGCGGGGCCAACTCGGTGGCCGTCTCCGAACATGCCATGCTGCTGATGCTGGCGGTCTCGCGCCGGCTGATCACCCAGCACACCAACGTCACGGCCGGTCGCTGGCACGGCAATTCGCCGCCGACCGTCCATGAGGTGCGCAACCGCGTGCTGGGCATCATCGGGCTGGGCACGATCGGCAAGAAGGTCGCCAAGCTCGCCCTCGCCTTCGGCATGACGGTCCATTACTACGACATCGCCCGTCTCAAGGAGGAAGAGGAGGATGCGCTGGGCGTCCGCTTCCGCCTTCTGCCGGAGATCCTGAAGCACTCGGACATCGTCTCGCTGCACGTCCCGCTGAACGACTCGACGCGGCACATGATCGGCAGGGACGAGCTCGCGGCCATGAAGAAGTCGGCCATCATCGTGAATACGTCGCGTGGGCCCGTGATCGACGAGAAGGCGATGATTGCCGCGCTGTCCTCCGGCAACCTGTTCGGTGCCGGCCTCGACGTGTTCGACGAGGAGCCCACCCCGCCGGACAATCCCCTCCTCAAGCTCGACAACGTCGTCCTGACCGCCCATCTCGCCGGGCCGACCTTCGAGAGCAACATCACGCGCCTGCGCAACGGCTTCGACAACGTCCAGCGGGTCGCCCGCGGCGAGCCCGCGCTCTGGGTGGTGCCCGAACTGCTGGAATCGAAGACATGAGGCGCATTTCAAGACGCAGCATCCTTGCGGGGGGCCTCGCGGCCCCCTTCATCGCCCGCGAGGGATTCGCCCAGGGCGACTGGCCGAAGGGTCCGGTACGCTGGGTCGTGGCCTTCGCTGCCGGCGGGGCGGCCGACACGGTGGCGCGCAACATCGGCGTGCGCGTCGCCGAGATCATCGGCCAGCAGGTGATCATCGACAACCGCACCGGCGGCAACGCCGTCGTCGCCGCGAATGCCGTTCTCCAGGCGCCCCGTGACGGTCAGACCTTTCTGGTCGACGCCGCCAACCAGATCACCAACCCGCTGCTGATGAAGGACCTGCCCTTCGATTATGCCCAGACCTGGGTGCCCGTCACCCAGCTCGCGAGCTTCCCGCAGGTCGTTGCCGTGAAACACGACTTCCCGTCGCAGACCATCCAGGAGTTCATAGCCGCGGCGAAGGCCAGGCCCGGCACGATCAGCTACGGCACGCCTCCGGCGGCCGGCATGGCCCACATGGCAGGCGAGGAACTGCAGCGCCGCGCCGGCATCAAGCTCATCCACGTGCCCTATCGCGGCGGCGCCGACGCCGCGCGAGACATCGGGGCGGGTGCCGTCGATTCGGTGATCATCACGACCAACTCCATCCGCCCGCCGGTTGCGGCAGGTCGCGCGCGCGTGCTGGCCGTCACCAGCCTCAAGCGCTCGTCGGCCTTTCCCGACGTGCCGACCCTCGCCGAGAGCGGCTATCCGGGCTTCGACCTCAACGACTGGAACGGCCTGTTCGCCGTCACCGGCACGCCACCCGCCCTCGTCGACCGCATGCAGGCCGTGGTGGCCGAGGCAATCAAGGACCCGAAGGTGAAGGAGCGGCTCGCTCCCACGGGTGCTGATCTGGTCGCCAGTACCCCGGCCCAGTTCAAGACTTGGCTCACCGGCCAGCGCGACCTGCTCGGCAGGCTGATCGCCGAGGCCGGCATCAAGCTGCAGTAGCCCGCCGTCAGGCGGACTGCAGCTTCAGGCGGTAGGTCTCGTCGAACTTCAGGATGGCCGCGAAGGAGACCGCGGCGGCGGCCATGATCATGAAGGCCGGGCTGTAATCGTTCTCGGTCCGGTGGACGAGCCAGGTGGCGACCAGCGGGCTGAAGCCGCCGAGGATGCCCAAGGTCACGTTGTAGCCGAGCGCGATGGCAGTACAGCGGATTTCCGCTGGCACGGCCTCGACCATCAAGGCCGGCTGGCCGCCGATGAAAGCACCGACCGCCAGGACGAAGCCGAACTGTCCGAGCAGCACGAGCTCGGGCTGCCCCTGGTGCATCAGCCAGAAGAAGGGCAGCGCACCGACGAAGCCCAGCGCCGCCGCCCCCAGCATCAAGGGACGCCGTCCATGGCGGTCGGACAGCCAGCCCATCAGCACCATGACCGGCAGCATCACCGCCATGCTGGCCGAGTTGATGGCCAGCGCCGTCGCGGGTGCAATGTCGTCGGCGAACTGCAGCCAGCTCACGATGTAGACGAACATCAGATAGAAGCCGACCGAGTTGAACACCGAGAGCGCGGCGAGCCGCGCGAGCAGTGGGCCATGGTTGCGCACCGTGTCGAGGAGCGGCGACTTCGCCAAGCCTTTGCGCGGCGCCTCATGGACATGGCGGCGCAGCACGACGCCGGCAATCCCGACCAGCAGCCCGAGCAGGAATGGCAGCCTCCAGCCCCAGCTTTCGAGCGCCTGTTCCGACATCACCGACGCCAGCAGCGCACCGGTGGCCGAGCCCAGCAGGATGCCGCCGATGGCGCCGCAGCAGCCCAGCGCTCCGACGAAGGCCCGCCGGTTGGGCGGCGACTGTTCGATGATGAAGATGATCGAGGTGGTGTATTCGCCGCCGACCGACAGGCCCTGCACCATGCGCAGCAGCGTGAGCAGGATCGGCGCGGCGATCCCCAGCGTCTGGTAGTCGGGCAGCACCCCGACCAGGAATGTCGGGATGGCCATGGCGGCGACGGAGAAGGTCAACGCGGTGCGGCGCCCGAGACGGTCGCCGATCGCCCCGATCACCGCCCCGCCGATCGGCCGCATGAGGAAGCCGACCGCGAAGATACCGAAGGCCGACAGGACCTGCGCAACCGGATCCTCGCTGGGAAAGAAGGCGCGGCCGATCGCGGCAGCGAAGTAGCCGTAGACCGCGAAGTCGTACCATTCGAGCACGTTTCCGATCGCGCCGGCCGCAATGATCCGGCGCGTGTTGCCTTGACTCATCCCCTGCTCCCCGGAGCCCGGCCGATGGCGAAACGATCAGCCGTAGACGAACGCGCGGTCGTCGAGATCGATGGCCGGGAAGACGTTCTTCTCGTTCCAGTAGTCCTGCGTGTGCTGCCACTCCGGCTTGTCGCCGCGCTTGGGCAGGAGGTGCATGCCGCGCATCAGGTAGCCGGGATTGAAGTTCTCCGGGTCGATCCAGGGCAGCAGCTGCATTCCCTCGTCTTCCGGCCGCAGGGCAACCTCGACCTTATGGGCCTGGCGCTTGTCCATATGGCCGAGAAGACGGCAGACGAAGTCACCGACCAGGTCGGCGCGCAACGTCCAGCTGGCGCGAAAATAGCCGAACACCCAGATCATGTTGGGCACGCCGGTGAACATCATGCCGCGATAGGTCACGGTGTCGGCGAAGTCGACCGGCTTGCCGTCGACCGTGAAAGCGATGTCGCCCATCACCGACAGGTCGAACCCGGTCGCCGTCACGATGATGTCCGCCTGCAGCACTTTGCCCGACTTGAGCAGGATACCCTCCGGCACGAACCGATCGATCTCGTCGGTCTCGACCGACGCCTTGCCGGCGCGAATGGCCTTGAACAGGTCACCGTCGGGGACGAAGGCGATGCGTTGCTGCCACGGCCGATAGCTCGGCGTGAAATGCGGTTCCAGCGGGAAGTCCGGTCCGACATGGGCGCGGACGCCGGCCAGCAGCTCACCCCGCACCTTGTCGGACTCCTCGAAAGCGCGGCGCGTGAACACCGACTGGTCGTGCAGGATCTTGCGGCGCACGATCTCGTGGATCCATTCCTCGTCGACCTCGAGTTGCCGCAGTGTCTCCGCCAGCTCGATGGCGTTGCGGCCGGGGATGAAATAGGTCGGCGAGCGCTGCAGCATGGTGACGTGGCCGGCCTTGTCGGCCATCGCCGGGATGACCGTGGCCGCCGTCGCACCCGACCCGATCACGATGATCTTCTTGCCCGAATAGTCGAGATCCTCCGGCCAGGTCTGCGGATGGATGATCCGCCCCTTGAAGGTCTCCATGTCCTTCCATTCGGGGGTGTAGCCGACGGAATGGCGGTAGTAGCCCTGGCACATCCACAGGAAGTTGGCGGTGAAGCGCACCGCTTCGCCTGTGTCCGTGCGGACCGCATCGATCGTCCAGCGATTGTCGGCGCTCGACCAGGTCGCGGAGTCGATTCGGTGGCGGTAGCGGATGTGCCGCGCCAGGTCGTTCTCCTCGATGACCTCGCCCATGTAGGCCTTGATCTCCTGGGCGGTGGCGATCGGCTTGCCCTTCCACGGCTTGAAGCGATAGCCGAAGGTGTGGAGGTCGCTGTCGGAGCGGATGCCGGGATATTTGTGCGTGAGCCAGGTCCCTCCGAAGCTCTCCTGGCTTTCCAGGATGACGAAGCTGCGGTCCGGCATCTGGTGGGTCAGATGGTAGGCACCGCCGATGCCGGAAATGCCGGCGCCGACGATCAGGACGTCGAAATGCTCGGTCGTGGCGGCTGCAGGCCGTGCAAGGGTGGTATCCGGCATGGGAAGGCTCTTTCCTCGCTGATCAACTCGCGCCAGTCTTGCGCGAACATGAGCCCCGAAGCCAGCCCCCAGAATCCACGATCCGAAACCGCCGGCCGGAGATCCGGTGCGATTGCAGTCCTCGTGATCTTGACCGGCCTCATTGCCGGGCTCGGCCTTGCGGAGGGCGTCGTCCGTCTGGCTTCTCCGGCTCTGGCCCCTTCCCATCGGGTCGAATTCACTCATCCTGAGGGTCCGCTTCTGCTCGCCCGCCCGGACACCCAGGCCCGTCAGATTTCCGAGGGTGGCGACTTCGACGTCTCTGTCCGGATCAATTCACACGGGTTGCGCGATCCGAACGACGTCGCGACCGCCGGTGCCGACGACATCGTCGTCGTGGGCGACGCTTTCGCCTGTGGCTGGGGCGTCGAATCCCTGGATCGCTTCTCTGACAGGCTCCAGATCCTGAGCGGCCGGCGCACCTTCAACCTCGCGACGCCGACCGACATCGAAGGCTATGCCGCCCTGCTGGCTTACGCCGCAAGGCTGGGTTCCAGGGCCGGCCGCGTCGTCGTCACCGTCGACATGGAAAAGGATCTTCGGCCGCCCGCGCGAGGCGCGGCGTCACAGGGCGGCGACTCGGCCGTCGCCGGCTGGCTCACGGAACATTCGGCGCTCTACCGGCTCGCGTCCTCCGCCTTCGAGCGGATGTTCGCGGCCAGCGCTGCCTCCGGCAAGCAAGACGTCGTCCCCAACGACTACGATCCCGCAATCATCGACAGGGCGGCCGACGAACTCGAGAAGATTGCCGATCGCTACCGCGCGACAGTCGTCCTCATCCCGTCTCGCGCCTTGTGGATGGGCGAAGGTCGGTCGCTCGAGGACAGGGTCAACACCGCTTTCACGGTTGCCCTGCAGCGCCGCGACATAGACGTTCTGGACCTGCAGCCCGTCCTGGAGGCACAAGGATCTCCCCTGTCCTACTATTTCGCTCACGATGGACACTGGACGGCCGGCGGACACGCGCTGGTCGCCCATGCCATCAGCCAGCATCTCGCGCGCTAACGGAAGAACGCCATGCACGAAAAGGTCGATGTCCTGATTGTCGGTTCCGGCGCTTCGGGCGCGGCGGTGGCGTGGAGCCTCGCCGACACGAAGATGCGGATTCTCTGCCTGGAACAGGGCGACTGGGTCAAGCCGACGGACTATCCGACCAATGGCCGGGACTGGGAAGCCCGACTGTTCAGTGACTTCGCGATCAATCCGAACCGCCGCGCGCGCGAGACCGACTATCCGATCAACAACGGCGCCTCGCCGGTCCAAGTCGTGAACTTCAACGGCGTCGGCGGCAGTACCATCATGTACACGGCGCACTATCCGCGCCTCCATCCCTCGGACTTCCGGGTAAAGACCTTGGATGGCGTCGCCGACGACTGGCCGGTCGACTACGCCACCCTCGAGCCGTACTTCGCCGAGAACGACCGAATGACCGGGGTCGCCGGTCTGGAGGGCGATCCGGCCTATCCGTACCACGCGCTGCCGATGCCGCCGCTGCCGCTCGGCAAAACCGGCAAGTGCTTCGGCGAGGCGATGAACAAGCTCGGCTGGCACTGGTGGCCGTCGGACTCCGCGATCGCCACGACCGAGTATGACGGCCGTGCCCCCTGTATCAATCTCGGCCACTGCACGCCCGGCTGCGCCCAGGGCGCGAAGGCCAGTGCCGACGTCACCTATTGGCCACACGCGCTTCGCGCCGGCGTCGAGCTGCGCACCCGCGCCCGGGTCCGCGAGATCACGCTCGGTCCCGATGGACTTGCGAACGGCGCGATCTACTACGACGCCGAGGGCAAAGAGCATTTCCAGCCGGCAGAAATGGTCATCGTGGCCTGCAACGGCATCGGCACCCCGCGGCTACTGCTGAACTCGGTGTCCAGCCGCTTTCCAAATGGCATCGCCAATTCGAGCGGCCTGGTGGGCCGGAACCTGATGTTCCATCCCTTCGCCCACACTTACGGCTATGTCGACGAGCCGATCGACGGCAATACCGGCGCTCAGCTCTCGCTGTGGAGCCAGGAATTCTACGAGACCGACCGGTCGCGCGGCTTCGTGCGCGGCTACACGCTGCAACTCCATCGCGGCGCCGGCACGATCGTCGATGCCATCGCCAACACCGCGCGCGGCTTCCTGCCCTGGGGCGAGGCGCATCACGACGTCTATCGCACCCTCTTCAACCGCAAGCTCGGCATCTCCGCGATCTGCGAGGACCTGCCCGAGGAGCACAACCGGGTGACGCTCGATCCGGTGCTGAAGGACAGCAACGGGATCCCCGCGCCGCGCATCGACTATACGCTGGGCGAGAACACGAAGAAGATGATCGACCATGGCGTCGCGCGCTCCAAGGAGATCCTCGCCGCGGCGGGGGCGACGAACGTCGGCGGCGAGGCGCCCATGCTCAATGCCGGCTGGCATCTCATGGGCACGGCGCGCATGGGCACCGATCCCGAGCGATCGGTCGTCAACGAATGGGGGCGCAGCCACGACGTGAAGAACCTGTTCATCGTCGACGGCAGCATCTGGGTCACGTCGGGCGGCGTAAACCCGACGTCCACCATCCAGGCGCTGGCGCTCTACATCGCCGACAACATCAAGCGCCGCCTCGCCGACGCCACGCTTTTCGATTGAGGCCGACATGACCTACGGAACCCTGACCGACGCCGAAGCCCGTGACTTGCGCCTCCTGGCCGGCATCATGATCCCGGCGAGCAGCCGCCATGGCGTGCCCGGCGCCGACGACGCGCTGATCTTCGCCGACATTCTGAAGAGCCTGGAGCGCGACACCGCGGATTCGCAGCTTGCGCTGAAGCAGTTGCGCGAGATGTCCGGCGGTGCGTTCACCGACCTCCCACCGGAGCGCCGGACCGAGGTGGCGATGCGGTTCAAGCAGGAGGGTGGCGCGCCGCTGTTCGCGCTCAACCGCGTCGTGCTGCTCTGCTACTACCGCGACGATCGTGTGATGCGGGCCCTCGGACAGGAGCCGCGGTCGCCCTTTCCCAGGGGCCATGTCGTCGAGCAAGGCGACTGGTCGCTGCTCGACCCGGTGCGCAAGCGCGCCCCGATGTGGCGTCCGGTCTAGCCGCCCGTCAGCCCTGACCGCGGGCCTTCAGCACGAAACCCATCGCCCGGAAGCTCGAATCCTTCTGGATCGCCGCGGTAACCCGCGGATCGCCATAGGGGTTGCTGACGGAAATCAGGGCATCAGTCTGCGTCTGGCAGGAGGCCGCGGCCGTCGCGGCGAGCGACTGGGCGCTGCCTGCATAGACATCGGCCAGGTGGATGTTCTCGACCAGGCAATTGTCGCGTGCTTCGAACGCCTGATCGATGCTCTTCATCCGCAAGGGATCGGAAAGACCCGCCCCCCGCAAGGAGGTGGCGGCCTCGCAGCCCGCCAGTGCGAGGGGCAGCAGCACGAGGGCCGATTGCAGGGTGATCCGGGTCGCCTTCATACGCTCTTCCAGTCTCTCCGTCGTCCCGCAAGAAAAGCGGACGGGCCCGGCCTGTCAAGGCCGGGCCCACTCCGTTGGTCCTAGTGCCGGCTCATCTCGGCGCGGCCCACCACCATGTGATGGACCTCGTCCGGGCCGTCGGCAAACCTGAGGTGCCGCTGGTTGACGTACATCTCGCTGAGCGGCGACCACTGGGACAGGCCGGTGGCACCGTGGATCTGCATCGCCTGGTCGATGATGGTGCAGACCTTCTCCGGCACCATCGCCTTGACCATGCTGACCCAGACGCGGGCGTCGCGGTTGCCCAGAACGTCCATCGCCTTGGCCGCCTTCAGCACCATGAGCCGCATCGCCTCGATCTCGATGCGCGCGCGGCTGACCAGTTCGAGATTCTTGCCGAGCTGGATCAGCGGCTTGCCGAAGGCGGTGCGGGTCGAGCCGCGCTTGACCATCAGCTCGATGGCTTTCTCGGCGGCGCCGATCGAGCGCATGCAGTGATGGATGCGGCCCGGTCCGAGGCGGACCTGGCTGATCTCGAAGCCGCGGCCCTCGCCCAGCAGGATGTTCTCGGCCGGCACCCGGCAGTTGTTGAATTTGAGGTGCATGTGGCCGCGCGGGGCGTGATCGTGACCGAACACGGTCATCGGTCCGACGATCTCGAGGCCCGGCGTGCCCATGGGGACCAGGATCTGCGACTGCTGGAACTGCGGCGAGGCATCCGGGCTCGTCTTGACCATGACGATCATGATCTTGCAGCGCGGATCGCCGGCACCGGAGATGTAATACTTCTCGCCGTTGATCACCCACTCGTTGCCCACCAGTTCGGCGCGCGTGGTGATGTTCTTGGCGTCGGAGGAGGCCACGCCGGGCTCGGTCATGGCGTAGGCCGAACGGATCTCGCCGTTCAGCAGCGGCTTCAGCCACTTTTCCTTCTGTTCCGGCGTGCCCACCCGCTCCAGCACCTCCATATTGCCAGTGTCAGGCGCCGAGCAGTTCAGCGACTCGGAGGCCAACGGATACTTGCCCAGTTCGGCCGCGATATAGGCATAGTCGAGATTGGTCAGTCCGCGGCCGATCTCGGAATGAGGCAGGAAGAAGTTCCACAGGCCCGAGGCCTTGGCTTTGTTCTTGGCACCCTCGAGCAGCTCGAGCTGGCCCGGCGCCCAGCTCCAGCGGTCCTTGCGGCCCTCGCCCAGGCGATGAAACTCCTCGAGGATCGGCGCGACGTTCTCGGCGATGTGCGCCTTCACCGCATCGAACAGAGGCTGTGCCTCCTTCGACATCGCAAGATTGTTCAATTCGGCCTCCAAATCGGGCCGCACCGGCTTCCGGGTCGCTGCCGCTGCCTTTTGTGTCATTGAGGTTTCCTCGCTCCTGTCGATCCGATTTGTCTGTGCCGCCAATCCCTACAGACCTGTGGTTTCGGGTCAATGCCGCAGTGGTTCTGCCTTGCAGACCGACAGGGCCGGTCGCCGCTCGTGGGCCTCGCTGCTATGGTCGACCGATCATGTATCCACCCGAACGCATCGTCTGCCTGACCGAAGAAACCACCGAGACCTTGTACCTGCTGGGGGAGCAGCACCGCATCGTCGGAATCTCGGGCTACACGGTGCGGCCGCCACGGGCGCGCCAGGAGAAGCCGCGCGTCTCGGCCTTCATCTCGGCCGACATGCCGAAGATCCTCGCCCTGCAACCCGACCTGGTCCTGACCTTCTCCGACCTCCAGGCCGATCTGGTGGCGTCGCTTGTCCGCGCTGGCATCAACGTTCATGCCTTCAATCAGCGATCGGTGGCGGAGATCCTCGACATGATCCGCCTGCTCGGTGCGCTCGTCGGTGCCCCGGATCGCGCAAAGGTCCTGTCCGACGAACTCGCCGCCAATGTCGAGGCGACGCGGCGGCGCACCAGCGGCCGCGGGACTCGCCCCAGAGTGTACTTCGAGGAATGGGACGAGCCGATGATCTCCGGCATCTCCTGGGTCTCGGAACTGGTGGGCGCCGCGGGCGGCGACGACATCTTCCCCGAACGGGCCTCCTGCAAATCCGCCCGCGATCGCATCGTCACGCCGGATGACGTAATCCGCCGCGCCCCGGACGTCGTGATCGGCTCTTGGTGCGGCAAGAAATTCAAGAGCGAGAAGTTTGCCGCCCGGCCGGGCTTCGCGTCGTTGCCGGCGGTCCGGAACGGCAGGCTGCACGAGATCAAGTCGCCGCTGATCCTGCAGCCCGGCCCTGCGGCGCTGACCGACGGGCTCGCGGCACTCGAGGCGATCATCGGCGGCACCACGGCGCGACCGGCGACGAGCCCGTGACCGCCGCCATAAAAGTTTGATGCTTCTCGATCAAAAAGAAGCGTGCCTCGGATGGCGCGCAATTTGCATTGATACTGCCCGAGGCAGCCCGTCGATCCTTGAGACCAGGAGATCGAGATGCTTAAGCTCTACGTTCCAAAGATGCTGAGTCCCGAAATCGCCGATTGGTGCAGCAACCTGTCGTTGGCGGCAGGCGTGCCAATCTGCTGGGGAAATGACCATCTCGGCCACTTCGTGAATGCGCCCAGCGCAGCCTGGGTCCCGGCCCTGTCGGCGGCCATCGCCGATGCCTGCGAGGGCAAGTCGCCGACCCTCAATTGATCAGTGCGTCGACGAGGGCATGGCGGTGCCTTGGGGCGCCGAAGCCAACCCGGCGAGAAGACGATGCCTACTTGATCGCCAGCAGCTCGACGTCGAACATCAGCGTGGCGTTGGGCGGAATGACGCCGCCGGCGCCGCGAGCGCCATAACCGAGGTGCGGCGGAATGATCAGCGTTCGCTTGCCGCCAACCTTCATGGTTGCGACACCTTCGTCCCAGCCGCCGATGACGCGCCGCATGCCGATGGGAAATTCGAAAGGCGAGCCGCGATCGACGGAAGAATCGAACTTCTTGCCCTTCACGCCACCTTCGTAAAGCCAGCCGGTGTAATGCATGACACAGGTCTGACCGGTTCTGGGGCTCGCGCCCGTGCCGACGGTGATGTCGATGATCTGCAGGCCGCTTTCGGTCGTCATGGCTTTTCCTTGGGTTTGCGCGACAGCCGGACAGGCAGCGGCGAGAACTGTGGTCGCGATAACGGCGCGTCGAGTCACTTGCAAGCGGCTTCTCCTCCTCAAACGCCCCAAAGGACGTACTGATCGATAACCTTCTCCACTCTCGGAAGGAAGTCGTGCGGCACGCCAGATCGCTTCATGACTGTGCGTGGCCTGGACGGCACGACGTCCTCGGCAAAGCCGGCAGACCGGTCGATCGGCAGATACCAGATAGTGGCGGAGGGGATGGGAAGCTCCGCCCGACACGTCCAAACTGTCGGAGGCGCTTGAAATCTACATCCGATTGACTCATGACTGTGTGGAAGACCTGTGTGGAAGGGCTTCCATGTACCTAGTCAAACGGCATGAAACTTGGTGGGCATTGCATGACGTGCCGAAGAAGGCCCAGCACGTCCTAGGCCGCCGCCTGACCCGTTCGCTTCAGACTGGTGACTACACCCAGGCGAAACGCCTAGCGGACCTCCTGTGGCTCCACGATTGGGACAGGCGGATTAAGAACGCCCTGAAGGCGCAGCACGGGGGCGACGACGCTGAGGCCGCCCTATTCCGAGACATGATCCAGCAGGCGAAGACCGAGGAGGAGCGCGAACTACTGGAAGACCACGTGGCGTCCCTGGCCAGCGACCGGTTTGACCGGGCCAAGACTGCGGCAGAGGCCAAGGCCGCCGAGCGCTTCGCTGGGGCCGCCCTAGGCACCCTCACGCCCACTGCAGAGCATCTTGAAGAGTGGCTAGGAGGCATTCAGGACACGGAGAAGACCAAGTCCATGAAGCGGTCCACGATCCTCGACCTCGCCCAGGCCCTCCCCTACGCCCAGGAAATCGACGCCAAGGCCGCCCAGGCATGGGTAACGGGGATCGTGAAGAAGGACGGCCTGTCCGCCAAGACCGTTGCCCGCATCCTCTCGTCAATCCGGGGCTACTGGAAGCACCTAGCCTCCCTGTCCCTGGTCAAGAGCGATCCCTTCACTGGCCTGACGCTACCCCCTACCGCGAAGCGCGGAACAAGCTGGAAGCCCTTCACGCCTGCCCAGGTGGTCGACCTCGTGAAGCGTGCCAACGCCAATTCTGACCATGAGCTTGCCGACCTAATCACCCTCGATATGTGGACAGGGGCGCGCATCGAGGAAGTCTGCAGCCTCAAGGTCCAGGACGTGGACCTAGTGGGAAAATCGTTCAACGTGACCGACTCCAAAACCAAGGCCGGCGTTCGCGAGGTTCCCATTCATGAGGAGTTGCTACCGACGCTCCGCCGGCTCATTGGCAAGCGCACGACCGGCTACGTCCTGGCGGACCTGACGGCCAACAAGTACGGCGACCGCTCCAACGCTGTTGGAAAACGCTTCGGACGCTTGAAGAAGGCGGCCGGCTTCGGCCCCGCCCATGTCTTCCACTCAATCCGCAAGTGCGTCTCGACGCAGCTTGAGAACGCCTTGGTGCCTGAGGGAATTGCCGCAGACATCATCGGGCATGAGAAGCCGAATATTACTTACGGGATTTACAGTGGAGGTGCGTCGCTGGCGGTCAAGCGAGCAGCGCTAGCAAACCTCAGATATCCTGACTAGATGGCCGCGCCTTATGTCTACTTGTCGCGCATTGCCCAAGTGCCGATATCGTGGGTAGTTGCATTGCGCCACATCAGAGCTAGAGTTAAAGTTGCACGAAACAGGAATCAACATGGCGAAACCGCGCCGGCAGACGAGTACCCCCACGCAGCTCACAGGCCGCGCGGCTAGAGGCAAACCTATCAAAGGGCTCCCAGGTTTTCCTCCGGGCTGGGGCGCTCAAAATCTGAGAGTAACGCTCTTTCACGATGGCAAATTCGAAGCGACAGGCGAGCTTTGGAAGCAACTCTTCGGCGGAGAGCTTAAGCAAGTAAACTTCGACCCAGTCTTCTCGGCAATTGGCGTGAGCGACGGGGCCATCGTTATCTTGTCTGCCGCGATGCAGCGGATAGACCTTGTTGCAACTCCGCTCGAAGCAGACCCCCCATCGCCTCCTCAGGATCAGGTGATTATCGATCCGAATGGAGTTGCGCTGCGTTTGCTTGAAGTCGCATCAAAACTCTCTTCAAGAACAAGCGGCGTCAGCAGGCTCGCGGTAGCGGGTGTCTTTCGCCGGAAGGTTTCCTCAAGAGAGGAAGGCTATCAACTCCTACCGAGCTACCTCCCCTTCCTCACTGACTTGGACGCATCGCGTTACTCAGATTTCAACCTTCAGATCAATTCACCCAAGGACCTCCCCAAGGGCGACTCCGGCGAGCCGATTAGAATCAATCGAGTCACACGATGGAGCGTAATGTACTCGCAAACGGTGTCGATGACTTTAGGCGCGAGTGTTTCGACGAATTCTTCAATTCCCAGAGAGCACGCCCTTCGTGTCGAGCTAGATTTGAATACCCCCGCTGCAGTGAAGCTAGCGGCAAGAGGGACACGCCTTGACTATCTCGGTAGATCAATTCTCGCCGAATTGTCCGCTATGCTTTCCACAGGATTAGCTCTTCCCAGCACGACCGGGTGAGACTCATCATATGACTACTACCAAGTTTGAGCCGGACGACCTTCTTAGCGAGTCGGCGGCGACAACCAGACAGCAATCTCTGGCGGACACGTCATTTGAAGCGACGATGACCTCGCTAATAGATTCCATTAGAGACCGGCTAGCGAGCCGCGCTCGTGTAGCATCCGCCGGTCCAGCCTCGGCAACCCGAGTGAGAGCCCCCCTACCCTCCGCGAAGGACGATCTAACGAGTTTCTCCGCGCTTGATTTGCTGCCGCGTATAGAAGAGCGAACAAATCCGCCCTCATCACCCCCAGTCTCGGAGTTGTTTCTCAAATATCTAGCCCAGTCGCAGCGCTGTCTGGAAGATATCGAAAGCTCTTCAGACACAGCTCCGACAGACCTCTTGGAGATTACTCATGGAATCGACGCCGCGCTGATCGGTGCGGCAGAAGCCGTGGAAACTACTGATCTTTCGGACAGCGATAAGGCTGCAGCGTTTGTTGAGCGCGCAAATTCATTGATCGAATCACATGGCGTCCCCATGCTTCGAAGGACTATCCGCTTTCTCGCCGACGATGAACGCAGTGCATACGGCCCTAGTGCTCTTGTTGGCCTTAGCGAAAGCCAATTGGCGGCGACATATGATGACCCGCTCATCGAAACACTTATTCAGTACCTTGGACCGGATCATAGGAATATCCGATACGCGGTCGTTGCGGCGCTCGGGCGCCGAAGAGGAGAAAAGGCCGTTAGCGTTCTGAGTCGGCGACTCCAGGATATTGCTGACGATCCCGTACTCTCGGAGATTGCCGGAGATTACTTGCAGGCAAGAGGCGTTAATGTCTCGAAGACTGCTCAGAAGGCTTAAGGAACCTCGCCTATGGGGGGCTCTTTCAGGCTCCCCATTCTCGGTAGATGTGCGCTCATCGCTTCTTGAAGCCGAGTTCAACCTGCAGGGGCTCTCGGTCTATAGCGCGAAGGATGATTATTGGGCCCAACGCGTTGCCGCAACGATGATCTTATCCGCCTCTAACCACGAAGACTTCGTAGGAGTCTTCTTGGACGAGGACGAGTTAACGAAGCGCCTGAAGGTCAAACTTGATTCGAAAACCAAGGGTGCCGTACTAGACAGCGAGGTGAAAAGCCTACACTTCGACCTGAAGGATTTCTCCCTCAGCGCCGTCCGGCACCTCTTCGAATACATGTACAAGCAATACAGCCTCGGCACGGCCGGCGGGGGCTTGTTTGTGATGTCCAAGCCAAAGGCACTGCGCTTCGTTGCGGCAGAGGTTGCCCGGGACGTCAGCATTCGTGAGAAGATATTCTCGAAGATGTCTGGAGAGCAGCATGGCACCTACTTGCTCAAGCTGTGGAAGGAATCAAACTTCCAAATACAATAGGAGGCCGTTCTTGCCGGGACCTCAAATCGCGATTCGAATGCCCGCCGAAATCTCTCTGCAAAAATTCAAAGTGGTATACCCCACCTCGTCAGACGCTGGTCCCCCCGGTGGGGGTGGGTGGGCGAGGCTTCGCTCGATGGCACGCCACCCACTGCCCATGCGCTACCCGTCGTGGTCGGGATGGGTGCCAGTGTCACGCCATCGCGTTACGAGCGGAGCGGCGCTGCGATGCGGGCAGCAAAAGGCCCCCGAAGTGATCCGGGAGCCTTGATGCTACTCGCTGGACTGCTAGACGCGCGGGCGCCGCAGATCGACGGGCGCTAGGCCGGGATCGCTCCACACCACATAGCCGCCCATGCGCGTTGCGGTGCAGCCGTCCTCAAACTCGACGGTCTCGCCGTCTGTCAGGTATCCCGTGTCGCCCCCAGGCCACCACTCGCGAACGTCCAAGGTGGACCTGTCATCGAACCGAACGAACACTTCACGGCTACGCGTATTGGCTTGGATTTGCATTCTCTACCCCTGTTGCTTCTCCGCGCCGCGAAGTGCGGTGCGTGAAGAGGAGTCTATTCGAGAACGTCGAAAACTGTGCCATCGTTGACCCTTGATCTTTTATCATTACCACCGTGTAGCGCCTCCCGTTGGGTAAGGGCCTCCTAACGTTTGGTGCCGGTGCAGCCTACAATATGTGACGCAGCGCGGGTTTGCGCGCCTCCGGTGGCGCATGAGGGAAACTATAGTCAACGAACCGGAGGCGCTTCGCTAGCGGAGACATAGGGCAAACGCCATCGCTCAGTCCGCGTACTGCCGGCATGCCCTAGGGCTGCCCTCGATATCGCTGCCGGTGATTTTGCCGTCTTTCGTGAAGATGCGGAGCGTGCAAGGCGCCGTCCCCGGCTCATAGCCGGTGGTCCAGATGTATGCCGTCTCGTCCACTATGACGCGCTGACTTGTCGGACGCCCGAACTTGGCAACCGCTGCCTGGATAGGCTGGCCCTTCAAACCATCTGCGGTCTTCATGATGCTATCGTGTGGGGCGCAACCCGCGATCCCGAGCGCGACGATCAACAGCTTTCGCATGTGCCTCTCCCTTAGTTGTGGTGACACATGATTACACAGCCTGCCGAGCGTAATGCGGCCTGAGTCAATCTGACTCACTTAGCGACACCTAGGAGGCGCGTTACATCTTGCCTGACGTCGGTAAGGCGATTTGTAACGGCGGGAGGACGGCATGCGGACTGACAAGTTTGTGGGCTACCTGCGGGTAAGCACGGCGCGGCAAGGTCGGTCAGGCTTGGGCCTGGACGCCCAGCGTGAGGCCCTGCGGAGCTACCTTGCCAGCACCGGAGGCCGCCTCCTGGCTGAATTCGTGGAAGTCGAGAGCGGCAAGCGGTCCGACCGTCCCGAGCTACAGCGCGCCATCCGGCGAGCCAAGGCGAGCGGCGCCCGGCTCCTGATCGCCAAGCTAGATCGCCTTTCGCGCAATGCCGCCTTCCTCCTCCAGCTTCGGGACAGTGGCGTCCGGTTCGTCGCTGCCGATCTTCCGACCGCAGACGAGACGGTGGTCGGGATCATGGCAGTCATTGCCCAGCGAGAGCGGGAGATGATCGCCCAACGCACTCGGGAGGCCCTTGCCGTGGCCCGTAAGCGCCTCGCTAAGGAAGGCCGGCGGCTGGGCAACCCCAATGGGGCCGAAGCGCTCCGCAGGGCCGCCAAGGGCAACTCTGCGGCCGTGGCGCGGCTCACGGCGAATGCCAATGGGCGAGCTGAGACGTTCCGGGATGCCTTCGCAGATATCGACCCGGCCGGCGGCCTGTCGCTTCGCGCCCTGGCTGAGGAGTTGAACCGCAGGGAGATTGAGGCGCCTCGCGGGGGCCTATGGCATCCGGGCACCGCGGCCCGTGTCAGGGCGCGGCTTGCGAACGCTCCGATCAATGCCCAACTTGGGGCCAGCAAATGAGCGCGACGAAGAGCATTCGAGAGGGCTTCAAATCTGGCCGTGTGAGCGTCGCGGATTTGGTGGTCCGCAAGCGCAGCCAGCCGGCCCAAGGCTCTGTAGAGGCTCCTGTGGCCGCGCCAGCGCCTATCCAAGGCCCCGCTTCGGAGAGCGCCGCCCAACCCGAGGCGGCCCCCGCTCCGCTTAGCCCCGGTGCGATCAAGGTTGCCGGTCTCACCCTCAAGCTCCCGCCGCCCAAGACCCCCGCCGTCGTACTGGACAAGGCGCAGCCGAAAGCCCGCATCAAAGCGACCGGCCACAAGCAATCCCGAATGGTCGTTCGTCTACTTGATCGCACGGTTCCGACCCGGCTTTCTCGGAAGCGGGCGATCATGGAAGCTGTTGCCGTGAACGAGCGCTATCGCCTCGAAAGCTGGGGCGTCACGAGCGACGGGGAAACTGTCCTCCCTAAGAGGACCTTGGAAGTGCGCCTCGAATTGCTAGACCTCACTGCAGAGGTTGAGGTCGTAGTCGAGGAGCGGCCAGCGGGGTCGCGAAAGAAATACGCCCCCAAGCGATGGATACGTCGCGGCTTGCAGCGTCCGGGCGAAAGATGGAGAAGGCCCAAGGCCGCGAAATAAATCGCCAAAACCTCGTTTGAAATCCGCGGCTTATCCAAAGTACTCACCAGACCCTATATTTAGCAGCGCATAACCCGGCTGGGCTCGTGCCGGGATTTTCTCTCGCTGCATTGACTTGCGTTTAGGCTGACCTCTTCAGTCACGTTCGGCACCCCCGGCCGCGCGGCAGCTGCTCTCTTTTTCCCAACCCTCCTAACACTCCACTACAGGACCATCATGACCAAGAACCCGTTTCAGTCGCGCCGTGTGGCGTTCGACGGAAGGGCGGACAGCCAACTCGCGTGGCTTCAGCGCACCGCCACCATCTTCGTTGGCGATCCGACCCGCGCGCCCTCCTATTCGCAAATCGTTCGGCGAGCGGTCGACCTCTACACAGAGCATATGGCGGCGATCATTCTCGCTGCCCGTATGGATGACCGCTCCGCACCGTATCCCGCCGACGTGAGCGCCGAGAGAAAGGCTCTCGCTGAGCACGCACGGCTGGTCGACGCCGCTCCTCCCGGTGCCCTCATGGATCGCTCGGGCCGGCTGCTGGACTGGCAAGAGGCCATCTCTCGGGAAATAGACCTTGGATTGACCATCCCGGCGAACGGGAAGGCGTAGCCATGGCCGACGATAGCGACGTCTACGTCCCGATGACGGCAGAGCAACAGCAAGAGGCACTGAAGAAGCTTTGGGACGCCATGGTCACTCGGCTCTTGGAGGCCCTACAGGGCGACAAGCCGGCCCGTGCCAGCATGCTCGACGTAACCAGGAAGTTTCTGGCCGACCAAGGTTTCAACGCAGTATCGAGGCCGGATTTACGGCGGAGCCTGGAGGCACTAGCCGACCTTCGCGGCCTCCCGTTCGACAAGGACGGCAACAAGCACTGACCACGGATACACCCAAGCCCCCTTCAGTGTCCCGTGATGGTCGCTTGGGAGCCTTCAAATTGAGGCGAGGAAGTAAGGGAAGAACGTGCTTCTTCCCTCCTCTTACTCATACCTAAGTGCTCTTTCGGTGGGCCTCCTAACCCATTGATCTGACTCACGTATTTTTCAGCTTTGTGCAATTCCAGAACCCCGTTTTGCACAAATCACGGCGACACACCTTCCCGAGTGACCGCACCGCTACGCCGTAGGTGCTCTTAAGCGTCACCGGCATTCCCCGAGGGCGACGCGCCCGCATCCGAGGACCAACCATGATCCAATCCCGGACCATGGCTCCTGTTGTTGTCATCGACAGCATCATGGGAGCCGGAAAGACCACCTACATCATCGACCACATGAACCGAGCGCACGAGAAGGCTCTTGGCGATCTACTGTCGGACCGCTCCACGGCTCAGCCGCCACGCTTCCTGTACGTCACCCCTCTCCTGGAGGAGGTCGACCGGATCAAGACCATGTGTCCGGCTCTGCAATTCCGTGATCCGCAGCCTATCCATGGTCGGAAATACTTCGGCCTCGATACGCTCATTGACGAGGGGCAGAACATCGCCACCACGCACGCACTCTTTGCGTTGCTCTCCAAGGACACCCTGGAGAAGCTGAAGGCGGCAGGATACGTGCTGGTCATCGACGAAGTGCTAACGGCGGTCGACTACTTCAAGCTCATCTCTCGGGATGACCTCGAAATGCTCTTCACCACGGGCAAGGTCTACGTCGATGGCTCAAATCATCTTCGGTGGAACTACACCGTCGCGGCGGACTACCAAGGCAAATTCGAGACGATCCAGCGGCTATGTGACAACGGCAACCTGATTGCGTGGTCGCTTTCTGCCGAGGGATTTGAGCCGGGCAAGCGCGGTTCTGTCCTGCTTTGGCAGTTCCCCGTCGATTTCCTCGCCGTGTTCAAGGAAGTGTACCTCCTGACTTACCTGTTCCACGGTTCCCCTATGCGCGCCTATTTGGAGGCAGAGGGCGTTTCCTTCGACATGCGCACGGTGGTCGACAAGGGTCGCCGACTGGCCCCTTGGTCATCGTCAGTGGAACGTGAGGCGAAGGATCGTATCCGCAAGCATCTGAAGGTCTACGAAGGGAAACTTAACGATGCCGGCGCCGCTCTGCCCGGAGCCCGTAGCAATCCGCTGAGTAAGGGCTGGTTCATGCGGGGCAACACGGGAGCAACTGATAGACTCCGGGGCGCAACCGTCAACTTCTTCCGCTGGCACGCACGCCACGGTACGGACGCGGGTCAATTCGCTTGGACAACATTCAAGGATCAAAGGAAGAAGCTCGTCGGTAGAGGTTATAAGCACCACAAGCACTGGATACCGCTGAACACGAAGGCCACGAACAATTTTCAGCGAAAGACCGTCCTGGCCTACCTCGCGAACCGCTTTTCCATTCCCGAGATACGCGGCTACTTCGAGAGCCGGGGCGTTGATGTCTATGAAGACCTCTATGCCCTGTCAGAAATGGTCCAATGGCTCTGGCGCTCGGCCATTCGTGACGACCGGGAGCCCCGAGACGTTCACGTCTTCATCCCGTCGACACGTATGCGGGAGTTGCTGAAGCTCTGGCTGTCCTGTGACGATGCTCTGTCATTCATCAAAGCAGTGACCGGCAAGGATTTGTCCTTTCCCGTCGCACCGGTCGACGACGCGAGGGCGGCAGCCTAGCCGTTCCTAGTCACCGACAATCCCGCCACGGCAGCAAGGCCCTTCTCCGATGTCTTGAGAGACAGACGAGCGGGACACCCTTGCTGCCGTGGTGGGCTATCCGCACTCCTCAATTCTCCAGAAGATCCCATGAACCAGCATAAGACATGCGTGGTGCCGGACTGTCACGACTACCGCACACGGTTCGGTCGCTACTGTCACCGCCACAGGCGCCGCCTTGCCCAGTATGGGCACCCCACTGCCCGGCCCTTGTCCCGCTCGGGCGCAGACCTAGCAGGGTGGTCGCGCAAGATAGCCGCGCTACTGGCCGCCAACGCAGACCACCCCGGACTATCCCGAGCGTCGCGAGAGCTACGGCAGGAGCTAGACGACGCTGCCCAGCGCGCCAGAAACGGCCACACGCTCTCGGGCGTCAGAGCCCAATGGGCACGGCTGGCCGCACATGGCGTTACGCCTGAGATGATCCTCGCTCGGGCCGTGGCCGTCGTCGTTATCGAGCGGATCAATCCCCGGCTCTTCCCGGACCAACGGTCCCTTGAGTTCGCCATAGCCCGCGCCGTGTTCGGCTTGGCCCCCAACACTGGCACCCCAGGCGCCCGCGTCCTGGCGTCCACCGGGAAGCGGCTCGTTGAGCAGTACGTCGAGCTCATTGTCGCCGCCGTGGTGGCACTTCAGACCGCCGAAGACGACGCGAGGAAACGCGAGGCGGACATGAGAGCGCCGCTCCGCATCCCTTCGGCCAATCCCTAATCCAATTACCAGAAAGGCAAAAATCTTGAGCAACAACAACGGCATTCCCGCAACCGCGCTTCCCCCTGGCGCCGACGCCTCATATGTCGAGCGTATGGTCGCCCGCGCCGAGCAAGGCGGCGCCACATTCGACACCCCGGCACAGGCTGAGTTCGCCCCGCCCATGGCCCCGGAGTTCCGCAGCCGCTTTGGTTCACCCAAGGCCGCTGCCGCTGCCTCGGCTGAAGATCTTCTGATCTACAAGGCCGGCGATACGGTCATGGAAATCGAAGCCTCCCAGGCCGTCGCCATGGGGCTGATCCGGCCGGCCGCGGGCGGTGGCTTCGAAGCCATCCCGACCGTTGAGCGCCAGATTTCCGAGCAGGCCCAGCGGCAGGAGGAAGAGCAGGAGCGCCAGAAGGCATCCGAAGAGCGCGAGGCGATGCGCGCTACAGGCGATGAACCGTCACAGGAGCTTCAGGCGGCGATTGATCGCGCCAACGCTTCTGTCCCCGGTCAGGTCATTACGAGTTTCGTGGAAGACTACGTGAAGAACGGCTCACTCGATTACGGGCAGTTCGCCCGCGCTACGCGATCCGCCGGCCTCAGTGCCGAGCACGCGGAGGCCATGGCAACGGGCATGGTCGATGGTTTCCGGCAGCAAGCGGACCTCGCCGTCGCTACCCAGGGCATCCCCGTCAACGAGACCGAAGCGCTCTATGCGTGGGCGGCCGAACACTACCCGTCCGACCATCGCAATGCCGTTCGCGCCTTGGTCCTGGCCTCCGACGCCAAGCCGCTCAAGGCCCTCGCCCGCAAATACGCCGCCTTCAAGCGCGGCGGCGACATCTAACACACTTCGAAAGGATCAAGCACAACATGGAAGTATCTCAGATCGCCGCCGTCGCAGACGCGGCCGGCAACATCATCGAGCCGGCGGGCACTCGCGCCCGCTACGTTCTTCACGGGCTTCAGTGGGAGGAAATCCGCCAGCCGCTTCCTGATGGCACCGTGCGGCTCACCATGCGCAATCGGACCACGGGTGACGAGACCGTGGAAATCGTCTCAGCCGACACTCTGCCGGCCATCTAAAGGGCCGCCGATGTCCTCAATCACTACGCGGCCGGCGACTGACGATGATGTCGCCGACCTCGCCTCACGACTTCGCCAGCCGGACCTAGACGCCCTGGCCGCTGCCTTCCCCATACTTCCCGCCGCCGACGCTCTGAAGCTCGCCAAGGATCGCGGCGAATGTCACGTCGCCTGTCTCGACGGTCGGCCCGTGGGGCTCTTCGGGATCACCGCGTCGCCGCTACGGCCGGCACGGGGCTTCCCGTGGTTCGCCCTGGCGGCGGAACCGTTGCTCAGTGAGGCCGCCATTGCCGATCTTGTGCGGCTCTCCGCTCGTCTGGTCGACGACTGGCAGGGCCGGTTCCCGGAACTTGTCGCAATGAACGATCCCAGGAACGCCACCTATACGGGATGGCTCAAGTTCCTAGGCTTCGTGGAGATGGACACGGTTCTCACCGCAAGCGGCCTGCCCTTCACAACCTACCTACGCGAGGCGCCTCGCGCGCCTTCCTCCTCTTCTCCTCACTCAGAGAACACACAATGACGAACCTCAAAGACAGGCTCGAAAGCAAACTGCACGAGCGTCGGACCGAAAGCATCATCAACTCTCCCTCGGCAGTCCCGGCCCCAGGCAATGACCCCGAGCTAGAGGCAGCGCTCGCGCGTGTCGCTGCTGGCGAGATTGCCGCCGCATATCGAACCACCAACGGCGCCCTTGTAGTGACGCACAAGTCCGACCCAGCCAACTCCCCGGCCGCGCCCGAGGCTCGCGTGGGGGCCGTCTAGTGTGCGTTGAACCATCAACCGCACTCGCCGGGGCGTCCCTAGCCATCGGCACAGCACAGGCCGTGACCAAGTTCGCCGCCGGTCAGGAAGACGCAGCGTCGCAGCGTGCCTATCAGGAGCAGGCCCGGTACAACGCTGAGGTTGCGCGTAATCAGACCTACGACCAGATCGCGCTTCGCCAGCGGCAGGAAATCGACGCGGCTTCTCAGGCCCTATTCGACAACGCGGTCCGCGCCATCAAGGCTCGCGCTACGGCCGACACAGGGGCCGCTGAAGCTGGCGTGCAGGGCAATTCGGTCGAGAGCGTCGCGCGCAACTACTTCATGGAACAAGGGCGGATCGACAGCGCCACCGAGAAGAACACGGAGATGTCCGTTACCCAGCTCCAAGAGGAGAAGAAGGGCGCACGCTCTCAGTATGTCTCGCGTACCAACATGCCGGCCGTTCGCAATCCCTCGCTCATTGGCTTGGGCCTGGAGATCGGCGGGGCCGGCGTCAACGCCTACGACCTATACACGCGCCGGAACAAGAAGCCCGGCGAACGCTAAAAGAAGGGAAACCCGTCCATGTGTCTCGCAGCCCCCAGCGCGCCCGCTGTAGTCCAGCAGTCGGCCCCGCTCCCGCCTCCTCCGCCGAACCAGACCCCGAAGGCCCCCGACATCGATCCCCAGTCGAGGAACCAGCGGGAGAACGCCTCGACGCAGCGGAAGGGCACTTCGATCTTCCGCAACGACCTGACCATCCCCGTGGGTGGCGGCTCGACAGGAAGCGGCGTCAACATCCCCAAGTAGGCCCACGGCCTTCCATCCACCACCATCGCGCCCTCAGGCTTCCCGCTTGGGGGCGCTTTCTTTTTGGAGAACCGAATGCAGAAGCTACCCGAGAAGGCCGACGACCTGATCGATGAACTCGACAGGGCCTTCGCCCTTCGCAACCTGCCTCCCGACATGCCCTATCACGAGATGCAGCGCGAGCTTGGCAAGCGCGACGTGATCGACTTCCTCCGCGCCCTGCAGACCGAGCGGGCCGAGCAGGTAGCCAAAGAGTTCGGCGGCAAGGGCAATGTTGAGGAAATCGGCCAGTGGTCGACGCGATGAACACGACCGAAGCGCTTAGGCCGTCCTTCCGCGCCCGGATCGACCGCAACACCCGCAAGCTCGTCCTGCCGGTCCCCGTATCCGGTCTCGCCCGGTTCGCCATCAAGGGTATCTGGCGTGACTTCGCCAGCGAGGGGCCTGACCCTACTGTGGTCATCCTGAAGGCGCGCGCCAAGATCGCGAAGAGGACCACCGAGCATCGCCTGACCGACGATGCATCCTTCCCGCTCCCGGAGACCGTCCAACATGTCGAATTGGAGGTGCTCTATCCGAGCGACCACGCGCGCCTTGAAGTCTCGATCACGCCCGTAGAGCCGGGACCATCGGCGCGGAAGCGCAAGCTTGAGAAATTCGTTGAGCGCCGCGCGGCGTAGGAAGGGGAAGCCGAAGAAGCCTCTGGGGCGCAAAGCCGCCCTGGAGGCGATGGACTCAAGGCTCGGGGTTGCCAACATGAAGAGGCAGACGGAACGCGCTGCCTCGCTTGGCGCATTGAACGTAGAGGCCGACTCGGACACCGTGGAGCGAAAGTATGTCTCGCCCTCACTTGAAGTGAAGCGTTGGTTTGACTAATCGTTTGCTCTTCCCGGCACCAAACAACAATGGGAGGTTAACTCGTGGCCCGGCTCCATCCTGTCGACGTTCACGTTGGACTACGTCTCAGGCAGCGGCGCTCGTTGCTGGGCATGAGTCAGACAGACCTCGGCAAAGCCGTGAGGCTGACCTTCCAGCAGGTCCAGAAATATGAGCGCGGCTTCAACCGTATCAGCTCAAGCCGCCTGTTCGAATTCGCCAAGGTCCTCGATGTCCCCGTGGCGCACTTCTTCGACGGGATGGACGCGGTGGGGTCAGTGCCGGCCAAACGCAAGCCGGGACGGCCTAAGAAGCTAGTGGAAGACGATCAGGGCGCCATCCTGACCAAGAGAGAGACGCTTGAGTTGGTGAGGGCGTACTACAAGATTAATGACGCGACGCAGCGGAAACGAATAGCGGAGTTGATACTCGCCCTTGCGGTCTAGATAGCCGGCTAACGAGGCACGCCTCGCGATGGGGCGCTGATCGATTCGGCGCCCACAAGCTAGTAATCACGATTTTCTGACTTCCGAACTTGGCAATTCAGTAAGTCTCTTGATCTCCGCTTTGGGCACCCAAATCCACCCCTTGCCTTCTGCCAGAATTGCACCACCATCGAGTAGCCGCACCAAGCTTCCCGACAGCACTAGCTTGTCAGGCAACTCAATGCGGACATGCGTCGGGCTGATTGCCAACATGGCCCAGGTCAACACGGCCGCAAGTACTCCAGCCATTAGACAAGGCACTATCGCTGCGACTGCCAAGCTAAACATTGCGGGGTCAACGAACCTCGCACTACTGGGCGGTAACCTCACGTAACGTGAGAGAGTTGAGCAGATGCTCAAGACGGAAAAGAAGATCGCGCCCCCAACCATTCCAACAAAAACAGCGTCAATCTTCGCTGAGAGAAAATAGGCCGCCGCTACGACCAGTACCAAGCTCCCCAAAGCATTCAAGAGGTCAGAGATTAATGACAGAGGCGGCGGCGCAAGCCTGCGAAGCCCTATCAACACAAGCGCAAGCATGACGAATGGGAGGGCGAATAAAGCGGCGGCCAAATTATCCGCAACCGTAAGGTAGAAAATCCAATGAGGTTTGCCGCTGACGCTGAAGAATGAAACATTATAGACAATACCTACTGCCAAACTTAGGCCCGCGACCAACGCGGCAGCCTTGGTAAGCCACTCAATGTTGCGACCATTCGGCGGCGTATCCCTATCGTCGTTCGACATCGATTTAACTCAACCTATGCGGCGTGCCTTTCTGGATAATATCAACTCGGCCGCGCCAATACTTTGCGGAAATCGATTTCAAAGCCTGCCGCTTGCAACTCCTTCGCGAGACCTAGCTTCCAGCCGCCGCCAGCGTCAAATGCCGTCCACACTACCCCGAAGATGTCCGAAGGCAATTCAATGTCCCCGCTCTTGAGCGCACAGACCTTGTCCCGCCCCAGGCGGCCAATGAAGTAGCCAAGCTCAAGGATGACATTCTGCCGGGCGCGGGGCTGCATCGCGCCTCCCGCTATCCCCCCCATGTCATCGGGAGTTAGCAGCACGACGGCGAAGCCGACCGCGGAGTGCTCCTCAAACTTCTCTATGATCGTGCGGCCCTGGTTCG
>CAZPOS010000048.1:0-26005 GCA_964588065.1 uncultured Reyranella sp.
GTTTGGGAATGCGTCCCGTCATGATCGAGAAGACGAGATAGGCCGACATTCCGAGAAACCAGAGGTAGACGGCCACGTGGATGACCAGGAACCACGAGGAAGGCCACGACGACTTCCAGCACCAGAGGGTCGGTAGGGAAGAATTGCAGACTCGATCTAGAACGATGGCGAGTGATTTCATTGCAAGCTGATCGAGCAGCGGTATCGAGAACACGATCACGGCGGTTAGCGCGCAGAGCGCCGGACTCCAAAGAAGCAGGCTCTCCATTGATGATGAGGGTTCGAGGCGATATCGGCGACGGGGCTTCCCAGACGTAGGTGCGTGAGCCGATTGGTGTGCAAAGTAGAAGAAGGTGAGAGTGGCGAGGATCGCCGCAACGACGAAGAGAACCGCTGACATCGGTTCACCCGGCGTCTATTCCGCCGCCTTCGCCACCGGGTCGAAGCGGGAGTCGAAGTCGCGGATGGCGGCTTCGACGGTGGTCGAAATCTGCTTCAGCTTGTCGGCATGCACGACCTTCAGGCCGAACAGGTCCTTCACATAGAACACGTCGACCGCGCGCTCGCCGTAGGTGGTGACATGGGCGGTGGCGATCTGCAGGTTGAGGCGCGTCAGTGCGCGCGTGACGACGTGCAGGAAGCCGGGCCGGTCGCGGCCGTTGACCTCGATGACGGTGAAGGTATCGGATGCATTGTTGTCGATCAGCACGCGCGGCTCGACGGTGAAGACGCGATCGCGCTTCGGCCAGGAGCCGCGCTGGCTGTCCAGCTCACGCTGGATGTCGAGACGGTTGGACAGGGACAGCTCGACCCGGGCCGCCAGCCGCGCGAGTCGCTGTGGACCGTCGAACGGCTTGCCTTCCAGATCCTGGATCCAGAACGTGTCGAGGGCCATGCCGTTGGCCAGCGTGAAGATCTTGGCGTCGACGATGTTGGCGCCGCTGATCGCCATGGCGCCGGCGAGGCGCGCGAACAGGCCGTGCGTGTCGAGCGTGTAGATCGTGACCTCGGTCACCGAGCGGGCCTCGTCGACCCGGTGCTCTATGGCGAGCGGCTGGCCGGCCCGCTCGGCGCCCCGCACCAGTTCGGCCTGGCGGGCCAGCGTCGCGGGCGGGAAGGACAACCAGTAGGAGGCATAGCCGCGTGCGAAATGCGCTTCCTTGTCGGCCTCGCTCCAGCCCGGCAGGAGCTTCGCCATCTCGGCCTGGATCTGCTTGATGCGCTCGGCCCGGCCGCCGCCCAGCGTGCCACCCGACAGGACCTGCTCCGTCGCATTATAGAGCTGGCGCAGCAGCGCGGCCTTCCAGTTGTTCCAGACGTTCGGTCCCACCGCGCGGATGTCGCAGACCGTCAGGACCAGCAAGAGACGCAGGCGCTCTGGTGACTGGACCAGCGCCGCGAAGGTCTCGATGGTCTTCGGGTCCATCAGGTCGCGCTGGAACGAGGTCGCCGACATGGCGAGGTGATAGCGCACCAGCCAGGCCACCGTTTCGGTCTCCGCGGCGCTGAGGCCGAGGCGCGGCCCGAGCTGCATCGCCACATCGGCGCCCAGCACGGAATGATCGCCTCCGCGGCCCTTGGCGATGTCGTGCAGCAGCACCGCGAGATAGAGCACCGGCCGCGACAGGATCTTGTGAACCACGTCGGCCGACAGCGGATGGTCTTCCTTGAGGGCACCCGATTCGATCTTCGACAGGATTCCGATGGCCCGGATCGTGTGCTCGTCGACCGTGTAGGTGTGATACATGTCGTGCTGTGTCTGCGCGACCACCCGACCGAAGTCGGGCACGAAGCGACCGAACACGCCGGCTTCGTTGAGACGCCGCAAGGTCGTCTCCGGATCGTGGCGCGACGTCAGCATCTCCATGAACAGCCGATTGGCTTCCGCATCGTTTCGCAGGCGGTCGACCAGACGGATGTTCTGCGTGATCAGCCGCAGGGTCGCGGGATGGATGTCGAGGTCGTTCTCCTGCGCGACGTGGAAGAGACGCAGGATCGCCACGGGGTCCTTGGTGAAGGCATCCGGGGAGGTGACGGCCAGGCGTTCGCCGTCGAGCCGGAACCCTTCGAGCTCGCGCGGCCGCAGGCTCTGCCACAGCGCCGCGAGCTTGGGCTTGCGGCGTCGGCTGTCCTCGAGCGCGGCCACGAAGATGCGTGTCAGGTCGCCCACGGTCTTGGCGTGGAGATAATAGTGCTTGGTGAAACGCTCGACGCCGCGGCTGCCCGGCCGGTCCTGGTATCCCAGGCGCGCCGCGATCTCGCGCTGGAGGTCGAACGAGAGACGATCGTCGGCGCGGCCTGTCAGATAGTGGATGTGGCAGCGGACGGTGGAGAAGAAGCGTTCCGCCCGTTCGAAGTGACGCGCCTCCTCGCGCGTCAGCACACCCTTGGCGACCAGCTCACCCGGTTCGCTCACGCGATAGAGATACTTCGCGATCCAGAAGAGCAGATGGAGGTCGCGCAGACCGCCCTTGCCTTCCTTGACGTTGGGCTCGACGACGTAGCGCGAATCGCCCATGCGATGATGGCGCTGGTCGCGCTCGGCCAGCTTGGCGTCGACGAAGTCGCGGCCGTCGCCGGTGTAGAACTTCTGCGCGAAGCCACGCTGCAACTCGTCGAACAGCGCCCGGTCGCCCCACAGGTAGCGGGCTTCAAGCAGCGCGGTGCGGATCGTCTGGTCGCGCTCGGCATAGCGCAGGCTCTCCTCGACCGTGCGGGTCGCATGGCCGACCTTGAGGCCGAGGTCCCACAGCAGATAGAGCATGAACTCGACGATCTGCTCGCCGCGCGGCGTCTGCTTGTACGGACGTAGGAACAGGAGATCGATGTCGGAGAGCGGCGCCAGCTCGCCGCGGCCGTACCCGCCGGTTGCCACCACGCCCAGCCTCTCGGCGGCGCTCGGGTTGGCCGCCGGATAGGCATGCTGATCGGCGAAGTCGAATAGGACCCGGATGATCTGGTCCATCAGGTAAGACGTCGCGACAAGGACCGCCGGCCCATCGTTCTTCAGGAGGCCCGGCTCTTCGAAGCGACGGCGGATTTCGGCCCGGCCCTTGGCCAACGCTTCGCGCAGCAGGGCGAGCACGGGCGGACGCGGTGGCTCGGCGCCCTCCGGCACGTCCTCGATCAGACGGGCGAGGGATTCCTCGAGCGTGCGGCGGCGCACGATGGCGCGGCGATCCGGGATCTCGTCATAGGGTTGGGCCATGGCGGGCGGATACTACAGGGACCGGGTGGTCTAAAGTAGGCCCCGTCTGCAGAGCGTCTGTTCTCGCGCAGATCCACGGGTCCCGGCCTGGCGCAATTTCGTGCGATACTGGTCTGATGTCGTTCAAAGTCCTGCTCGCAGCCCTCGCGATCCTGCTCGGCGCCGGCCCGGCTCTGGCCCAGGGCGCGCGCCCGGCCACCCCACCGGCCGCGGCGCCGGCACCCGCTTCGGGTCAGATCGATCTCAACAGCGCCAGTCGGGACGATCTGATGTCGCTCGACGGGATCGGCGAGGTGCGGGCCGACGCGATCATCCGCGCCCGGCCCTTCAAGGCCAAGACCGAGCTGGTCGAGCGGCGCCTGATCCCGGAAGCGCTCTACGAGAAGATCGCCGACAAGGTGATGGCGCGCCCCGTGCCGGTGACCCCGGCGCCGCGCCCGGCTCAGCCTGCGCCCAAGCGGACGTGACCGACGCCACGATCTATGCGCTGGGCACGCCGACCCCCACGCGGGCCCATCCCGGCGCGCTCGCGGTCGTGCGGCTGAGCGGTCCGCGGGCGGGCGAGGCGGTCGAGCGTCTCACGCGGCGGCCCCTGCCGGAGCCCCGGCGCATGGTCCTTCGCGCCTTGCACGATCCCTCGACCGGGGAGGTCTTCGACCGGGGACTGGTCGTCTGGTTCGCCGTGCCGAACACCGAGACCGGCGAACCGATGGCCGAACTGCATCTTCATGGCGGCCGCGCCGTCGTCGGGGCGGCGCTGGATGCGCTGGCCCGTCTCGGCTTCTGCCGGCTGGCCGAGCCCGGCGAGTTCACGCGCCGCGCCTTCGAGCACGGCAAGCTCGACCTCACCGAAGCCGAGGGCATCGCCGATCTGGTGGCGGCCGAAACGGCGGCGCAGCGGCGCCAGGCGCTGCAGCAGATGGGCGGCTCGTTGCACCGTCTCTACGAGGACTGGCGCGGCCGCGGCGTGCGGGCGCTGGCCCATCTCGAGGCGGCGATCGACTTTCCCGACGAGGATCTGCCCGAGGGGCTCGCGGACGAAGTCCGGGTCGTCATCGCCGGGCTGCGGGACGAGATCGCGGCTCATCTCGACGATCGCCGCGGCGAGCGGCTGCGCGACGGGCTCTCCATCGCCATCATCGGACCACCCAATGCCGGCAAGTCCTCGCTGCTCAATTTGCTGGCGCGGCGCGAGGCCGCCATCGTCTCGGAGACGGCCGGCACCACGCGCGACGTGATCGAGGTGCATCTCGATCTCGGCGGCTGGCCGGTGGTTCTCGCCGATACCGCAGGCCTTCGCGACTCCGACGATGCGATCGAACAGGAAGGTGTCCGTCGCGCCCGCGCGCGGGCGACGGCGGCCGACCTTCGGGTGCTGGTGCTCGACGCCTCCGGCGACTGGCGGCTGCAGATGCTGGCCATCACGCGGACAACGGAAAACTGGAATCCGGCGCGCGACATCGTCGTCGCGAACAAGACCGATCTCGTCGCGATCGACGATCCGATCGTGGTCGCGCTGTCGACGCGCAGCAGCATGGGCCTCCCGCGGCTGCTGGCGCGCCTCGAACAGGCTGCCCAGTCGGCGATGGAGGAAGGCGCAGGTGCGCCGCCGCTCACGCGGGCGCGCCATCGTGATGCGCTGATGGAGTGCCAGTCGTCGCTGGAGCGGGCGCTGCACGCGCCGGAAGTGGCGCTGGCGGCGGAAGATCTCAGGCTGGCCGTGCGCGCCATCGGCCGCATCACCGGGACGGTACGCCTCGATGAACTTCTGGACGTGATCTTCCGGGACTTCTGTATCGGAAAGTAGGATTCCGGAACGACTCCCGGTCGCAGACGTTCAGGTCACGGCAGAGTTCGCGACGCGGTTGGTGGTTCATGCGGAAGGACAGTCTCGCTCCCTATCGCGCCAAGCGCGACTTCGACCTGACGGACGAGCCGTCGGGAAAGGCTTCGTCCGTCCCGAAGTCGAAGCAGCTTCGCTTCGTCATCCAGCGACACTATGCGACCCGGCTCCACTACGACTTCCGCCTCGAACTCGACGGCGCGTTCAAGTCGTGGGCGGTTACCAAGGGACCGTCGCTCGATCCGAAGGTCAAGCGCCTGGCGGTCGAAGTGGAGGATCATCCGCTCGACTATGGCGATTTCGAAGGCACCATCCCCGAGGGCCAGTATGGCGGCGGCACGGTCCAGCTGTGGGATCGCGGCTACTGGATTCCCGAGGGTGACCCGCAGGAGGGGCTGAAGAGCGGCGACCTGAAGTTCACGCTGGTGGGCGAGCGGCTCGAGGGGAGCTGGGTGCTGGTGCGCATGAAGTGGGACCGCAAGGGCGGCAAGCGCACCAACTGGCTGCTGATCAAACATCGCGATCAAGTGGCGCACGAAGGCGATGACGATAAGATCCTGAAGGATCCCAAGTCGATTGCCTCGGGGCGTACCTTGAAGGAGATCGCGCTGGGTACAGGCAAGGCACCGACGCCCTTCATGACCGGCCGCAAGCGCGGCGCCGGCGCGGTCTGGCACAGCAACCGCAAGGATGGTGAAGCGCCTGCAGCCGATCCTGTGCCCTCGAAGTCGGGGTCGAAGAAGGTGAAGTCCAGGAAAGTCGCGACGATGCCGACATTCGTCGAGCCGCAGCTCGCCAAGCTGGTCGAGCGAGCGCCGGCGGCGGCGGGATGGGCGCACGAGGTCAAGTTCGATGGCTATCGCCTGCAGCTTCGAGTCGAGGATGGCGACGCCCACCTGAGGACGCGCAAGGGGCTCGACTGGACGGAGAAGTTCGCGGCCATCGCCCGCCAGGGCGAGAAGCTGCCGGACTGTATCCTCGACGGCGAGGCGGTGGCGCTGGACGCGCACGGCGCCC
Source organism: uncultured Reyranella sp. (assembly GCA_964588065.1). GTDB lineage: Bacteria > Pseudomonadota > Alphaproteobacteria > Reyranellales > Reyranellaceae > Reyranella. The sequence continues at coordinate 6,069 of CAZPOS010000048.1, forward strand.
CGGACTTCGCCGCCCTGCAGGCGGCGCTGTCGGAGGACAAGTCGGAAGACCTGATCTACTTCGCCTTCGACCTGCTGTTCCTGGAAGGCGAGGATCTGCGGCCCCTGCCCCTCTCGGAGCGCAAGAACCGGCTCAAGGCGCTGCTCGAAGGACTGAAGGGCAAGCACCCTGGGCTGCGGTACGTCGATCACTTCGAAACCGCGGGCGATGCGGTGCTGCAATCGGCCTGCCGCATGCACCTCGAAGGCATCGTGTCCAAGGAACTCGACGCTCCCTACAAGTCGGGGCGCGGCGGCAGCTGGACCAAGGCCAAGTGCCGGGCCGGCCACGAGGTGATCATCGGCGGCTGGACCAGCGAAGGCCGTCGCCTGCGTTCGTTGCTCGCCGGCGTCCACCGCGGCGAGGGCAAGAGCCGCAAGCTCGTCTATGTCGGCCGCGTCGGGACCGGCTTCGGCGAATCGGTCATGCGCGAGCTCGTTCCGAAGCTGCGCGAGGTCGAGAGCAAGACCAGCCCGTTCGCCGCCGGCGCGAGTCCGCCCAAGGAAGCCAACATGCATTGGGCCCGGCCCGAGCTGGTGGCCGAGATCGAGTTTGCCGGATGGACCGGTGCCGGCAACGTGCGGCAGGCTGCCTTCAAGGGACTGCGCGGCGACAAGCCGGCCGAGGAGGTCGAGGCGGAAGTCGCGGCACCGCCCGAGAAGGTCGAGATGGCCAAGCCCGTAACCCGTAAGGCACCTACGCGCAAACGCACGACGGCGACCACCACGCCGTCGGGCAAGGCGATGGTGATGGGGGTGTCGATATCCCATCCCGACAAGCCGCTCTGGCCCAACGAGAAGCCGCCCGTCACCAAGCTCGAACTGGCGCGCTACTACGAGGAGATCGGCGACTGGATGATCGATCACATCGCGGGGCGCCCCTGCTCCATCGTGCGCACGCCCGACGGGATCGACGGCAAGCAGCACTTCTTCCAGCGGCATGCCATGGCCGGCTCGTCGCACCTCCTCTCCGAGGTGAAGGTGAGCGGCGACAAGAAGCCCTATCTTCAGATCGATCGCGTGGAAGGGTTGGCGGCCGTGGCGCAGATGGGCGCCACCGAGTTGCATCCCTGGAACTGCCAGCCGGGAAATCCCGAACTTCCGGGCCGCCTGGTCTTCGACCTCGACCCGGCGCCGGACGTGGGCTTCGACACGGTGATCGCCGGGGCGCGCGAGATCGCCGCGCGCCTGCGCAAGCTCGGGCTCGTGCCCTTCTGCAAGACGACGGGCGGCAAGGGGCTGCATGTCGTGGTGCCGCTGACCGACGACAGGAAGAGTCCCGACTGGGACACCGCCAAGACCTTCGCCCGCGAGATCTGCCGACGCCTGGCCGAGGAGGAGCCGGATCGCTACGTGATCAACATGGCGAAGAAGGAGCGCACCGGTCGCATCTTCCTCGACTATCTGCGCAACGATCGCACCTCGACGGCCGTCGCGCCGCTGTCGTCACGCGCACGGCCCGGCGCCACCGTGTCGATGCCCATCGAATGGACGCAGGTGAAGAAGGGTCTCGATCCCGCAAAGTACACGGTGCGCACGGCGCCCGCGCTGCTGAAGCGCAGCAAGCCGTGGAAGGATTACGCGAAGTCGGCGCGGCCGCTTCGCGATGCGATCGAGAAGCTCGTCAAGGCGGAGTAGAATCATGGCCAAGAAGAAAGCGATGCGACCGACCTGGGAGGGCCATCTGCGGCTTTCGCTGGTGACCTGTCCGGTCGCGCTTTACACCGCGACCGAGCGCAGCGCCGACATCCATTTCAACCTGATCAATCCCGAGACCAACAACCGCATCCGCATGCAGTCGGTCGATGCGGGCACGGGCGAGCCGGTGGAACGCGCCGATCTCGTAAAGGGCTTCGCCGTCTCGAAGAACAAGTACGTGCTGTTCGACAAGGACGAACTCGACGCGGTGCGGCTGGAATCGACGCGCATCCTCGACATCGAGGAATTCGTCGATGCCAGCGACATCGATCGCATCTACTGGGATGAGCCCTACTATCTCGCGCCGTCCGGCAAGACCGGCATCGAGGCCTTCTCCGTCATTCGTGCCGCGATGGAGAAGCAGAAGAAGGTGGCGCTGGGTCGCGTGGTGATGCATCAGCGCGAACGCATCTGCGCGCTGGAGCCGCGTGATGCGGGCATCCTGCTCACGACCCTGCGCACCCATGAAGAGATCCGCGCCACGTCGGACGTGTTCGATCGCAATCTGCCGAAACCGGATCCCCGCATGCTGCAGATCGCCGAGAAGATCATCGAGCAGCAGGACGCGCGCTTCGACCCCACCCGGTTCACCGATCGCTACGAGGATGCGTTGCGCGAGTTGATCGCCAAGAAGAAGAAGGGCCAGCCCGTGGTCTCGGAAGCGCCGCAACAGGAAGAAGAGAAGGTCGTCGATCTCATGGAGGCCCTTAAGAGAAGCCTCAAGGGCGGCGGTGGTCCGTCGCGCGAGAAAGCCGACCGCTTCCTCGAGGCGCACGGGCGCAAGGCCAAGCCCAAGCCCAAGGCGAAGAAGGCCCGGCGCAAGACGTCGTCGCGCAAGCGCGCGGCATAGGGCTCACCGTTCCCACGCGACCGGTTGAGGAACCCCGTCGATGGTGATGTGCCTGAAGGTGACGCCATAGGCGGCCTCGATCACACCCGCCGCCAGGGCGGTTGAAGGCGGCCCGTCGGCGGCGATCTTGTGACCTGCCAGCACGACCACGCGGTCGGCGAACCGGGCGGCAAGCCCGAGATCGTGCAGCACCACGATCACGCAAGCGCCGCGCGCCGCCTCGGCGCGCAGGATCGCCATGGTTTCCAGCGCATAGGCGGGATCGAGACTCGCCACCGGTTCGTCGGCGAGGAAGACCGCCGCCTCGGTCGCGAGGGCACGGGCCATCATCACGCGGGCCCGTTCGCCCTGGGACAATGTATCGACGGGCCGCTCGGCGAGGCGCATCCCGTCGACGCGCTCCAGCGCCCGCCGGACGGCTTGCTCATCCTCCGCCCTGAGAGGGCGGCTGAGATTGGCGCCATGGGGCAGTCGGCCGAGCGCCACGAGGTCGCGCGCGCAGAGCGGCCAATAGGCGGAGGCTGCCTGCGGCAGATAGGCGATGCTCCAGGCGCGGATGGCGGGACCGAGCGAGGCCAGGGGCTGACCACGCAGCTCGACGTCTCCAGCTGCTGGTACATCGAGGCCCGCAAGATGGCGGAGCAGGGTCGTCTTGCCGGCACCGTTGGGACCGACGATGGCGGTGACCTGGCCTGCTTCGAAAGCGAGATCGATGCCGTCCAGCACGACCGCATGCTCGCGGCGGCTCACCAGACGGCGAACGGAAATGGCGCTGCCGGTCATACTCATGTGGCGAGCCAGGCGGCGTGAGCCTTGCGCACCGCGCGGACGAGGAACGGTGCGCCGACCAGCGAGGTGAAGACGCCGAGCTGCAGTTCGGACGCGGTCGGCAGCAGACGCACCGCTATGTCTGCCGCCAGCACCAGTGCCGCGCCGACCAGCATCGAGGGAACGAGCGTCGCGCCCGGGCGGAAGCCGACGCGTGCCCGGATGAGGTGCGGCGCGATCAGGCCCACGAAGCCGATGACGCCCGCCACCGAGGTGGCGGCGCCCACCATCAGGCCGACGCCGAGCGTCAGGCGAAGGCCGAGCGATCGCGTGTCCGCGCCCAGGCTGCGGGCGGTGTCCTCGCCCAGCGACAGGGCATCGAGCCAGCGTCCGACGCCGAGGACGACGGCCGCGCCGAGGATCATGAACGGCGCGGCGATGGCGAGATAGCGCAGATCGCGATCGACGATCGAGCCGGCCAGCCAGAGCGAGATTTCCTGGTAGGCGAAGGGATTGGGCGACAGGGCCAGCACCAGCGAGATCAGGGCGGCGGCGATGGCGTTGATCGCCACGCCCATGAGCAGGAGCGAAACCGTCCCCGTGCCCGATCGTACCGCGCTGATCAGCAGGGCGACGGCGATCGCCGCGCCGGCGATTCCCGCGAGCGGCAGCGCCAATGCGAAGGAAGCGGCGAGGCCGCTGTAGAAGGCGCAGACGGCGGCGAAGCCTGCGCAGGCGGAAACGCCGATCACGCCCGGTTCGGCCAGCGGATTGCGCAGCCAGCCCTGCAGCACTGCTCCACTGAGCCCCAGCACGCCGCCGATCAGCAGGCCGAGGGCGGCGCGGGGCAGGCGCAATTCCCAGACGATGGCCCAGCCGACCTCGGTGCCGAGACGCCACGGCCACCAGGCCGGACCGACGGCGAGCGACAGGAGGAAGAGCACCGCGACCAGCAACGTGAGCCAGCGATTCATCGCCGTGCCTCCGCGAGCAGGCGCATCACCTCGAGACTGTCCGGCCCGGCACAGATCGAATAGCGGGTCGGCACCGAGGTCAGGCGCGCCCTGCCGGCCAGGGCGAGCAGCGCATGATGTCCGACATATTCGGTGGCCCGCGCTGGATGGGCGTTGGCATCGCCGTCGAACACCAGCAGGTCGGGCTGGCCGGCGAGCACTGTTTCGAGCGAGACGCGGCCGAAAGAGCCAATTCCGAGTTCGGCCGCCAGATTGCGATAGCCGGAGAGCCCCAGCAGTTCGTCCATCAGGCTGCCCTTCCCCGACGTGCCGCGGTTGGCCTCTAGATAGATCGCGCGGCCGAGCGGCGCCCCCGTCCAGGTGAGCTGGCGCCGTTTCTCGCGCATGTCGACGATCAGGCGCCGCCCCACCTCCTCGCGGCCGAGCGCTTTGGACATCTCGTCGATGACGGTTTCTGCCTCCTCGATAGACGTTGCCCACGACAGTTCGAGCAGAGCGATGCCGGCGCCGCGCAACAGGCGCTTCAGTCGCGCGTGGGAGTCCTTGCCGAGGATCACGAGGTCGGGCCGGAGAACCAGAATCGACTCGACCGAGTCGCGCACCGGCGCCAGGGCCGAGGCCTGGTCGGCCAGGACGGAGAGGTCGGGATCCTGCGAGAGATAGCTCACGCCCACGAGCTGACCGGGGGCTGCCAGACGCAGGGCCATCTGATCGAGACAGAGGTTGAGCGTCACCACGCGCTGCGGTGTCTGAGCGGCGGCCGGGAAAGCCAAAAAGAGCAGCACGAAGCTTGCGAACCTGCGAAGGAACGCCATCGTCAATGCTCGATAACGACCTCATCCTGAGGAGCCGCGCTTAGCGCGGCGTCTCGAAGGATGGGCAGCGGACGGGGTGCTCGGGCCCATCCTTCGAGACGCGCTCCTGTGGAGCGCTCCTCAGGATGAGGTTTTTGTTGGGGCATCGTCGGTCCTATCGGCATGGTCCCACGGTCCTAGGCCGCGCCTTTAACGCGCCAGTTGGTGAGTTGGCGAGTGGCGGACGTCCAGTCCATCAGCACGATCCCCGGCTCGGGCGAGGCATGAGAGAAGGTCACCGAGCCATCGATGGCGGCGACCGACCGCGCCGCGTCGAAGTCGAGCACGTCCCGACCCGTCCGGTTGCACACCAGGACCGGCCGGCCGGTGGTGGCGGAGGCACGTTCCCACTCACCGTCTGGACCGTGAAGGCCCGGTGCCCAGGCGGCTGACGACAGGAGCAGGTCGACGCCCTGCGCTGCCGTCTCCTCGACGAGCCGGGTCGAATACATGTCGGCGCAGACGAAGAAGCCGACCCGGCCGATACCCTCGACCGGCAGGGCCGTGGGCCGGTTTCCCGGCGTCGACCAGGATTCCGATCCGACCCGCAGCGCGTTGACCTTGCGATGCCGGCCGGCGGTGGATCCGTCCGGGGCGAACAGGATCATGCTGTTGAACAGGCTTGCGCCGTTGGGATCGGCTTCCGGTGTCCCCAGCACGAGGGAGGCCACGGTCTTCCGTGCGAGGGCGCCAGCCCAGGCAAAGAGGGCCGGCTGGTCCCGCTCAATCCATGTGGTGCCGATGAGGTCGCGGAAGCCGTAGCCGCTCACGGCAAGCTCCGGCGTGACGATCAGGCGGGCGCCGGCTTCGGCGGCCCGGTGGACCGCCCGTTCCAGGGCAACCCGGTTGGCGTTGATCTCGCCGGGTCGGGGGTCGAGATGCAGCAGGGCGATGGGTACGGTCGAGGCGGCGGTCGCTTTGGTCACGGTCGCCCAAGCTACGCCACCGGCGAAGACTTGCAGCAAGTTTCGCCGATGGCGCAAGCGGGCCGTCACCTCAGAACTTGGCCTTCACGCCGAAGAAGGCCTGGAAGTACGGGGCCTGGTACCCTTCCGGCTCCTCGTAGACCCGGTCGAGGACGTTCTCGGCGCGGGCGAACAGCTGGACCGACGGGATGACGTCGTACTGCGCCGTGATGCGGACCAGCGTGTAAGGCGCCGGCGTCATGATGGCGCCGGTCGTGGCGTTGGCGTCGTACCGGCTGTTGACCTGCAGTACGCCGATGCCGAACAACGTGTTGTCCCACGGCCGCACCTCGGCGCGAATGTTGAAGGTGTCGCCGGGGCGGCGCAGCAGCGGCTGGTTGGCGTCGACGTTGCGCGCGATGAGGTGCGTGTAGTCGAAATAGACATCGAGCCACTTCACCGGACTGATCTGCAGCGTCACCTCGAAGCCTTCGGTCTGCGCATTGGCGACGTTCTGCATCAGGGCGAAGGTCGGCGGCGCGCACTGGATGAGGTTCGAATAGGTGTTGAAGAAGTAGGTGATCCCGGCCTTGACCTTTCGGTCGAAGATCCCCTGCTCCACGCCGAACTCGTAGCCGCGGCTGTACTCCGGCTGGAGGTTGGGATTGCCGCCGCAGAACGGCCCGGGACCGAACATTTCGATCAGCGCCGGTGCCTTGAAAGCGGTGCCGTACGACGCCTTGATCTTCGTGTCGGTCGGCGCCCAGAGATAGGACGCGCCGGCGCGCCAGGTCCCCACGGTCCCGAACATGTCGTTCATGTCGATGCGGCCGCCGACGTTGAGGTTGAACCCGTCGAACGGGTTGAGGCGGAGCTGACCGTAGATGCCGGTCTGCGCCATCGTTCCCCACGCCTGCGTATAAGGTGTGAACGGGCCGATCGTGTTCGTGTAGGCCCACTGGCGATCGTAGTCGATGCCGCCGATGACCTCGACCTGATCGATGATCTTCACGAGGTTCTTGAAATCGGCTTGAAGGCGGCGGCCGTTGAACCAGCTATCGGTATTGAACGGGAACGGGTTCTGCACGCTCGCATAGTCGAGGTCGTGACGTGTGATCGTGCTGTAGTTGACCCCGACGACCGGCTTCCAGCGTCCGTCGAAATACGACCCTTCGAGTTCTCCGCGCGTGTAGAACTGCGACGAGTAGCCGTTGGCATTCGGATCTTCCTGCCCGACCTGGTCGTAGTTGACCTTGCTGTCGATGTAGCGGCCGTACCAGTTGAACTGCGTGTTGTCGTTGATCTCGAAACCGAGGCGCGCCGCGAGCGTGATGTTGCGATAGGGATCGATGTCGACGTAGCCGCCGTTCGGCGTGAACCGCGCCGGCACCGGCGTATCGTTGGGGCTGAACGTTCCGGCGGCCGTCAGGTTGTAGTTGAATCGTCCGACACTACCGCGCACATAGGCGCCGCTGTTGCTCGTGAGTCGCGTACCCAGTTCGGTGAAGGCCGCACCGTTCATCGGCCCCTTGCCGGCCTTGGTCACCATGTTGATGACGCCGCCCATCGCCTGGCTGCCGTACATCGTGGACATCGGTCCGCGAACGACTTCGATGCGGTCGAGGTTCTCGGTGAGGAAGTTGCCGAAGTCGACCGCGCCATTGCCGCTGGACGGATCGCTGACATTGACGCCGTCGATCAGCACCAGCACGTGGTTGGCGTTGGAGCCGCGCACGAACACCGAGGTCAGTGTGCCCACGCCGCCGGACTGTTGAACCGAGACGCCGGGGACGGTCTTCAGCACTTCGGCGGCGGTGCGAAGCTGCCGCCGCTGCATCTCTTCCTGCATGACGACGGTGTAGCTGGCAGTGACCTTGTTCGGATCGGTCGGGAAGCGGTCGGCGGTCACGACCGTGGTGGGCATCATGGCGTCCGGCTCGGTCTGGGCCCGCGCCGTCATCGGTGCGACGAGAGGCGTCAGGAACGGAAGCACGAATAGAATTCGACGGATCGGCGTCATCGACGGATCTCCCAAGACAGAACACGCACAAGGCGCGTCACCGCTCGGTTGACCGTCCCGTTGGATTGTCCCGTCCATCGGAAGAGCGACGCTATCGGCGGCAGGTCTTCTGGCTCGCGGGTCACGGCTCCTGCCCGTCTTCCCAGACTTTCGTCCAGTGACACTGGGGCAGTCGCTCGCCGCTTACAGCTGCGGGTACAGCTGCCGATTAGCCCCCGAAGGGGCAGCACGGCATTCCCTGTTAGCCTCCGGTTAGGGAGGACCGTCGATGCGCACTCGTTAAGGCACATCGATGGCGGCCGTCAAGATTTCGTGACCGGCTGCTATAGGACTCGCGTGCCTGATGTGCCCAGCAGACTACAATCGCGCATGACCAGAATCCTTCTGACCCGCCATGGTCACGTCGAGGGCATCCACCCCGCCCGCTTTCGCGGCCGCGCCGAACTTCCACTGACGGACAAGGGGCTGGCACAGGCCGATGCGCTGGCTTCCCGTATCCGTGCCCGCTGGAAACCGGTCGCCGTCTATACGAGCTCGCTGCAACGCTGCGTCGTCACCGGCGGTCGGATCGCGCAAGCCTGCGATATTCCCGCATCGGTCCACGAGGGTATCGGCGACATCGATTATGGCGCCTGGCAGATGCGTACCCATGACGACGTCGAGATGGAGGCACCGGAGGCGTACCGCCTGTGGCGCCGGGCGCCGCACCTGATGCGCTTTCCCGGGGGTGAGTCACTGCAGGACGTGGTTGCCCGGACCGCAAACGCGCTCCGCCTGGTGCTGGACCGGCACGCCGGCGAGACGGTCGTGCTCGTGGGGCACGACAGTGTGAACCGCGCACTGTTGCTGCAGCTTCTCGACCAGCCGCTGTCGGCCTACTGGATGTTATCGCAGGATCCGTGCGCATTGAGTGAGTTGGAAATCCTGAAGGACGGCGACGTGCGCGTGGGCTTCATCAACGACACGAGCCATCTGGACCGCCACGGACCGGAAGCGTAAAGGGCGCGGCATGCGGGCCTTTTCATATGACGTGATCGTGGTGGGCGGCGGCCATGCCGGTTGCGAGGCTGCGGCAGCCGCGGCGCGTCTCGGCGCGCGCACCTTGCTTCTCACGCACCGGATCGAGACGATCGGCGAGATGTCGTGCAATCCGGCGATCGGCGGGCTCGGCAAAGGACACCTCGTTCGCGAGATCGATGCGCTCGACGGGATCATGGGCCGGGCGATCGACCGTGGCGGCATCCAATTTCGCACGTTGAACCTGTCGAAGGGGCCGGCAGTCCGTGGTCCGCGGGCCCAGGCCGACCGGAAGCTCTACCGCCGGGCGATCCAGGAACTCCTGGCCGAACAGGCGAACCTCGAGATCCGGGCCGAGCCGGTTGCGGATATTGTCGTCGATGCAACGGGCGCGTGTGCAGGGGTCGTGACCGAGTCGGGCACGGAGATCGCGAGCCCGCGGGTCATCCTGACGACAGGCACCTTTCTTCGGGGTCTCATTCATATGGGTGAGACCAGGATTCCGGCGGGAAGGGCACGCGGGAACGGGATCGAGGAGCCGTCGACCGCCTTGGCGCTCACCCTGGACCGCCTGGGCTTCAAGCTCGGGCGGCTCAAGACGGGAACGCCCGCACGCCTCGATGGCCGGACCATCGACTATGCCTCTCTCGAACGCCAAGACGGCGACGATCCGCCGAGGCCGTTTTCCTACCTGACGAGTCGGATTAAGACACCTCAGGTACCGTGCCACATCACGACCACCACCGCGGAGACGCACGAGATCATCCGCGCCAACTTGCACCGTGCCCCCATGTATTCCGGGCAGATCGAAAGTGTGGGACCGCGCTACTGCCCGTCGATCGAGGACAAGGTCGTTCGATTCAGCCAGCGCGACCGCCACCAGATATTCCTCGAGCCCGAAGGTCTCGACGATTACACGGTCTATCCCAACGGCATCTCGACCTCGTTGCCGCAGGAGGTCCAGCTCACGATGCTGCGGACGATTCCGGGGCTGGAGCATGCCGCGATGCTGCGAGCTGGGTACGCGATCGAGTATGATCACATCGACCCGCGCGAACTCCACGCGACGCTGGAGACGCGCCGCGTGCCGGGGCTTTACATGGCCGGCCAGATCAACGGCACGACCGGATATGAGGAAGCGGCCGCACAGGGGCTGATCGCCGGTTTGAATGCGGCGCTGGCGAAACCCTTTGTGGTGGATCGGGCCGATGGATATCTCGGTGTCCTGATCGACGATCTGGTGTCTCTGGGGGTGACGGAACCCTACCGGATGTTCACCTCCCGGGCCGAGTATCGGCTGTGGTTGCGCGCCGACAATGCAGACCAGCGTCTCACTCCCCGTGGGCTGGAAATCGGCTGCGTGGGAGGTGATCGGGCGGCGATGTTTCACGTGAAACATCAGGCGTTGGAGGCGGCCAGATCGCTCGCCGGCAACCTGAAGATCAGCCCGTCGGCCTTGGCCAAACGCGGGATTCCCATCAATCAGGATGGAGTCTCCCGATCGGCCCTCGACCTGCTCGCCTACCCGGAGATCGACTGGAGCCGTCTGGTTGGTTTGTGGCCGGAGCTCGACGCCGTCTCGCCGGACATTGTGGAACAGCTTACCATAGACTCGCGATATGAAGGGTACCTCTCCCGGCAGCGCGGCGACATCGCTGCCTACCGGCGGGACGAGGCATTGGCGCTCCCCCCAGATCTCGATTATGGCGCGATCGGGAGCCTCTCGACGGAGGTCCGCCAGAAGCTGGAGGCGAATCGGCCCGCCACGCTGGGCCAGGCCGCCCGCATCTCTGGTGTGACGCCGGCGGCCCTGGTGGCCCTGCTCAAGCATGTGCGGCGGCGGGCGGCATGACGATGGACCCGCTGGTCGATGTTTCACGTGAAACACTGAGGCGTCTTGAAGTCCTGATCGAAACCCTGGGGCGGTGGCAGAAGGCCATCAATCTGGTCGGCCGCAATACCCTTGAGGGCGCCTGGAAGCGCCATATCGTGGATTCGGCTCAGGTGGTCCGTCTGATCCCGACCGACGCCGGTTCCCTGGCCGACCTCGGAAGCGGCGGTGGATTTCCGGGTCTCGTCATTGCCGCCATGCGCCCCGACCTGCCGCTCACCATGATCGAATCGGATGCGCGTAAAGCCGCCTTCCTCGGGGAAGCCGCGCGGAAGATGGAACTCCCGAAGCTTCCGACCGTGGTCGTGAAGCGGATCGAGGCGGCGCCGCCGGTCGGCGCGGACGTAATCACCGCAAGGGCGCTTGCCCCTCTGGATCAGTTGCTCGAATGGTCGGATCGACATAGGACAGAGCGTGCCACCTGCCTGTTCCACAAGGGCAAAGGTTGGCAGGCCGAGGTGGACGAGGCGAAGAAGAAATGGGACTTTTCCCCCGATGCCATTGCAAGCGTGACCGATCGTGACGCCGTCATCCTCAGAATCGGGCCCTATGGCGCCGCCACAGATCTTCGCGATCGCCAACCAGAAGGGTGGCGTCGGTAAGACGACGACGGCCATCAACCTGGCCACGGCGCTGGCGGCGGTTGGCGAAAAGGTCCTTCTGATCGACCTCGACCCTCAGGGAAACGCCTCCACGAGTCTAGGGGTGGGTCGAAACGAGCGCTCACCCGGTTCGTACGAGTATTTGCTCGGCCTGAGGCCGATGGCCGAGTGCGTCCGTCAGACCCGGATCCCCGGGCTGGAAGTCATGCCGGCGGCCGTCCAGCTCGCGGGCGCCGAGATCGAATTGATCGACATGGAGCGCCGCGAGAATCGCCTCGCGGATGCCCTGGCCGCCCCCGAAAGCGACGCCCGCCAGCGCTGGGACGTCGTCCTGATCGACTGTCCCCCGTCGCTCGGTCTGGTTACCCTGAATGCTCTGGTGGCGGTCGATGCCGTCCTGGTTCCCCTGCAGGCGGAGTTCCTGGCGCTTGAGGGCATCGGCGCCCTGGGAAACACGATCGAGCGCGTGAAGAAGCGCCTGAACCCGCGCCTGCACATCTTCGGTGTCGTCCTGACCATGGTCGACCGCCGGATGACGCTCAGCCAGCAAGTGGTGGCGGATGTCAGGGCTCACTACGGCGAGAAGGTGTTCGGAACGACGATCCCGCGCAACGTGCGAATCGCCGAAGCGCCGTCGCATGGCATGCCGGTGCTGATCTACGACAATGCCTGCGCCGGATCGCAGGCTTACATCCTGCTGGCGAGCGAGTTCATCCGCCGCCGGCGCCTCGCCGCTGAACAGGCTCCTGTCCAATGACCCAAGCTCCAAAATCGCGCGGCCTCGGTCGCGGCCTTTCCGCTCTGCTCGGCGACGACGAAGTCGCCGCCGCGGTTACGCCCTCGCCGGCTGCTGCTCCTGTGCCTGCGCAACCTGCAGTTGCGCAGTCCGCCCCCGGCGAGACTCCCCGTCCGTCACCCGGCAAGATGCCTCTCACCTTGCCGATCGGCCAGCTCAAGCCGGGCAAGATGCAGCCGCGCACCAGTTTCGAGGGCATCGAAATGCTGGTCGAATCGGTCAAGGAATATGGGCTTCTACAACCTATCCTTGTTCGTCCGTTGCGCGACGCCCCCGAGTCCTACGAGATCATCGCCGGCGAACGCCGCTGGCGAGCGGCGCAGAAGGCCCAGCTCCACGACGTTCCCGTCGTCATCCGCAGCATCGACGACAGGGATGCGCTGCAGATCGGGCTGGTCGAGAACCTGCAGCGGTCCGACCTCACCGCGATCGACGAGGCGCAGGGCTACAAGCGGCTGATCGAGGATTACAGCCATACCCAGGAAGACATCGCCCGCATGATGGGCCGCAGCCGGCCGCATGTCGCCAACACCCTCCGGCTGCTGGATCTGCCGCCGGCCGTCCAGGAGATGGTACGGGACGGCGACCTCTCGGCCGGTCAGGCCCGTACACTGATCGGTGTACCCGATCCGCTGGCAATGGCCCAGCGGGCGGTTGCCGAGAAGCTCACGGTCCGCGACCTCGAGCGCCTCACCGGCGAGACGAAGAAGTCCGCGAAGACAGGGGGCGCCAAGCCGAAGGCCGGCGCGGGCGGCGCCGATACCAAGAGCGCCGACACGCGCGCGCTGGAGAAGCGCATCGAGGAAGCACTCGGCCTGAAAGCGGATCTGTCCCTTCGCGGACTCGGTGAACAGAGCCTGCTCACCCTGGAGATCCGCGACTTCGATCAGCTCGATACGGTGGTCGACAAACTGACGCGACGCTGAGCGGTCAGTTCGCGGCCATCGCCCGGTTGCCGTCCGCCACCGCGGCGCGACCCTTGTCGGCACCCACTTCGGTCGCGACGCAGCGCGGGTTGAGCGGAAGCCCGGGCCACACGTCGACTTCGACGAAGCGGATCTCGCCCGGCGCCAGATCGACCGTGGCGGCCTGCGCCGGTGTCTGGGTCAGCGGGGCGTAGCTCGGCACGCTGCAGGTGATGACGTGCCGGCCCGGGACGAGGTCGGCGCGGATCCAGGTCTTGTTGGCCAGAGAGCCGAGCGGCTGCTGATTGTCGGCCAGCGAGAAGACGACCTCCGACCCTAGAACCGAACTCCGGTACAGATAGAGAGCCGACTGGCCTGGCGGCGGAGGGTCGAACCGCTTCCCCTCCTCGTCGGCCATGGGTCCGGCCAACGGCACGCTCGCGCAGGCGCTCACCAGTAGAGACGCCGCCACAAGGCAACCAAAAGCGCGCACGTCCCTCTCCATGGTTGTTGTCATCGCTCGGTCGCAATCTTCAGCAACGTCGCATGCGGCGCAGCGTTCCAGGATTGCACATCGTGATCGCCGCCGTGGAACTTCGCGGCGACAAACGCGTTGCTGCGCCATGGCTAGTGAAACGCTGCACGAAGACCCGGCCAAGCTCGGGGCCGAGGTCATCGATCGTCATCGCGCGATCGTGTCCCTTATGGAAGAACTCGAGGCCGTCGACTGGTATGACCAGCGCGCCAAAGCCACCTCCAACGCGGAGTTGCGGACCATCCTCGAACACAACCGTGACGAGGAGAAGGAGCACGCGGCCATGGCCCTCGAATGGCTGCGCCGCAACGACCCCAAGATGGACGAGCACCTTCGAACATTCCTGTTCAAGGAAGGTCCGATCAAGGAGATCGAGGCCGAGATGAAGGGCGGCGGGTCCGGAGGAGACGAAGCCGAAAGCGTTTCAGATGGCAGCCTGGGAATTGGCAGCCTGCGCCGGAAGTCCGATCGGGTGAGAACATGAAGAACCATCTCTTTCGCGATCGTGCCCCCATCACCGAAGCCGGTTGGGAGGAGATCGAAAAAGAAGCGAAGCGGACGCTGCGCACCCTTCTCGCTGCCCGTCGCGTCGTCGACTTTCGCGGTCCTCTGGGCTGGGGAGCGTCCGACGTCGAGTTGGGCCGTGCCGATCCCATCGCCTCCCCGCCGGGCGGACAGAACGTGCGGGCTCTGTTGCGTCGCATCCAGCCGCTCGTCGAACTGCGGATTCCCTTCGAGGTCACCCGCGCCGAACTCGACGCCATCGATCGCGGCGCCCGCGATCCGGATCTCGATGCGGTGACGGCGGCGGCGCGCGAGATCGCCATCGCGGAAGATCGGGCAATCTTTCATGGATACGAGGCGGCTCAGATCACCGGCATCTGCCAGGCGCAGAAGGGGCAGTCGGTCGCCTTGGGCACCAGCCACGCCGACTATCCCGATGCGGTCGCGGCCGCCTTGAAGAAGCTGCGTGACGAGGGTGTCGAAGGTCCCTTCGCCGTCGTCTTGAGCGAGCAGCTCTTCAAGGATCTACAGTCGCGCACCGACGGCGGCTATCCCATCCTCAGCCACGTGCAGCGGCTGATCGATGGCGAGGTCCACGCCGCACCGGGACTCGATGGCGGTCTCGTCGTCTCCCTGAGAGGGGGCGACTTCGAGTTGACGGTCGGACAGGATTTCTCGATCGGCTACCTCGAACACGATACCGAGCGTGTGCGGCTTTACATCGAGGAGAGCTTCACCTTCCTGGTGCTCTCGCCTCAGGCCGCGATCCCGCTGACGCCCACGGGCAAATAGACGCTACCGGCGGGTCTTTGCCGAGCGCGCGGCCTGGCTGAGGCGCAGGCAGAGCCGGCGGGCAATCGCCTCGTGCGGCAGGCCCGTCCGCTTGCAGTCGATCTCGGCCTCCAGGATCGTCGACACGGCCGCGCTCAGGCGCGGCAGAGGCCAGGTCCGCAGGTGACGCTCGAAGCGCTGCCGCACAGGACCGCCGCGCGGGAGCCCGCGCGCCTTGAACATCGCGCCTTCGAGATTACCCCCTTTGGCCACATGACCTGACACCAGATGGAGCTGGTCGGCATGGCGCTGCAGCGAGCGCACGAGCTGGACCGGATTGCCGCCTTCGGCGAACACACGATCGAGCGCACGATCCAGGGCCACGACCTCGCCATCGAACGTCGCGGCGATCACGTCGTCTATGCCGATCGAGGCGGTGTCGCCCAGCACCGCCGTCGCGTCCTCCAGAGTGACGGTCTTGCCGGCGTCGGTGCCCTTGTAGAGCAGCAGCTTGTCGATCTCGCCGCGGGTCTGCCCGCGATCGCCGCCCAGCCGTTCGACGATCCATTCAAGCGCCTCGGGATCGACACTGAGGCCCTGGGCGCGCGCGGCGTTTTCCACGAGTCCTTCGAGGGCGGCCTCGTTGTCCATGTAGCAGGGCAAGGCGGCCAGGCTGGCCTCGGTCTCGGCGAGTGTGCGAAGGCCCGAGCGGGGCGTGAGATTGCCCGCTTCGACGATGATCAGCGCATCGCCGGCTGTGGCCTCGACCAGGTTTTCCAGCGCCGCGACCGACTCCTCGCCGGCGGGCCGGACGCGGATCACGCGGCGACCGCCCATCATCGACAGAGCGCCGAACTCGTCGGCCAACCGGGCGGGATCCTGCTTCAGAACCTCGCCCGCGATGTCGACCACGCGGAACGGATCCTTGAGGTCCTCGCAGACCGACTTGGCCAGCGCGACCGCGCGCTCCGCCACCAGCCCGTCGTCGTTGCCGTAGATCACCACGGCCCGGACCTTGGGGTCCGGCTTCTTCAGGAAGGTCTCGACCTGGCGTGCTTCGATCTTCACGGGGCTCCCTATAGCACGGGCCGGCCGTGCGGTGGCCTCAGCCCTTGTCGCTCGGGGTCTCCGTCTCGCCGGCCGGCGACTCTTCGCCGCCCTGCTTTGCGCGTTCGCGCGCGGCGCGCTTGGCTTCGGCCTTCTCGGCAACCTTGATGGCCTTGAGACGCTCGCGTTCGCGACGCTCGAAATCGTAGTTCGGCTTGCGTGCCATGTTCTGGCCCTTCCTGGCTCTGCGGCTCTAGAGTGCAATTAGTAGGACGCGGTCCGGCACGATGACCAGAACCTTGGTGCCCAGCTTCCCGAAGGCCCCGATCTCGCGTGGTGCGGTCCTCACGCCCGTCCTGCGGTCCGCCCGGCACACCAGGCGATCCACATGTCACGGTAGAATCCTTCGACGGCCCGCGTAAGGCGCGACCCGTCGCAGAGCGGCGATCGTTCCACAATCTGGCGCAGCTCGCGATGATACCTCTCCAGTCGTCGGCGATCATCTGCCAGCGCCTTCGCCGTTCGTATGTATGTCTCGACATCGAAAGCAATCAGTTCCGGTACCCCGACCGTCGTCAGGATGCTCGCCGTGGCGCGGCTGACCCATCGGGGACCTTGCAGGGTCACGACCGGGACGCCCATCCACAAGGCTTCTGCGGTCGTCAGACCACCCCCATAGGGGAAGGGGTCCAGCCCAATGTCGATGCGGTTGTAGGCAGCGAGCAAGTCGGCGCGCGAGGTCGGCCCTTCGAGGGTCAGCCGGTCGGCGGCAATGCCATGGGCCGCGAACTGCCGCAAAATCTCGTGGCGTATGGTGGGGTTGTCCACGAATGCCGTCTTCACCAGCAGGCGGCTGCCGGGGGTGGCGATTAAGACGTCGGCCCACAAGCGGATCGTGGCGGGCGTGAGCTTGGCCCGGTTGTTGAAGGAGCCAAAGGTCACCAGCCGTTCGGTCGGCCGGTCGACGAGCGGCACGTCGAAGGCCGGCGGCGTGAAGCAAAAATAGGTCTGCGGGAGCCGCCAAACCCTTTCGGTAAAGGACGCCTCGTCGCCCGGAGGGACGACGATATGATCGGCCAGGACGTGGTCCATTGCCGTGAGCCCCGTCGTATCAACATAGCCGAGCCAAGAGGCCTGCACCGGTGCGGGTTTGAGGGCGAACAGGGGCAGCCGATTGCCCGATGTGTGCCCCGAGAGGTCGACGAGGATGTCGATCGAATCACGCCTGATCGCGGCATCGGCCGCCGTGTCGGATACGCCGGCGATTATTCGCCAGTGGTCGGCCCTCTGCCGCAGCCGCCGGGTGACGTCGTCCTCGATCCGTGCGTTGCTGTAGCAGAAGACCTCGACCATGGCCGGGTCGTGGGCGGCGAGGATGCCGTCGAGGAAGAGGCCGACCGGATGCGATCGGAAATCGGCGGAGACGTAGCCGATGCGCAGACGTCGATGGGGGTCGGAGGCGTTGGGAAACACCCGGCGGGCGGTGTTTCCCACCTCGATCAGTCGCGCGAAGCGGCGGGCCTCGTCGAGGGTGTTGCGGTCGACCAGGCGCTCCGGATAGTGCAGCGTCATGAGCAGGTTGCTATGGGCCTCGGCGAAGCGCGGCCTCAGGCGGATCGCCTGCTCGTAGCACTCGATCGCCTCGTCGAGCCGGCCCTGGTCCTTCAGGGCATTGCCACAGTTCGACAGGGCTTCGGGAAAGTCGGGTTTCAGCGTAATTGCGCGGCGAAAGTGATCGACGGCTTCGTCCAGCAGGTTCCGTTCGCGCAGTGCGTTTCCGAGATTGGACAGGGTCTCGGGATGGTCCGGTCTGAGCGCGAGCGCCTGCCGGTAGCAAGTGATCGCCTCGTCGAACTGCCCCTGTTCCTTGAGCGCGTTTCCGAGATTGGAGAGTGCTCCGGGATAGTCCGGCTTGAGGGTCAAGGCTCGCCGGAAGCTGGCGACTGCCGCGTCCAGGCGACCAAGATCCTTCAGCGCAGCACCGAGGTTCGATAGTACCCCGGGGACATCCGGCCTCAGCGCGAGCGCCTGCTCAAAGCGGGCGACGGCTTCGGCCGGCCGACCCAGGTCTTTCAGCGCCAGACCCAGGTTCGACAGCGCTTCGGGTGCTTGCGGATCGAGCTGGAGCGCTCGTTCGTAATCCGCGATCGCACCCGTCAGATCGCCAGCCTGGTGACGCCGGGTCGCTTGCGTCAGCAGAGTCCTCGCCGCTCCGAGTCCCCCTTTGAGGCCGGTCGGCGATGCCTTGCCCGCCTTTTCTGCTCGCCGCTGTCGGCGGTTGGTCGACATGGTCTGTTCCCCGGACGGCGCGCCTCGAGGCGCAGCGTCACACCACGACGTTTACGATCCTGTTCGGCACGACGATCACCCGCTTGGGCGTCTTGCCGTCGAGCCCGCGCACGAGCTCGGGCAGCGCCAGGGCAGCGGCTTCCACCGCTTCCTTGGGTGCGTCCTTGGCGAGCGCCAGGGTGCCGCGCAGCTTGCCGTTCAGCTGGACCGCGACGGTGACCGTGTCGTCGACCAGCAGCGCGTCCTCGGCCGCCGGCCACGGCGCATCGGCGACCAGGCCGGTATGGCCCAGCGCGTGCCATAGCTCTTCGGCGAGATGCGGAGTCATGGGACCGATGAGGCGCACGAAGATCTCCAGCGCCTCGCGCAGCGCCCATTTCGTGCTCTCGTCCTTCGCCTCGACCGAATCGATCGTGTTGGCGAACTCGTAGAGCCGCGCCACCGCCTTGTTGAAATGGAAGGCCTCGATGTCGGCGGAGATGCCCGCGATCGCCTTGTGCGCGGCACGGCGCAGGGCAACGGCCGCGTCCGCGAACGCCGAGGGCCGCGGCGTGCCGACCGCCGGCAGGGCCTCGATCGCCTGGGAGGCGATGCGGAACAGCCGCTGCTGGAAGCGCCAGGCGCCGGTGACGCCGGCTTCGGTCCATTCGAGGTCGCGCTCCGGCGGACTGTCGGACAGCATGAACCAGCGCGCGGTGTCGGCACCGTAGTCGCGGATGATCTCGTCCGGGTCGACGACGTTCTTCTTCGACTTGGACATCTTCTCCGAGCGGCCGACCTCGACCGGGCTCTTGTCGGAGAGACGCACGACTTTGCCGCCGTCGCGCTCGATCTCCTCGGGCGTAAGCCACGTCCCGTCGCTCGCGCGATAGGTCTCGTGGCAGACCATGCCCTGGGTGAAGAGACCGTCGAACGGCTCGTCGCGGTCGGTCAGCTGGACCTCGCGCATGGCGCGCGTCCAGAAGCGCGAATAGAGCAGGTGGAGGATCGCGTGCTCGACGCCGCCGATATATTGATCGACCGGCATCCAGTACCGGTTCTCCTCGCGGTCGAACGGCGCCGTCTCCAGCTGCGGCGAGGTGAACCGGTCGAAGTACCAGCTCGAATCGATGAAGGTATCGAACGTGTCGGTTTCCCGACGGGCGGGCTTCCCGCAGGTCGGGCACGGGACGTGTTTCCACGTCGGATGGCGGTCGAGGGGATTGCCCGGACGATCGAAGGTCACGTCCTCCGGCAGCTGGACCGGCAGATCCTTCTCCGGCACCGGGACGACGCCGCAGCTCTCGCAATGGATCGCCGGGATCGGGCACCCCCAATAGCGCTGGCGTGAGACCAGCCAGTCGCGCAGGCGGTACTGGGTGGTGCCCATGCCGACGCCCATCTCTTCCAGGCGCGCGATCACTTTCGCCTTCGCTTCCTCGACGCCGAGCCCGTCGAGGAACTCCGAATTCACGATGACCCCGTCCTCGACAT
>CAZPOS010000049.1:0-10792 GCA_964588065.1 uncultured Reyranella sp.
CTTGTGGCCGGGCAGCTGGCCGCCCTCGCAGGGCTTGGCACCCTGCGCCATCTTGATCTGGATGTCGTCGGCATTGACCAGGTATTCGGCGGTGACGCCGAAGCGGCCCGACGCGACCTGCTTGATGGCCGAACGCATCGAATCGCCGTTGGGCAGCGGCTTGAAGCGGTCCGCCTCCTCACCGCCCTCGCCGGTGTTCGACTTGCCGCCGATCCGGTTCATGGCGATCGCGAGCGTGGTGTGCGCCTCACGGCTGATCGAGCCGAAGCTCATCGCGCCGGTGGCGAAGCGCTTTACGATGCTGGCCGCGGGCTCGACCTCCTCGACCGGGATCGGCTGGTCCGCCCACTTGAGCTGCATCAGGCCGCGGATGGTGAGAAGCCTCTCGCTCTGCTCGTTGATCGAGGTGGCGAAGGCCTTGTAGTCGTCGGACGACTGGCCGCGCACCGCATGCTGCAGGCGCGACACGCTCTCCGGCGTCCAGGCATGCTCCTCGCCGCGCAGGCGGAAGGCATAGTCGCCGCCGACGTCGAGCATGGTGCGATAGACCGGGTTGTCGCCGTAGGCGTTGCGGTGACGGCGCACCGTCTCCTCGGCGATCTCCTGCCAGCCCGCCCCCTCGATCGTCGTCGCGGTGCCGGTGAAATATTTGTCGACGAAGGCGGAGGACAGGCCGACCGCGTCGAAGATCTGGGCGCCGCAATAGGACTGGTAGGTCGAGATGCCCATCTTGGACATGACCTTCAGCAGACCCTTGCCGATCGCCTTGATGAAGTTCTTCTGAACCTCGTAGGGCTTCAGCGGCAGGCCGTTCTGGACGCGCAGCGTCTCCAGCGTCTCGAAGGCGAGATAGGGATTCACCGCCTCGGCGCCGTAGCCGGCCAGGCAGCAGAAGTGATGAACCTCGCGCGCCTCGCCGGTCTCGACCACCAGGCCGGTCTGGGTGCGCAGGCCGCGGCGGATCAGGCTGTGATGCACGGCGGCGGTCGCCAGCAGCGCCGGGATCGGCACCCGCTCGGCCGACACCGCTCGATCCGACAGGATCAGGATGTTGCGGTCGGCCAACACATGGTCGGTCGCCTCGGCGCAGACCCGGTCCAGCGCCTCTTCCAGCCCGGCCGCGCCCTCGGAGGCGAGCCAGGTCGTGTCGATGGTGGCGGTGCGGAACGAGCCGTCCAGCAAGTCCTCGATCGAACGGATTTTCTCCAGCTCGGCGTTGGTCAGTACCGGCTGGGAGACTTCGAGCCGCTTGTGCATGCCGGCGTGCCGGCCGAGCAGATTGGGCCGCGGGCCGATCATCGAGACCAGCGACATCACCAGCTCCTCGCGGATCGGATCGATCGGCGGATTGGTGACCTGGGCGAAGTTCTGCTTGAAGTAATTGTAGAGCAGCTTCGGCTTCTTCGAGAGCACCGCGATCGGCGTGTCGGTGCCCATCGAGCCGATCGGATCGTCGGCGACACTGGCCATCGGCTCGAGGAAGAACTGGATGTCCTCCTGCGTGTAGCCGAAGGCCTGCTGGCGATCGAGCAGGGTCGAGGGGTCGTTCGAGGCCACCGGCGAGGGCGCGTCGGGGATTTCCGACAGCTCCTCGAGCTTGTGCTGCGTCTCGCGCAGCCACTCCTCATAGGGCTCGGCCTCGGCCAGGGAGCGCTTCAGCTCCTCGTCCTCGACGATGCGGCCCTGTTCGAGGTCGATCAGTAGCATCTTGCCGGGCTGCAGGCGCCACTTGCGCACGATCTTCTCATCGGGAATCGGCAGGACGCCGGATTCCGACGACATCACCACCAGATCGTCCTCGGTGATGAGGAAGCGCGCCGGCCGCAGGCCGTTGCGGTCGAGGGTCGCGCCGATCTGGCGGCCGTCGGTGAAGGCGATCGAGGCCGGGCCGTCCCATGGCTCCATGAGGGCGGCGTGATACTCGTAGAAGGCCTTGCGGCTGCCATCCATCAGCGGATTGCCGGCCCACGCCTCCGGGATCAGCATCATCATGGCGTGGCTCAGCGAATAGCCGCCGGCCACCAGCAGTTCGAGCGCATTGTCGAGACAGGCCGTGTCCGACTGGCCGTGCGGGATGATCGGCCACATCTTGTCGAGGTCGGCGCCGATCAGGTCGGATTCCATCGTACGCCGGCGGGCGTACATCCAGTTGACGTTGCCGCGCACCGTGTTGATCTCGCCGTTATGGGCGATGAACCGGTAGGGATGCGCCAGCTTCCACGACGGGAACGTGTTCGTGGAGAATCTCTGATGAACGAGGCAAAGCGCTGATTCACAGAGAGGATTTCTCAGATCCTCATAGAAACTCTCAACCTGGTGCGCGAGCAGCAGGCCCTTGTAGACCACGGTTCGCGACGAGAAGGACGGCATGTAAAGGCCTGAAAGGCCTGGCAATTTGTGCTTCTTTTCGAGATCCGCCAACGGGTTCTGCGTCTGCTTGCGGATCGCCAGAACCTTGCGCTCGAACGCGTCCTGGTCGGCGACCTTCGCACCGCGGCCGACGATCGCCATGCGGATCACCGGCATCGATTCGATGACCGCCTTGCCGAGGCCCGTCAGGTCGGTCGGGACGTCGCGCCAGCCCACCAGCTTTTGCTTTTCCACCTTAATGAAATGCTCGAAGCGCTTGATTGCAAACGCTCTCGCCTTTTCATCCGGCGGCAGGAAGCACATCGCCACGGCGTAGTGGCCGGGCTCCGGAAGATCGACCCCTTCCTTGCGCGCCCAGTCGCGCAGCAACGCATCCGGGATCTGGATCATCGCGCCGGCACCGTCGCCCATCAGCGGGTCGGCGCCGACGGCGCCGCGATGGTCGAGATTGACCAGGATCTGCAGGCCCTGGCGCACGATGGCGTGCGTCTTCCGTCCCTTGATATCGGCCACGAAACCCACGCCGCACGAATCGTGTTCGTTGCGTGGGTCGTACAGTCCCTGCTTCTCAGGCAATCCCATGATCAATCCTGCTGGCGCGCAAGCTGGCCCAGCATCCCCCCGGATGCGTTTGCTTAATCGGGGCATTATTAGCCCGGTCGCCCCTGCAAACGAAAGCCCTCGTTGCGCCACAAATGGCGCCATGAAGAACTTACTCTATGTATTTGAAATTCAATGATATTGCTGTCGGGACACTGACGACCTCAATGTCGGCGGTCCGCAGGATGGACGCAAGCGTCGCGCGCAGGGCGGGCGCGAACGTGAGTTCCTCGCTGTTGGAGACAGGATGGCGATCCGCCAAACCCTCGAGGGTTCGCCGGTACTTCAACACCTTCAAGCGGCATCCACTCAGTTCGACGGTCCCCGACTCGAGCAATTCGAGGGTCATCCTGGCTGCCATCTGGAGCCGTCCGTCGGCGCGCTTCATGTCGGCGCTGTAGCTGACGGGATGGCCGCGCGTCAGATAGACCGTGGGTCCTATCGAATAGGTCCATTTGCGCGGCTCGTTCGGCTCGGTCGAATAGAACGCATCGACCGGAAACAGGGAATTGGCGCCGCGAGTCCTGAGATAGGTCGTCGGCGAATCGACAGTGAAGGTGGTGACCTCGCCGCCGTTTCGAAACACCTGGATCTGCTGGACTCGCGTCGCCGGCGCCTCACCCGCCCTCCGGGTGGTGACCTCGGAGGCCAGGGCGAACGGAATGTCGGTATCGGTGAGGGCCGTGCAATCGAGGGCGAACAGGCTGCCCGGCCAAGAAGCGACGGCCATCAAGATCGACAAGGACGGCGAGAGGCGCATGTGCCGCATCCTAGCTGTCGTTCTCGATGCATTGAAGACATCGCGCCCATGGCCTAATTTGGCCGCCGTACGTGGGCAGCGTTCATTGCCCCGGGGGGAGAGGCTGAGCTGATGTCGGAACGTTCGATCGGTTGCTGGACGACCCTGCTCGCGGCTCCCCTTATGGCTGCGGCCCTCAGTGCCTGCACCGGGCCCGGGGCGAGCCAAGCCTACACGGGGCCCGGCTGGTACCTCGAAAAGTCGTACATCATCGTCGGCGGTGGCCCCAAGGTGTTCGGCGGCCCGTTCACCTACGAGAAGTGCGAGGAAGAGCGGATCAAGATGGGCCCGATCACCTCGCCCGAGATGCTCTGCGTGAACCATCCCGGCCCGCCGAAGAAGTACGGGCTGTACTGAGCCGAGGCGCGAACGCTAACCGATCGCCATCAAACTGGCGTTGCCGCCGGCGGCGGCGGTGTTGACGCTCAGGGACAGCTCGTCGAACAGCAGCGCGGGGGGATAGGGCGCAACATGGACCGGCACGATGCGGCCGGGCCGCTCGGCCATCCGCCGGACCAGATCGAGCAGGTCCTTTTCGCGGCCCGAGAACAGGACCGCCGAGATGTCCTCGGCCTCGCCCGGTGCGACGCGATTGCCGGTCGACCGTACCAGCGCTTGCTGCACGCTTAACTCCGCCGGATCCGCCGCGACGCAGAGGATCGTCCCCTTGGGCCGCAGCGTGTAGCCGTTGCTCTCGCCCACTGGACCGGCCAGTTCGCCGACGGCCACATCGATGGCTGGTCCGCCCGCCAGAAGGCGGTGGACGTAGAGCGGCCCGCCCGCCTTCGGGCCCGTGCCCGACAGGCCATGGCCGCCGAACGGCTGCACGCCCACGACGGCGCCGATCATGTTCCGGTTGACGTACTGGTTGCCGGCGGTGCTCGCCGCCGTCGCCCGCTCGATGGTCTCGTCGATGCGGGTGTGCACGCCGAAGGTCAGGCCGAAGCCGGTCGCGTTGACCGCGCGAATCACCTCCTCCATGTCTTCGCGCGGATAGCGCAGGACGTGCAGAACCGGGCCGAAGACCTCGCCCGGCAGGTCGGGGATCGAGCGGATCTCGATCAGGGTCGGCGGCACGAAGGTCCCGCGCGCCGCGCCGGCGGGAAGCGGCACCTGGTACACGCGGTGTCCGGCCGCGCGCATGCGTTCGACATGGTCGAGCAGCCGCTTCCGGGCCTCGGCCGAAATGACGGGCCCGACATCGGTCGAGAGCCGGTCGGGATTGCCGATCTCCAGTTCCGCCATTGCCCCTTCGAGCATCGGCACGACCTTGTCCGCGATGTCGTCCTGCAGGCACAGCACACGCAACGCCGAGCAGCGCTGGCCGGCCGAGTCGAAGGCCGACGTGATCGCGTCGATCACCAGTTGCTCGGGCAGTGCCGACGAATCCGCCACCAGCGCGTTCTGGCCGCCGGTCTCGGCGATCAGCGGCACCGGGCGCCCCTCAGCTCCGAGGCGCTGCGCCAGGGCGCGGTTGATCGATTGTGCCGCCTCGGTCGAGCCGGTGAAGACCACGCCCGCCACGGCGGCGTTGGCGACCAGCCGCTTGCCGGTCTCACCATCGCCCGGCAGGAACTGCAGCACGGTGGACGGCACCCCCGCCTCGTGCAGCAGCGCGACCGCGAGGGCCGCGATCAGCGGCGTTTCCTCGGCAGGCTTGGCGATCACCCCGTTGCCCGCGGCCAGCGCGCCCGCAACCTGGCCCGTGAAGATCGAGAGCGGAAAATTCCACGGGCTGATGCAGGCCACTACGCCCAGCGGCCGGTGGGTCGCGTTGTCGAACCCCACGATGCAATTCGCGTAGTAGCGCAGGAAGTCCACGGCCTCGCGCACCTCGCCCACGGCATTGGCGAGCGTCTTGCCGGCCTCACGCACGATCGGGCCCAGCAGCTTTTCCAGGCGCGCTTCCATGAGATCGGCCGCCCGGCGCAGGATCGCGGCGCGCTCTGCGGGCGGCGCCACCCAGCGCTCGGCCTTGGCGCAGGCTTCGTCGACGAGGTCCGGTGTCGCGTCGACGACGTGGCCGACCAGATCGCCCCGATCGGCAGGATTGCGGACGTCGCGCACGACGCCGTCGCGCGGACCATCGACCAGGACAGGCGTCGCGCGCAACGGGGTCGATGCGCCGGGCACCAGTTCGCGCGCCAGCGCGGCGAGCACGCTTTCGCTGACCAGATCCAGGCCGCGCGAATTGGCCCGCGCCGGCGCGAACAGGTCGCGCGGCAACTTGATGAGCGGATGCGGCGCGCCGACCGGTGAAAGGGCGCGCGCGCGTTCGACCGGATCGGCGAGCAGGCTGTCCAGCGCTATGTCGGGATCGGCAACCTGGTTGACGAAGGAGGTGTTGGCGCCGTTCTCCAGCAGGCGACGCACCAGATAGGCGAGCAGGGTCTCGTGCGTTCCGACCGGCGCATAGATGCGACACGGCCGGTTGAGCTTGTCGCGGCCGACGACCTCCTCGTAGAGCGGCTCGCCCATGCCATGGAGGCACTGGAACTCATACTGGCCGGCATAGAAATTCTCGCCGGCCATGGCGTGGATCGACGCGAGCGTCAGTGCATTGTGGGTGGCGAATTGCGGAAACGCCGCCTCCGGCGCGGCCAGCAGCTTGCGCGCGCAGGCGAGGTACGAGACGTCGGTGTGGATCTTGCGCGTGAAGACCGGGAAATCCTCCAGCCCGTCGACCTGCGCGCGCTTGATCTCGCTGTCCCAATAGGCGCCCTTGACCAGACGGATCATCAGCCGGTGGCGGCTGCGGCGGCCGAGGTCGAGCAGATGGTCGATCACGAAGGCGGCGCGCTTCTGATAGGCCTGCACCACAAAGCCGATGCCGTTCCAGCCTTCGAGCGCCGGATCGAAGCAGAGCCGCTCCAGCAGGTCGAGCGAGAGGTCGAGCCGGTCGGCTTCCTCCGCATCGATGTTCACGCCGATGTCGTAGCCGCGCGCCAGCACGCTAAGGTCGCGCAGGCGCGGATAGAGTTCGGCGTGGACCCGTTCGGCCTGCGCGCGGCCGTAGCGCGGATGCAGGGCCGAGAGTTTGAGCGAGATGCCGGGCCCCTCGTAGATGCCGCGTCCGGCCGACGCCGCGCCGATGGCATGGATCGCCCCTTCGTAGGCGAGACGATAGTGCTCGGCCTGCTGGGCGGTGATCGCCGCCTCGCCCAGCATGTCATAGGAGTAGCGGAAACCGCGGGCCTCGAAGCGCCGGCCGTTGTCCAGCGCCTCGCCGATGGTCTGGCCGGCGACGAACTGCTCGCCCATCAGGCGCATCGCGATGTTGACGCCGCCGCGGATCAACGGCTCGCCGCCCTTCGCGATCAGCCGCGTGAGCGCGGCCGACAGGCCGGTCTCGCTGCTGGTCGCCGTGAGCCGGCCGGTCAGCAGCAGGCCCCAGGTCGCGGCGTTGACAAACAGCGACGGGCTGCGTCCGAGATGCGCGCGCCAGTCGCCGCCGCCGATCTTGTCGCGGATCAGCGCGTCGCGCGTTTCGTCGTCGGGGATGCGCAGCAGCGCCTCGGCCAGGCACATCAGTGCCACGCCCTCCTGGCTGGAGAGGGCGTATTCGTGGATCAGCCCCTCGACCCCGCCTGCAGGCACCTTGGACCGCAACGCCTCGACCAGCCGCACGGCCAGTGCGCGTGCCTTCGCGGTAGCGGCCGGGGACAGTGTTGCGAGATCGAGCAGCGGCGGCACGCACTCCGGCTCCGGCCGGCGACAGGCTGCGGTGATGGCGGATCGCAGCGGCGGCTGCAGTCGCAGCGATCGGGCGAAGGTTTCGAACGGCGCGGTCATGCTTCGCCTATTTGTAGCATGACACCTCGATGAGGTTGCCGTCGGGATCGCGGCAATAGACCGAGACGATCGTGCCCCTCGCCCCGCTCTTCTCGCTGGGTCCCTCTTCGATCGCCACGCCGCAGCTCCGGAAGTGATCGGCCACCGCCTGCGGCGACGCCTGTGTGAGGAAACACAGATCGTCGCTGCCCGGCGCCACCGTCTTGCCGGTGAACCATTGCTTCTGTGTGGCGGTCTCGGGCCGAAGGTTGATCTTCTGGCGGCCGAAATGCATCGAGGTGACGCGATGGCCGGGCCGCGGCTCGGTGTCCTTGCGCGTCATGCCCAGCACGCGCTGGTACCAGGTGGCCGCGACCTCGACGTCGCGCACGTTCATGACGAGATGGTCCAGAGCCTCGACGACGACAGACATTGCAACGCTCCTCGAATTGACGAGCGGGAGAGTGAACCCGCCCCTGCTTCCCGTCCATCCATCGGCGCGCTAACAGGGTTCGATGGAGCGACTTCCCGTCGACGAGGCATTGCCGCGGCTGCGTGCCGCCCTGGAAAGGCGCAATGCCGCCGTGCTGGTGGCGCCGCCGGGCGCCGGCAAGACCACACGCGTGCCGCTGGCGCTGCTCGATGCGCCGTGGCTCGGCGGCCGCAGGATCGTGATGCAGGAGCCGCGACGGCTGGCCGCGCGCGCCGCCGCCCGGCGCATGGCCGAGAGCCTGCGCGAGGCCGTCGGCGAAACCGTGGGCTATCGCGTTCGCTTCGATACCAAGGTCGGACCGCGTACGCGCATCGAGGTCGTCACCGATGGCCTGTTCCTGCGCCTGCTGCAGGACGACCCCTCGCTCGAATCGGTGGGCTGCGTGATCTTCGACGAGCTGCACGAGCGCGGCCTCGAAACCGACCTGTCCTTCGCGCTGGTGTGCGAGGCGCAGGCGGCACTGCGCGAGGACCTGCGCGTGGTGGCCATGTCGGCCACCCTCGATCCCGGGCCTGTGTCGGCGCGGCTGGGCGGCGCGCCGGTGATCGAGAGCGCGGGCCGCATGTTCCCGGTCGACACGCGCTATCTCGATCGCGAGCCGGCCGGCCGCATCGAGGACAATGTTGCGGCCGCCGTGCGCCGCGCGCTCGCCGAAGAAACTGGAAGTGCGCTCGTGTTCCTGCCGGGCGTCGGCGAGATCCGCCGCGTGGAGGAGCGGCTGCAGGGCATCGGCGCCGACGTCGACGTGGCGCCGCTCTATGGCGACCTGTCGCCCGCCGACCAGGACCGCGCCATCTCTCCCTCGCCCGCCGGCCGGCGCAAGGTCGTGCTGGCGACGTCGATCGCCGAGACCAGCCTCACCATCGAAGGCGTGCGCATCGTGATCGACGGCGGCCAGATGCGGGTGCCGAAGTTCTCGCCGCGCTCGGGTATGACGCGGCTCGAAACCGTGCGCGTCAGCCAGGCCTCGGCCGATCAGCGGCGCGGCCGCGCCGGCCGCCTCGAATCCGGCATCTGCTATCGCCTGTGGCCGGAACAGACGCAGCGCGGGCTGCTGCCCTTCACGCCGCCCGAGATCCTCGATGCCGACCTGGCGCCGCTGGCGCTGGAACTGGCGGCCTGGGGCACAAGCGATGCCGCGAGCCTGCCCTGGTTGACGCCGCCCCCCGCCGCCTCGCTCGCGACGGCACGCGCGCTGCTGGCCGATCTCGGCGCGATCGATGCCGCGGGTGCGATCACGCA
Organism: uncultured Reyranella sp.; assembly: GCA_964588065.1. Classification (GTDB taxonomy): domain Bacteria; phylum Pseudomonadota; class Alphaproteobacteria; order Reyranellales; family Reyranellaceae; genus Reyranella. The sequence goes on from CAZPOS010000049.1 coordinate 9,276, forward strand.
ACACGGCCGGGCGATGGTACGGCTGGGCCAGCATCCACGCATCGCGCATCTCGTGCTGAAGGGCCGCGAACTGGGCCAGGGCAGGGTCGCCGCCCTGCTCGCCGCCATCCTGGGCGAACGCGACTTCCTGCGCCTGCCGCCCGGCCAGCGCGACGCCGACCTCCGCCACCGGGTCGACATTGCCCTGAGCGGCCGGCGCGACGGCAGCCTGCGCCTCATCCAGGAAGCGGCGCGGCGCCTGATGGCGCGCGGCGCCGGCGACGAACGCGCCGAGGTCGCGATGACGGGACCGCTGCTGGCGCTCGCCTATCCCGACCGGATCGGCCGCCGCCGCCCCGGTACGGCCGGCCGCTATCTCCTGTCGGGCGGCCGCGGCGCCGCACTGCCCGAAGGCGATCCGATGGCCAACGAGGAGTTTCTGGTGGTCGCCGATCTCGACGGCTCGGCGCAGGAATCGCGCATCTTCCTCGCCGCGCCGATCACGGTCGCGGAGATCGAGGAGCTTTACGCCGATCGCATCGTCGACGAGCAGCTCGTGCAGTGGAGCGCGCGCGACGGCGCGGTGCTCGCGCGCCGCCGTCGCCGGCTGGGCGCTCTCGCCCTGGAGGACAAGCCGCTCGCCCAGCCCGATCCGGAGAAGGTGCGGGCCGCCATGCTCGACGGCGTGCGCCAGCTCGGTCTCGGCGCCCTGCCCTGGAGCGACGATCTCGTGCGCTGGCGCGAACGCATCGGCTTCCTGCGCCACCATGCCGGCGAGGACTGGCCCGATCTTTCGGATGCGGCCCTGGTCGCATCGCTGTCCGACTGGCTTGGCCCCTATCTCGACGGGATCTCCCGCCGCGACCACCTCGCCCGCATCGATCTCGCGGCGGCACTCAAGGCGCTGGTGCCGTGGGAAAAGCAGCGCGAAGTCGAGCGGCTGGTACCGACCCATGTCGAGGTCCCGAGCGGATCGCGGGTCGCGATCGACTATGCAAATGCCGACGAGCCGACGCTATCGGTCCGCCTGCAGGAGATGTTCGGCCTCACCGAGACGCCCCGTATCGCCGGCGGCAAGGTGCCGCTCACCATCCACCTGCTCTCGCCGGCGCGCCGGCCGGTCCAGGTGACGCGCGATCTCGCGAGCTTCTGGGCCACCGGTTACAAGGCCGTGAAATCGGAGTTGAAGGGCCGCTATCCGCGCCACTACTGGCCGGACGATCCGCTGATCGCGGAACCCACCGCGCGGGCGCGTCCCAGACCGCGCTAGCGGACCTCGATCAGATAGGACAGAAGGCGCCGCATCAGCGGCATCAGGAACAGCATCGTGGGGAAGGCGACCATCCAGGATGCCATCCACGATTCCATCCAGCGCGCGGTCATACCCGGCTCCAGGCCCATCGCCCGGAAGGTGGCGATTCCGGAGACGATGAAGGTCATGACGAAGGTCAGCGCCAGCGGCATGGCGAGATGCATCGTTCGGGCGGGGAGTTTCTTCACGGCGGGCCGGACAATATGGTACGGGCTTGGACCTCGTC
>CAZPOS010000049.1:10802-25500 GCA_964588065.1 uncultured Reyranella sp.
GTTGCGGAAACCCTCCTCCCATGTCCCTCGCCCTCCCGTTCCAGACCGCCAAGCAGCTCGCCGCTGCGGTCCGGAAGAAGAAGATCGGCTGCCTCGAACTGCTCGACCTCTACCTGAAGCGGGTCGAGGCCTATAACCCCGAGCTCAACGCCATCATCGCGACCGACATCGAGGGCGCCCGCAAGCGCGCCAAGGCGGCGGACCGCGCGGTCAAGGCCGGCAAGAAGCTCGGCCCCCTGCACGGCGTGCCGATGACGATCAAGGAATCCTTCGACGTCGCGGGTCTCCCCACCACCTGGGGCGATCCCGCCTTCAAGGACACGGTCGCGACGCAGAATTCGCTGGTCACGCAGCGCATGCTGGATGCCGGCGTCACCCTGTTCGGCAAGACCAACGTGCCGCTGAACCTCGCCGACTGGCAGAGCTACAACGAGGTCTACGGCTCGACCAACAATCCGTGGGACCTCGGCCGGACGCCGGGCGGCTCCTCGGGCGGGTCGGGCGCGGCGCTGGCCGCCGGCCTCACCGGCATCGAGGCCGGCAGCGACATCGGTGCCTCGATCCGCAATCCCGCCCATTATTGCGGCGTGTGGGGCCACAAGCCGAGCTGGGGCGTCGTCTCGCCCAAGGGCCATGCGCTGGCCGGCGCGGTGGCCTACGGCGATATCGGCGTGGTCGGCCCACTGGCCCGCGGCGCGGAGGATCTCGAGATCGCGCTCACGGCGATGGCCGGTCCCGATGCGGTCGACGGCCGCGGCTGGACGCTCACCCTGCCGCGCTCGAAGAAGACCAGCCTGCGCGACTTCAAGGTGGCGGTGCTGCTGACCGACCCGAACGCGGAAGTCGACGATTCGGTACAGGAGCAGATCTCGAAGCTGGCCGCCTTCCTCGCCAAGAACAAAGTGAAGGTGAACGACAAGGCGCGCCCGGAGATCGACACGACGGAGCTGAACGACGTCTATATCCGGCTGCTGCGCGCGGCGACCTCGGGCCGCATGAGCGACGCGGTCTACGAGCAGGCGGTCAAGGACGCCGCCAGCCTGCCCGCGGACGACATGAGCTACTTCGCCCAGATGCAGCGCGGCAACTCGCTGCCCCATCGCACCTGGCTGCAGCTGAACGAGAAGCGCCACCGGATGCGGCTCGCCTGGGATGCGTTCTTCCAGGACTACGACCTGATGCTGTGCCCGGTCGCCGTGACCGCGGCCTTTCCGCACGACCAGGCGGGATTGCGCCACAAGCGCACGATCGTCGTGAACAACAAGCAGGTCCCCGTGGTCGACCAGATCTTCTGGGCCGGCTACTCCGGCGTCACCTGGCTGCCCTCGACCGCCGCCCCGATCGGGCAGAGCAAGGAAGGCCTGCCGATCGGTGTGCAAATCATCGGCCGCCAGTACGGCGACTACGAGTGCATCCAGTTCGCCAAGCTGCTGGAGAAGGAATATCGCGGCTTCGTACCGCCGCCGGCCTATAGCTGAGTTCAGGAGACCGACGTGTCCAAGGATATTGACCTCAAGCAGCACATCCGCTCGATCCCCGACTTCCCCAAGCCGGGCATTCTCTTCTACGACATCTCGACCCTGCTGGCGCATCCCAAGGCCTGGCACACCGCCATCGAACGGCTGGCCGACCTGATCCGGCCGCACAAGCCCGACGTGCTGGCGGGAATCGAATCGCGCGGCTTCCTGCTGGCCGCGCCGCTCGCGCTCGCACTGGGGACCGGGTTCGTGATGATGCGCAAGCAGGGCAAGCTGCCCGGCACGACGGTGCGCCACACCTATTCGCTCGAATACGGCACCGACACGATCGAGATCCAGCAGGACGCGGTGCACAAGGGCGCGCGCGTCGTGCTGGTCGACGACCTGCTGGCGACCGGCGGCACCATGGCTGCCGCCGTCAACCTGCTCGAAACCGTCGGCGCCGTGGTGCCTGCGACCGCCGTCATCATCGAGCTCACCTTCCTCGAAGGCCGCAAGAAGCTCACACCGCCGGTCGAAACGCTGCTGCGGTACGACAGCTGATTCACGAGCTTACCTCCCCCGTAAGACGGGGGAGGTGAGAGAGCTCGGCAAAGCGGCTACGATGACGGCCGGAGGATATGCATGTTCTCAGTGTCCGAGTGCTTCTCTGAAAGCTACGCCGAGGCGCGCGCCAAGTTCTGCGGCGCCGCTGCCGAAGCCGGCGGTTCGCTGCGTTCCTGGCTCAATCCGAAGGCGCGCGGGCCCAACGGCGAGCGGCTGTTCCTCGACACCGCGCGCTTCGGGGCGGCCGACGCCAAGAACATGCTGGTGCTGATCGCCGGGACGCACGGCGTCGAGGGCCATTGCGGATCGGGCGCCGAGATCGCCTGGATGCGCTCGGGCGGTCCCGCGAAACTGCCGCCCGATACCGGCGCGCTGCTGATCCATGCGCTCAATCCCTATGGCTTCGCATGGACGCGCCGCGTCACCGAGGACAATGTCGATCTCAATCGCAACTTCGTCGATCACGACAAGGGCTATCCGAAGAACGACGGCTATCTCGAGATCGCGGACGCCGTCCTGCCGGCCGAGTGGAACGAGGCGAGCGCCGCGGAGACCGAACGCGTGTTCGGCGCCTTCGCGCAGAAGCACGGCGCCTTCGGCCTGCAGAGCGCGATCAGCGGCGGCCAGTACACGCATCCCGACGGGATCTTCTTCGGCGGCACCACGCCCAGCTGGAGCAACCGCACGGTCCGCGCCATCGCCCGCGAGGAGCTGTCGCAGGCCAGGCGCGTCGGTATCATCGATTTTCATACCGGCCTCGGGCCGTTCGGCCATGGCGAGCTGATCTGCGCGGTGTCGCCCGCGGCCAAGTCGTTCGCCCGCGCCAAGGCCTGGTACGGCGACGAGATGACCTCGCCGGAAGGCGGCACCTCCACCTCGGCGGTCGTGGTCGGCGTCATGACCGACGCCTTTCCGCAGGAACTGCCCGACGCCGAGGTCACACCGGTGGCACTGGAGTACGGCACCTACACGGTGCCCGAAGTGTTGAACGCCGTGCGCGCCGACAACTGGCTGCACCATCGCGGCGACCTCGGTTCGGCGCAGGGCCGCGCGCTGAAGGCCGACATGAAGGAGCGCTTCTTCCCCGCCGGCGACAAGTGGCGGAAGATGGTGTGGGCGCGCGCCGACCAGACGATCGGGTGGGCGCTGAAGGGAATGACCGGGGGATGAGCCTCGCCGTGCCGAGCGAGGATACCGCCCGGCTGCGGCTGCAGAAGGTGTTGCAGCAGACCCCGCTGTTCGCCGACCTCGCCCCCGAAGCCCTGGCCGCCGTCGAGCACCAGCTCACCCTGCTGGTGCTGCCCGGCGGCGCGCCGCTGTTCCGCCAGGGCGAACCGGCCGACGCCGTCTATGTCGTGACGAGCGGCTCGCTCGGGGTGTTTCGCCATCATGAGGCCGGCGATGCACGCGAGCCGATCCTGATCGCCGAGATCCCGCCCGGCAATCTGGTCGGCGAGATGTCGTTGCTGTCCCAGGGCAAGCGCACGCGCAGCGTGGCGGCGCTGCGCGACAGCGAGGTCTGGCGGCTGCCGCAGACGAGCTTCCACGCCCTCACCTCCAACCATCCCGAGGTCCTGCCGGCGCTGATGCGCAGCGTCGTCGCCCGTAACGCGCAGGATGCCGGCGGCGCACGCCGCCAGCCGCGCACGTTCGCGCTGCTGCCGAGCGGCCCCGACGTTCCCTCCGCCCGCTTCGCGGTGATGCTGGCCAATGCGCTCGGCCGTATCGGCACCCAGGTCCAGATGCTGGGATCGGAATCGCTCGACCAGGAACCTGAATGGTTCGCGCGCTGCGAGATGGAATCGTCGTTCGTGCTCTACCGCGCCGATCCGACGCTGACGCCGTGGACCGAACTCTGCCTGCGCCAGGCCGATTGCCTGGTGGTGATGCGCAATGCCGACAACGACGCGCCCACCAGAGTGCCGTTCGAGATCGAAACCGCGCAAAGCGGCGCGGTGTTCCACCGCCGCCGCGAGCTGGTGCTGCTGCATGAGGGGCACGACCCCAAGGCGGGCTCCACCGCGCCGCTGCTGGCGGGCGGCCTCTACGGCAACCATCACCACGTGCGGCTCGACATTCCTGCCGACATCGACCGGCTGGCCCGCATCCTCACCGGTCATGCGGTGGGGGTCGTCATGGCGGGCGGCGGCGCGCGCGCCTTCACCCATATCGGCGTGGTCAAGGCGCTGCGCGAGTGCGGCGTCCCGATCGACCTGGTGGGCGGCACCAGTATGGGCGCCATCGTCGCGGCCGGCGTCGCATCCCGCTGGAGCGACGAGGAGCTCGACGCCCGATTCCGCCGTGCCTTCGTCGACAACAATCCGCTCAGCGACTACACGGTGCCGCTGATCTCGCTGTTCGCCGGACGACGGGTCACGCGTCTGCTGCGCATGGCCTTCGGCGAGAAGGACATCGAGGACCTGATCCTCCCCTACTACTGCATGACCGCGAACCTCACGACCTCCAAGGCCGATATCCATACGGTGGGACGGCTGTGGCGGTGGCTGCGCGCTTCGGTATCGATCCCCGGCGTCATGCCGCCCTTCAACGAAGCAGGCGAGGTCCATGTCGATGGCGGCGTCATCGACAATTTCCCGGTGCGCGCCATGCAGCGGCTGGGCCGCGGCGTGACCATCGGCGTCGACATCGACACGGGCGGCGCACTGTCCGCCGGCGAGGGCGTAATGGAGCCCTGGTCGGCCTGGCAGTTCTTCCGACGCCTCGTCTGGAAGCGCAACGAAACGCTGCCCATCCCCTCGATCGTGCGCATCCTGCTGCGCTCCGCGCTCGTCGCCAGCACCTCGCGCGCCGCCGAGGATCGCGCCGCCGCCGAGCTGCTGATCGTGCCGCCGATGACCCATATCGATCTGCTCGACTGGACGAGCTTCGACGCCGCGATCGAGCTCGGCTATCGAACCACGATGGAGGGACTGGAAAAGGCCCGCACGCTGCCGGTCGGCGTGCGGCTCTTCGTGTCGTGAGAACCTCGCTCGGCCGGACAGGGGAAGGAAACGTCATGACGGACGAGCACACGGCGCAGCACCTCGCGACCCTGCAGGAACTCAACCACCACTATGTACGCTCGGTCGCCGAGGCCGACGTCGGATGGTTCGACCGGCACCTGTCGGACGATTTCCACAACACCAATCCCGACGGCACTCTGATCGACCGCGCCGCCTTCCTGGCGCAGATCGGCCGCGGCTCGGCGGTAACGGGCCTGCGCGAGCACGACGTGAAGATCCGGCTGCTGGGCAGCTTCGCCATCATCCATGCGCGGACCAGCTACACGAAGCCCGACGGCAGCCCGGGTGCCGGCTGGTACACCGACGACTGGCAGCTGCGGCCGGAGGGCTGGCGCTGCGTTTCGGCCCACGTCAGCCGCTCGTGAGCACGGGCCGTCCATGACGGCGACTGTGGCCGCGGACACGTCGCCCGCCGCCTGGCGCGTCGTCTTCGCCTGCTTCGTCACGGCCGTGTTCGCCTGGGGCTTCGGCTTCTATGCCCACGGCATCTATCTCGTCGAGCTGCAGCGCGCCCGCGGCTGGTCGACCGGCTTCATCTCCTCGGTCGTCACCGCGCATTATCTCCTGGGCGCCCTGCTGCTCCCGCGCATTGCCGAGGCGATCGGCCGCTTCGGACCGCGCGCCGTGTTCCTGGCCGGCCTCTCCATCACCACGACCGCCCTCATGCTGCTGCCGTCCGTCACCGAACCGTGGCAACTGGTCTTGCTCTACGTCCTGATGGCACCCGGCTGGAACGCCACCAGCGTGGCGCCGATCGCCGCCACCGTCGGACAATGGTTCGACCGCAAGCGGGGACTCGCGCTCAATCTCGCCCTGAGCGGCGCCACGCTCGCGGGCCTCGTCGTCACGCCGGTGCTTCTCGCGGCCATCCCGGCGCTGGGCTTCGCGACCGCGGAGCGGCTGCTGGTGGCCGTGGGCATCGTCCTGGCCGCCGGTATCGTCGTCCTGTTCGTCCGCCGCGGCCCCCTGTCGCCCAAACCGCCGGCGGTGCGGCCGAACCGGCTGGCGCCGCTGCGGACGTGGCACTTCTGGAGCATCGCCGCGCCGTTCGCCCTCGTGCTGACGTCACAGGTCGGCTTCCTCACCCATCTCGTGCCGCTCGTGACGGCCCGGTCCGCCGCCAGTGGTGCCGCGATCGATCCTGCCCTTGCCGTCGGCATCAACGCCGTCACCGCGCTGGTCGGTCGGATCGTGCTGGGTCTGGTCATCGACCGCTTCGAGCCACGCCGCGCCTCGGCGATCTGCTTCCTGGTGCAGGCCGCGGCCATCGCGGTTCTGGAATTCGTCGAGACGCCTCTCGCCGTGTACGGCGCCTGTGCCGCCTATGGCCTTGCCGTGGGCAATATCATCACCCTGTCGCCGATGATCGTGCAGCGCGAGTTCACGGCCGATCGCTTCCCGGCGATCGTCGCCCTCTCGACCGCGGTCATGCAGACCCTCTATGCCTTCGGGCCCGGCCTGCTGGGCGTCCTGCGCGACGCATCGGGCGGTTACGGCGTGCCGCTGGCAGTCTGCATGGGTCTCAACCTCGCGGCCTCCGTCCTGATCCTGCTGCGGCGACGGCGTCCGGCCTAAGCCAGGAACTTCAGCCCGTTGACCACCTTGTCGACTGCCTTGCGCGGCCCGTGCACGCCGATCCCGACGAAGTCCAGGGCATCGACCGGCGCGGCGGCCACCGCCGCGCGGTTGTCGGCGTCGTTGGTCGTGGTGAACATCGGCTCGATGTAGATGGCGGGCACCAGTTCGCGCGACAGTGCCCGCTGATGCGTCCGCCGCAGCTCCTCCAGGGTCGCGCCATAGACGAACACCGGCTCGCGGATCAGGGCGGTGTAGGCCCGTCCGCTGCCGTCGCGATAGGGTTCGCCCATCATGTGGGCGTTGGTGCCGGCGAGGCCGCCCGCCAGGAAGGCCGCGACGTTGGCCACCTGCCAGGCGGCGAGTTCCTTGCGCAGCACGAGGGCCGTCTTGGTTTCGTAGATCATGCCTGCGATATGGGGCATGGTGCCGGCATCGTCTTGAACGTTCGTGCATGACCCCCGACCAGATTCGCCTCGACCGACCGGCCTCCGGCCTGCAGCGCCTCGAAGGGCGGTTTGGTGGCCATGCCTACGACTTGCACCGGCACGAGACCTACGGCGTCGGCCTCACCCTCTACGGCGTGCAGCAGTTCCATTATCGCGGCAGCCTGCGGGCGAGCCGGGCGCGCCAGGTCCTGGTGCTGCATCCCGACGAGGCGCATGACGGCCATGCCGGCGAAGGCCGCGCCTTCGCCTATCGCATGCTCTATCTCGACCCCGCCTCGGTCTCCCAGGCGCTGGACGGCGCCAGCCCGCCGCATGTCGCGGAGGCCGTGGCGCACGATCCCGCGACGGCGACTGTCATCGAGGAAGTCTTCGTCGATTTCCCGCGGCCGCTCGAGCCGCTGGCGATCGACGCCACGATCGGCCGGATCGCCGACCTTCTCGCGCGGCGGGGCGACGGTGGCCCGCGCCGCGGACGTGGCAGCGTGGCGCTTCGCGGCGTGCGCTTGGCGCGCGACTTCCTGGTGGCCGAATCGCATCGCGTCGTGGGCTCGGACGAGTTGGAGACAGTGAGCGGGCTCGACCGCTTCACCCTCGCCCGCCATTTCCGCTCAGTGTTCGGCACGTCGCCGCATCGCTATCAGGTCGGACGGCGTCTGCTACGCGCCCAGACGCTCATCGCCGAGGGCAGTGCCCTGTCCGATGCCGCGGCCGCCGCGGGCTTCGCCGACCAGAGCCATCTCACGCGGCATTTCTCCGCGCGCTTCGGCGTCACGCCGGGCCGCTGGGCCGCCCTGTCGCGCCGAAGTCAGAGCGGGTAACGGCCGTCGGCGTCGAGGCTGTCGGCCGACCACCAGCCACGGCGGAGACCCGCCAGGGTGCCCGTCAGCACGCGCCGGATAGGCGGAGTCACGCAGGCACGGTGCAGGAGAAGATCGCGGGGGATCGCAAGCAGATCGTGGTGGGACTGGAAGAACGGCGTCAGCAGGTGGCTGGCGGTTCCATAGAAGCGATCGGAGGGTCCCCGCCGCGCCGCGTATCGCTCCAGCGCCTGGGGCACGTCGGCCGCCTCGGCGAGGCTGCGGCCCAGCGCGTGGGCGTCGAGCAGGCCGAGATTGGCGCCCTGGCCGAGCTGCGGGCTGGTCCCGTGCGCGGCATCGCCGATGAACAGGACCGGCCCGTCGTTCCAGCGCGGCAGCGAGACATGACGATAGGTGGCGCGCGCGAAGGTGCCCGCATCCACGGCCCGCTCGACGACCGCCGCTGCAAGCGGCCAGAGGACCAAGGCCTCTCGCCGCATCGCCGCGAGATCAAGCGGCTGCTCCCCCTCCAGTTCGGAGGTGGGCAGGCTCCAGAACAAGGTCAGCCGTCCGGGAGCGACGGGTAGCAGGCCCATCATCGTCGAGGTGCCCGAGAAGCGCTGGCGCAGCAGGCGGGTGGCGCCGAACGCATGGGTGTCCGCCACAGTCGCCCAGATACAGCCCCAAGGATAGATGGGAGCCCGCGCCCGCGGAAAAACCCGCGGCCGCAATGCAGAATGGGCACCGTCTGCCACCACCAGGAGGTCGAACGGACCATGGCGGCGGGCCTTGCGGTCAAGCGCGACCGCGCGGGCGCCCTCGCGCTCGAAGTCGACGATTTCGACGCCGGTGACGAGCCGCGCGCCCGAGGCGAGCACCCGCCGGTGCAGGAGGTCGAACAGGGGCGAGCGGCCGATGCCAAGTGCGAACGCTGCCGGATGCAGGTCGCCATAGTCCAGGTCGATAACCCGGACTCCCCACTGGTTTTCGCCCAGGATCCCGTCGATTCGAGCGCCCGCGGCGATGGCCTCCGGCTCCAGCCCGAGCGTACGCAGCACCGACAGGCCGGTGGGCTGCAACAGCAGCCCGGCGCCGACGGCCTGCGGCTGCTCGAAGCGCTCCAGCAGAGTGACCACATGTCCGGCATCGGCAAGAAAGCTCGCGGCGGCCTGCCCGGCGATGCCGCAGCCCACGATACCGATCTCAAGAGACCCCAACGCCATCCACCCTCTTAGTCCGCGTACCCCATACAACGAAAAAGGGTGGCCCGCAGGCCACCCCTCGATCCGTTGTTTCGTCGAGCGGCGCTCAGAGGCCGCCGTTCACGACGAGGCACTGGCCGCTGACATAGTCGCTATCGGGGTTGCAGAAAAGATAAACCGAACCGGCCGCTTCCTCCGGCAGGCCGCCGCGGCCCAGCGGAATCATCTGGTTCATGGCCGCGATCCGGCCACCCTGGACGCCGATCTTGACCTTGCGGCCCTGAACCTCGATCTCGCCGGACTCGCCCTGGCTGAGCGGCTGGGTGAGGCGCGTCTGGATGTAGCCGAAGGCCACGGCATTCACCGTGACGTCGTAACGGCCGAACTCCTTGGCCAGCGTCTTGGTCAGGCCAATGATGCCGGCCTTGCCCGCCGCATAATTCGACTGGCCGGCATTGCCGTTGACACCCGAGGTCGAGGAGATGTTCACGACCTTGCGGACGATGCGCTTGCCCTCGGCCCGCTCCTTCTCGACGGCATCCTTGAAGTACTTTTGGAAAGCGCGCAGGACACGGAACGGCGCCGTCAGATGGACGTCGAGGATGGCGTACCACTGCTCGTCCGACATCTTCTGGATGACCGAATCCCATGTGTAGCCGGCATTGTTCACGACCACGTGACAATCGCCGAAGGAATCGACGGCGGTCTTGACGATGCGATCGCCGAAGTCGGGCTTGGAGACGTCGCCATTGCAGGCCACCGCCTTGCCGCCCATCTTGATGATCTCGGCGACGGTCTCCTCCGCCGGCGCGTCGTCGATGTCGTTGATGACGACGCTGGCGCCGTCGCGCACCAGGCGCAGCGCGATCTCCTTGCCGATGCCGCGTCCCGAACCGGTGACGATCGCCACCTTTCCGTCCATCTGACCCATGTCTGTCTCCTGTCTCTCTTGGGACGGCCTCGCCGTCAGTTCAGCGCGACGGTGGCGGTGCCCTGAAGCGTGTCCTGGCCGTTCTGGTTGGTGCACTTGACCTCGAGGTCGACCAGCGTCTCGCCGTCCTTCTCGCGCTTGCCCGTGACCTTGCCGGAAACGGTGATGACGTCGCCCACCCAGGTGATCGAGGTGAAGCGCGTGCCGAGGCCGCGCACCTGCTTCTGGGGGACCCAGGAAGTGACGAGGCGGCCGAGGAAGGCCATCGACAGCATGCCGTGGGCGAACACGTCCTTGAAGCCGAACTTCCTGGCGAAGTCGATGTCGACGTGGATCGGATTGTGGTCGCCCGAGCCGCCGCAGTAGAGGGCGAGCTGGTGGCGGCTGATCGGCGGCAGCACCAGCGGCTTGAGTTCGTCGCCGACCTTCACGTCGGCAAATTTCGGAGCGGTCGCAGTTGCCATGAGTGCCTCCCTTACTTCTTCGCCGCGTCGGGGTTGCGAACGACGGTGACGCCGCGGCCCTTGGCCAGCAGCTTTCCCGCCTGGTCCTTCATCTCCATCTCCTGGACGACGAACCAGAGCGCGCCGCCCTTCTTGTCGTAGATGTCGACGACCTTCTCCTGGCAGGTGACCACGTCGCCGACCACGACCGGCGCGAAATACTCGAAGTGCTGCTCGCCGTGCAGGATCAGCCCGATGTCGACGTTGAGCAGGCGCAACAGCCCGCCCTTGTTGGGATCGTCGGCCTGCAGGGCACGCAGGAAGGTGAGCGGCGCGGTGACGCCGCGATAGCCCGCCGCCTTGGCCGCCGCCTCGTCGGAATAGATCGGGTCTTCCTCGCCGATGGCCTTGCAGAACAGCTTGATCTTGCCGGCCTCGACCGTCGCGGTGAACGGCTCGAACTGGTGGCCGATGAGCTTCTTGTCGAGCTCCATGGATGTCTCCTCCTGATCGGGTGCAAAGAAAAGCCCTCTCCCCGACTGCCCTGAGCCAGAGAGAGGGCTTCGCGTTTGGTGACTACTCGTAGCGGCCGACGATGGCGACGCTTGAGACGTTCTCGCGCGGCGCGCCGCCGAGATTGTGCGTCATGCCGATGCGCGGGTCCTTGAGCTGGCGGGCGCCGGCGCGGCCCTGGAACTGCAGGTACATCTCGTACAGCATGCGCAGGCCGGAGGCGCCGATGGGATGGCCGAAGCACTTGAGGCCGCCGTCGATCTGGCAGGGGATGGTGCCGTCGGCGTCGTAGAAGCCGTTGAGCACGTCCTTCCAGCCCTCGCCCGGCTTGGAGATGTGCAGGTCTTCCATGGTGACGAGTTCGGTCACCGAGAAGCAGTCGTGCACCTCGAACATCGAGACTTCCTTGCGCGGATCCTTGATGCCGGCCTCCTCATAGGCCTTCTTCGAGGCGATGCGCGTGGTGTGGAAGTAGCTGCCGTCCCACGAATTGTGGCCCGACTCCGAGCCGTTCGAGACCGAGAGCTGCAGCGCCTTCACCGAGACGATGTTCTGCTTGCCCATCGCCTTGGCGATTTCCGGCGTCGTCACGATCGCCGCGGCCGCGCCGTCGGACACGCCGCAGCAGTCGAACAGGCCGAGCGGCGAGGCGATCATCGGCGCGTTGAGGATGGTGTCCATCTCGACGGCCTTCTGGAGATGGGCCTTCGGGTTCTTGGCGCCGTTCTGATGGCTCTTCCACGAAACGTGGGCGATCGCCTTCTTGAGGTCCTCGCCCGAGACGCCGTGCGCGGTCATGTAGGCGGTGGCGAGCTGGGCGAAGTTGCCCGGCGCGGTGCCGTTGGCGTTCCACAACTGCTGCAGCGGCGCGCCGCGGCCGCCCGGCAGGCCGCCGTAGCCGGTGTCCTTGAGCTTCTCGACGCCCAGCGCGATCGCGATGTCGGCCGCCCCCGAGGCGACGGCGTAGCAGGCGCCGCGGAAGGCCTCGGTGCCGGAGGCGCACATGTTTTCGACGTGCGTGACCGGGATGTTGGGCAGGCGCAGCGTGGTCGACATCGGGATGCCCGACTTGCCGACATGCACCTCGTCGATGGCGGTCGAGAACCAGGCGGCGTTGAGCTGGCTGGCTTCGATGCCGGCGTCGGCGATGGCTTCCTTGTAGGCCTCGAGCATCAGCTCTTCGGCGCCGCTCTCCCAGCGTTCGCCGAACTTGGAGCAGCCCATGCCGAGAATTGCGACCTTGTCCTTGATACCACGAGCCATTGCAGGTCTCCTTGGTGGTGAGGTGGAACTCTGAACTAACGAAACGCTTGAACGGGAAAGGCGATCAGACCGGCGCCGCCTTCCAGAAGTAACGCTTGAAGCCGCCGCGCATCTGGTCGTTGTCGCGGATGCGGAAGGTCATGCGCATCTTCGCACCGACCTTCACCTGTTCCTTGTCGCTGTCCGTGAAGTCGGCCATGAAGCGGCCGCCCTCCGGGAAGGTGATCATGCCGTAATAGGCCGGCGGATCCGGCGAGAAGGTGAGCGAGTCCGCCGTGAAGGACATCACCGAGGCCTCGAGGCCCGCCATGTTGTAGGGCTCCTGGCTGTCCATGGCGTGGCAGTTCGGATTGACGCAGACCGGAGTGCGCGGGAACTGCACGGTGCCGCAGACCTTGCACTTGCCGCCCACCAGCCCGTAGATCATGTCGCGCTTGCGCCACAGGATCGACAGCGCGGTCTTCTTGTCGAACTCGGCGCGCATGCCCTTGTCGATCGGCAGCATGTCGTTGAAGGCGAGGAACTTCATGTAGTTCTTCTCTTCCTTCCGGCGCGCCATCCAGCCCGACAGGCCCTTGCGCTTCGGCAGCCGGGCATTCTCGGGCGTGACCTCGAACACCAGCACGTCGACACCCTGGCCGAAGGCGACGACCATGATCTTGTCGCCTTCCTTGGCCGTCTCCAGCGCGTCGACCAGCATGACCAGCGCATGGGCGCAGCCCGTGTCGCCGAGATTGGCGCCCAGCAGGTCGCGCACCGCGCCCTCGCCCACGCCGCACATCTTGGCCATCTGCTTGGGCACCGCCGGCATCAGGCTCGGCATGATGAAGTGGGTGACGTCGGAGCCCTGCAGCTTGCAGGCGGCGAGCGCCGCCTTGACCGCCGGCGGCACGATCTTCGAGTAGCCCTCGTCGCGGATCCAGCGCTCTTCCCAGCCGTAGTCGAACTCGGCGTCCTCTCCGCGAAAATGGTCGACGAAGTCCATCGAGACCGAGTGGTGGCCGACCAGCTTGGCGATCACGTTCTCGGTGCCGCAGAGCAGCGCCGCGGCGCCGTCGCCGTAGTTCAGTTCGGTGTTGGAGGCGACGCGCGTCAGGCGCTTGTCGGCCGCGGCGACCAGGGTCGGCTCGCCGCCCTTGGAGGCGTTGAGGCCCGCGATCAGCGCCGAGGTGCCCGCCTTCTGCGACCCGCCGACATCGGAGGCCAGCAGGTTCTGCTCGATGTTGAGCGCCGTGCCGATGACGCCCGCATTCTGGCGATCCTTGAAGGGATGGGTGGTCGAGGCGAAGTAGATGTTGCGGACGTCCTCGGCCTTGTGGCTGGTCAGGCAGTCGCGCGACGCCTCGACCGCCATGGTGATCGAGTCCTCGTCCCAGTTGGCCATCGAGCGCTCGCCCTTGGCGAGGCCGCGCAGGCCCGGGGCGAACCACTTGTTGGCCTCGTAAACGGCCTGCCGGTTGAGACGCAGGCGCGGCACATAGGCGCCATAGGCCACGATTCCGACCATCGTTCTTCTTCCTCCACCTGGTCCGACCGAAGTCGGTTCATGAACGAGCGTTTATGCCGTCGCTCTTAGCGCGCTCGCCCGTTTCGGGCGAGCCACTTATAGCCCCCGCAGCACTACATGCGGAATTATCTTCCGGTCTGCGGAACACCGCCGCCCGCCGGCATCTCGCGAACGATGTTGCGATAGCCCGCCCCTTCCGGAATGTGGAGGAAGCGCTTGCCGTCCCGTTCTTCGACCCAGGGAAGGACCGTGACGATCTTGCGCGCACTCGCCGCCGCGATCGCCCCGGCGACCGTCTTGCCCTCGGCCAGCAGCTCGAGGTTCTTCGTCGTGGCGTGGACCAGCGTCCGCTTGCCAGCCTTCGCTTCCTCGATCGCTTCCTGCGGCCCGATCCAGACCGAGTCTGTCGACTCCGACCCATCGTGCAGGGCGATCTGATCCTCCGGCGCCTCGGCCAGGAAGAACCAGGTGTCGAAGCGCTTCGGAACGAAGGTCGGCGTGATCCAATGCGCATACGGCGTCATCAGCTCGGTCGCGATCTCCAGGTCCTCGGCCTCGACCATGTCGACGATGCTGGCCTCGTCCTTGGCCAATTTGGCGCGCCAGCGCTCCTCGATCCCCTTGAGGTCGGCCGCGCCGATCAGCGCCCGCTGTCCACGCTTGCGGGCCAGCAGCACGCCGCATTCCTCGAAGGCCTCGCGCACGCCGGCGACCCGGAACTTGAGCTCGGCATCGTCGATCTTGTCGGCACCGCCGCAGCGCGCGCGCAGCGACGGCGCGCCGTCGGCCTCCTCCAGCTTGCCCCCGGGAAAGACGAGCGCGCCCGAGAACGAATCGATCTGGTGATGGCGGACCACCATGAACACTTCGAGTGGCGATGCGGCGTCGCCCGGCTGCGACGGACGCAGCAGCAGCACGGTGGTGGCGGGTCGCGGCGCGGCGCCCTCGGTCTTCGGTTGGGTCATCTCTTC
>CAZPOS010000050.1:0-25497 GCA_964588065.1 uncultured Reyranella sp.
TGAGCTACGGGGACGTGGGGCGCCGTATAGCATCCGGGGCGCGGGATGGTCGATCCCCCTGCGCGGCCCGTCTCAGCGCTTGCGGACGAACTCGGCGCGCAGGACGAGGCCCTTGATGGTGTCGTGGCGGCAGTCGATCTCCTGGGCGTCGCCGGTCAGGCGGATGGACTTGATCACCGTGCCGCGCGGCAGGGTCTGGTTGGCGCCCTTGACCTTGAGATCCTTGACCAGCAGGACGCTATCGCCGTCGGCCAGCAGGTTGCCGACCGAATCGCGCACCTCGACCGCCCCCGCAGCGGCTTCGGCCGCGGCCTTCTTCGCGGCGGCCTCGGCCGCCGGGATCCATTCGCCGCTGGCCTCGTCGTACACATAGTCGTCGTCGCTGTCGGCCATTCGTCCCGGCTCCTGAAGGAGCGAGCGCTCTACAGGCCGGGGCCCGCGGTCGCAACCGGGCGCATTGTCTCGCCCGCTGGCTGCCGCGCCGCCGCAACGAACGCAGCGCCCCGCCGTTGAGTGAAGTCGACAAGGGGAGCCACCGCCATTTCCACCATAGTCATTGCCATCCGCGTGCCGGGTGCCGCGTTCGCTGCCGCCCGGGATTCCGAAGCATGAGCCCCGTCCGGCTGAGCGAGGGTCTTCCCTACCCGTTGGGCGCCACCTGGGACGGGCTCGGCGTCAATTTCGCGCTGTTCTCCGCCCATGCCACCAAGGTCGAGCTCTGTCTGTTCGATGCGAGCGGCGAGCGCGAGACCGACCGGATCGTCCTGCCGGAGTACACCGACGAGGTCTGGCACGGCTATCTGCCCGATGCCCGGCCCGGTACCGTCTACGGCTATCGCGTCCACGGCCCCTACGAGCCCGCGGCCGGGCACCGGTTCAACCCCAACAAGCTGCTGCTCGATCCCTACGCCAAGCAGGTGATCGGCAAGCTGACCTGGAATCCGGCGCTGTTCGGCTACCAGATGGAAAGCGGTGACGATCTCACCTTCGACGATCGCGACTCGGCGCCCTTCACCTACCGCAGCTGCGTGATCGACCCGGCCTTCAGCTGGGGCCGGGCGCCGCAACGGCGTACCTCGTGGGAGAACACGATCGTCTACGAGGCGCATGTCCGCGGCTTCACGAAGATGCATCCTGCCGTGGCGGAGCCGCTGCGCGGCACCTATGCCGGCCTGGCCTCGGCCGAGATCACCAGCTACCTGTCCTCGCTGGGCGTCAGCGCGGTCGAGCTGCTGCCGGTCCACACCTTCGTCGACGACAGCTACCTGCTCGAGAAGGGCCTCAAGAACTACTGGGGCTACAACACGATCGGGTTCTTCGCGCCGGCGCGCCGCTACGCCGCCAATCCCGACTTCGCCTTCGCCGAGTTCAAGGAGATGGTGGCGCACCTCCACGCCGCCGGCCTCGAGGTCATCCTCGACGTGGTCTACAATCACACGGCCGAAGGCAACCAGCTCGGGCCGACTCTCTGCTTCAAGGGCATCGACAACGCCTCCTACTATCGACTGGCGCCGGACCGCCGCTACTACATCAACGACACCGGCACCGGGAACACCGTCAACCTCAGCAATTCGCGGGTCCTGCAGCTCGTGATGGACAGCCTGCGCTACTGGGCGACCGACATGAGGATCGACGGCTTCCGCTTCGACCTCGCAACGATCCTCGGCCGCGAGCCGCACGGGTTCGAGGAGGAAGGACGCTTCCTCGACGCCTGCCGCCAGGACCCCGTCCTGTCCGAGGTCAAGCTGATCGCCGAGCCGTGGGACATGGGCCCCGGCGGCTACCAGGTCGGCCGCTTCTCGCCCGGCTGGGCGGAATGGAACGATGCCTTCCGCGACACGGTACGTGCTTATTGGCGCGGCGACGAAGGCAAGCTGCCGTCGCTCGCGGCGCGACTGACCGCCTCGGCGGACCTGTTCGCCAAGCGCGGGCGAAAGCCGTGGGCCTCGGTCAACTTCATCACCGCCCATGACGGCTTCACGCTGGGCGATCTCGTCGCCTACAACGACAAGCACAACGAGGCCAACGGCGAGGACAACAAGGACGGCCACTCGCACAATCTGTCGAGCAACTACGGCGCCGAGGGGCCGACCGAGGACCGCGACATCCTCGACACGCGCCTGCGCCAGATGCGCAACATGCTAACGACCCTGATCCTGTCGCGCGGCACGCCGATGCTGCTGGGCGGTGACGAGTTCGGCCGCAGCCAGAAGGGCAACAACAACAGCTACTGCCAGGACAATGAGATTTCCTGGGTGGACTGGGAAGGCATCGGCCCGGCGGAGCGCGACCTCGCCGAGTTTGTGCGCAAGCTGATCATGATCCGCCACGCGTTGCCGATGCTGCGGCGCGGCCGCTTCCTCACCGGCGCCTACGACGAGGAGCTGGGCGTCAAGGATGTGAGCTGGCTGACGCCGGCCGGCGTGGAGATGACGGAGGAGAACTGGAACGACGGCAACGCCCGCTGCCTCGGCGTGCTGCTCGATGGCCGCGCGCAGGAGACCGGTATCCGGCGCGTCGGTTCGGACTCGACCCTGCTGATCCTGATGAACTCGCACGCCGACACGGTCCCCTTCACCCTGCCCGAAGCGGTGGGCGGCAGCCGCTGGGTCAGACTGATCGACACCAGCGATCCCGACGGCGAGCCGCTGGCGCTGCGCGACTTTGGCCAAGTCTACGACGTGACGGCGCGATCGATGCTGCTGTTCGTGCTGCAGCCCACGCGCACGCCGCAGAGAAGCACCGCGGCCGAGCGTTCGTTCCAGCGTGTCGTGCAGGCGATGGACGAGGCCTCGACGAAGTCGGTCCGGTTCGGGTTCGAGTGACGGACGGCCCGGTCGCGGAGACGTGACGTCATTGTGGCAACCCCGATCGGCACAATCCGTTGGGAGCGGATGATCACTCAACTCGATCCGCCGCTCCCGCTGGAGACCCCGAAGGGGCCCGGCCTCGCCCACTTCGTCATCGACTACGGGCCCGAGTCCCATCTCCTTTGGGTGGTGTTCCTCGACGAGGGCGGCGCCTGCTGGACCGTCCCGAATCCGGAGATCCGCATTCAGAGCAACTGGTCCCTGCGCCGCCGCGAGAAGGCGGCCGCTCACTAGCCCGACGGTCGTTCGAACAGCCGTCTCACGCGCTCGATCGCCGGCACCGCGTCTGGCGCGATCGCGGCGGCCGCCTCATGAAGGCAGGCAATCCTCTCGCTGAGAAACTCGGCCGCACGCTCGGCCGGCAGGAAGTGCAGATTGCGCGGGACGGCGAAGGTCAGCCCGGCATTGACGCGGGCGCCTGGCCCCGCCGGCAGGCGGACGAGGGCCGATCCGATCCCGGACAGGGCATGCATCAGCCCCAGCGCGCCCTCGACCAGCCGACGGCGATCCAGCCCCGGCCGGTAGGCATGCTCGAGAAGCGTGAGCGTGAGGCCATAGAGGGCGTTGCCGAGATCGAGCAATCGGGCGGCCGCGGGCTCGGTCACCCAGACCCGCTCCACCCCTGTCGCCGGCTGGCGCATCACCGGATCGAGCGCGGCCTCGTGATACGGCCTGAAGGCCGGGTTGGCTGCCAGGGCCTCGTCCCATTCCCGGCGAATCCCCATGAAGCGCGCGAAGTGGCAATCGTCCTTCTCGCACGACGATCCTTCACCCTGTTCGACGATCGCATCCAGCGCCTGGAAGGCATCCTCCATCGTGCGAATGACCCGCAGGCCGGAGAGTTCTACGTCTTCGGGTGACAGCTGATAGTCGGCGGAGCGGGCGACGAACGCATCCTCGCCACAGGCCTCGCCGAAGGCCTGAAGCGCGGCACGGATTTCCTCGTAGAACGCCCCGATCGTTTCATAGTCGGGCGTGGAAGGCACCAGCTGGCCGGGCGTGCGGCGGCGGCCCGGACCTTCGTGCCGATAGGGGCCGCCGCCGTCCGCGACCTTCGCCTGCGCGGGACGCTCGAGGAACACGAAATGGTCCAGCGTCTCTCGGGAGAAAGGGGCCAACCGGATGACGAAGCTGGCGGGATGATAGCCGGGCGGGACGGGCAGGTTTGGCCGGTCGAAATGCGGGGCGCCGCCGAGCGCCACCAGCAGGTTGTTGACCAGCGCAAGATGTCCCATCTCCTCGATCGCCACCCCGAGGATCGCCTTCCGCCAGCCTCCCACGGTCTTGCCTTCCGCGGCACTGAGGCCGGGGGTGTCGGCCGCTTTCAGGCTGAACGCCGCATAGAGATAGGAGCAGAGAAGATTGTGCTCGATCTCCGCCGCTTCGGTGAGGAGATGGATGAGAAAGTCGCGCTGGCCTGCCATGCGCGGCAACGGGTCCGAAAGCTTCGGGATGCCCGCAAAGCTCGATGCCGCAGCCACGGCGCAGCGCAACCGCCCCCGGTGGGTCTCGTTCGCACCCAGCCCTCAACCAATGGAGAGTGGAATGACCAGGATGATTCTAGGCGGTGTCGCGGTGGCGCTTCTCGTGGCCGGAGCGGCGACCACCGGTTCGGCGCAGCCCAAGCCGTCCGTTCCCGAACGTACCGGCGTGAACTCGACGCTCGGCATTGCGCCCTCGACCCAGGACTTCGTGACCCAGGCCGCGATCAGCGACATGGCCGAGATCGAGTCGAGCAAGCTCGCGGTCGCCCGGACCGACGGCAAGACCAAGGCCTTCGCCGAGAAGATGATCAAGGATCACACCGAGACCTCGGCCGAGCTGAAGGCTCTGGTGAGCGGCGGCAAGGTCAAGGCCACCCTGCCGATGGAGATGGACGCGGCCCACAAGTCCAAGATCGACAAGCTGAAGAACACCTCCGGCGCCAGCTTCGCCAAGGAGTATGACGACATGCAGGTGGCGGCCCACAAGGATGCCGTCTCGCTGTTCGAGCGCTATGCGAATGGCGGCGAGAATCCGGAACTGAAGGCCTTTGCGGCCAAGACCCTTCCCCATCTCCAGCTGCATCTGAAGATGGCCGAAGACCTCAGGAAGTAGTCAAAAGGCCCCGCTGGCATTGCCATCGGGGCCTTTCTCTTCTTCTACGCCTTGTCGCCCGTGCCCGGGGCCGCCTGCTTGGCGTGCTGGCCGGCCATCACCGTCTCGGGCAGTATCTTGGCCAGCGCGACCTGCAGCTTGTTCTGCCAGCCGCTGACCACGCCGCTCTCCCCGGCCATCATGGCTTTGAAGCCGTTCTCCGCCACCTCGGCCGGATCGTCCTTCTTGTCCTGCCCGACCTTGGTGTCCATGAGATCGGCGCGCTCGAAGAAGTCCGTCTCGGTGGGGCCGGGCATCAGGCAGGTCACCGTCACGCCGCGGCCCTGCACCTCCGCCCGCAGCGCGTAGGAGAACATGTCGACGAACGCTTTCGTCGCATTGTAGACGGCCTGGTAGGTGCCCGGCATGAAGCCGGCGATCGAGCCGGTGATCAGGATGCGGCCATGTCCACGGCCCGCCATCTCGCGGCCGACCCTGTGCAGCAGATAGACGGTCCCGGTCACGTTGGTATCGATGACGTGCCTGATCTCGTCCCAGTCCTGCTCGAGGAACGCCCGGCCCAGCCCATGTCCCGCATTGGCCAGCAGCGCGTCGACCGGGCGGTCCTTCACCGCCGCGAGCAGACGATCGACGCCCTCGGGCGTGGCCAGGTCGACATGCACGGCCTGCACGCTCCCGCCCGCCTGGGCGAGGGTGCGGGACGCTTCCTCGATGCGCGGATCGTCCGCGGCGACCACCAGGTCGAAGCCTTCGGCCGCGCACCGCTTCGCCAGTTCGAAGCCGATGCCGGAAGAGGCACCGGTCACGATGGCGAGAGGACGCGCCGCGCGGTTGCGATCCTTCGGTGCGACCGCCGTGTCGTTATGGATCGTCGTGTTCATGGCTTGAGTACCACCTTGATGCAGCCATCCTTCTTGTCGCGGAACGTCTTGTAGAGTTCCGGTCCGTCCTCGAGGCTGGCGGTGTGTGTGATGACGAAGGACGGGTCGATCTCGCCGCGTTCGACCCGCTCCAGTAGCTTCGGCAGGTAATGCTGCACCGGCGTCTGGGCCATGCGGAAGGTGAGGCCGCGGTTGATCGCGGAGCCCATCGGGATGTTGTCGAGCAGGCCGCCATAGACGCCGACGATCGAGACGGTGCCGAAGTTGCGACAGCTCTGGATCGCCTGGCGCAGCACATGCGGACGATCCGTTCCCATGAAGGTCGCGACCTTCACGCGATCGATCACCGAATCGAAGCTGGCGCCGGTCCTCGGTTCGGTGCCCACGGCATCGATGCAGGCATCGGCGCCGCGGCCATGGGTCAGGTCCTGGATGCGGTCGTACACATCCTCCTTCATGAAATCGATGGTGATGGCGCCGGACGCCGCGGCGAGCGCCAGCCGTTCGGGCACCGTGTCGATGGCGATGACTCGCGCCGCACCCAGCAGGAAGGCGCTCTTGATGGCGAATTGGCCGACCGGGCCGCAGCCCCAGACGGCGATCGTGTCCTCGGGCTGGATGTTGCAGAAGTCCGCCGCCATGTAGCCGGTGGGAAAGATGTCGGAGAGGAACAGCACCTGCTCGTCGGTCAGGCCGTTCGGGACCTTGATCGGTCCGACATCGGCATAGGGCACGCGCAGATACTCGGCCTGCCCGCCCGCATAGCCGCCCAGCAGGTGGGTGTAGCCGAACAGGCCCGCCGGCGAATGGCCCCACAGCTTCTCGGCCTTCTCCTTGTCGGGATTGGTCCGCTCGCAGCCGGAATAGAAGCCCTTGCGGCAGAAGAAGCACTCGCCGCAGGAGATGGTGAAGGGCACGACCACCCGGTCGCCGACCTTCAGGCTCTTGTTTTCGGAGCCGACCTCGACGACTTCGCCCATCGTCTCGTGCCCCATCACGTCGCCACCTTCCATGCCGGGCATGATGCCGTCGAAGATGTGGAGGTCGGAGCCGCAGATGGCGCAGGCGGTGACCTTGATGATCGCGTCGCGCGGATGCTGGATCTTGGGATCGGGCACGCTCTCGCAGCGTATGTCGCTCTTGCCGTGCCAGGTGAGGGCCTTCATCGGGTCTCTCCTATGTGATTGCAGAAAGTTGGACGTGCCGGCCTGGGACCGGACTCGATGGCCGTCAGGCCGCCAGTGTCGAGGCGGCCGGGATCGCGTCCGCGGTGGGCCGCGGCCCGGACCGACGGACGGCCAGGGGACGGCCGGGCTCGGCCCGGGCCTCGGCCGCCCGCGTCACCGCCTCGCGGGCGTCGAGAAAGCCTTCGGCCCAGCGGTCCCGCGCCGAGGCGACGGAGAAATCGTAAGGCGCCTCGGGCCCCGCCTCGCCTCTGACCGGGAGGTAGCTCAGATACAGGATCGCGGGCACGCTGCCGCCCTCGGCGAGATCGCGCTCCCACAGACGGCGATAGGCGTCGAGCCGGTACCAGGTCTGATTGCCGAACAGGATCGCGTTCTTGCGTGCGAGCGCGGCCTGCAGCCCGTCGGGGCGGGCTCCGTCGCGTGCGAAGAGGTCGGCTACGATCAGCGTGCCGTCGGTCCCCGCCAATTCGTCCAGCACGGGCTCGACCGGGGCATTCATGGACAGCCCGCCATCGCCCAGCAGCCGGCCGGCGATTTCGACCGGCGCGAACTCCGGCAGGAAGCCGCAGCTCGCCAGGATGTGATCGGTCTCGATCCGGTCGCCCTTGCCGGTGTCGAAGATCACGGCATTTCCGCTTTCGATGTCGGTCGTCGCCACGGTGAAGCGCAGCTCGCCGCCGTTGAGGCGACCGAAATCGACCGTACGCTCCAGGAACTCGATGGTCGGCGCGAGATCGTAGAAGCTCGCGAACCCGAACCGCGGACCCTGGGTCTGCATATGGCCCCAGGCGCCGAACAATCTCGACTGGATGGCGCTGACCCAGTTCAGCGCATGGCGAGTCGCTCCGAAGGACAGGGCGTTGAGGTTTTCGGGACCCCTGAGCCAGTAGCGACGCAGCGCTTCGCACCGCTGGTCGGGCGCACTGCCGGCGATCAGGGCGCCGTTCAGTGCGCCGACCGAACTGCCCGCGATCCAGCCGGGCGAGAGGCCCGGCTCTCGCGACAAGGCCTCGTAGACTCCCGCCTGATACGAGCCCAGGGCAACCCCGCCGGAGAGCACGAGGGCGGACGCGCGGTCATCCGATGTGACGGACATGTGACTTCCTTTGGCGGAGTGTTCATCGCTCGGATGATCGGGTTCGAATCGCACGGCCGAACGGTACTTTTTCACCTACGTTGCTGCGTGCGATGGAGCACGCATCGCTGGCCCGCCCCTGTCGCAAAAGGGTTGATGAATGCGCGTCGGCTGGCCTTTGTTGCCAGTGAGTCGGGCCCGTATTACCGTCCGCCCGTGTGCGACGATTGCAGGGCGACGGAATGATTCGGTGTGTACGGATTTGGACGGGTGAGGATCAGAACTCACACGTCGAGGAAGGCTGGATCGACCTGGAGCCGGGTGCACATGGCGACCTGCTCAGCAGCAAGATCGCGGTCACCAGTGCGTCGCTGCAGGAGACCAAGTCCGGCGGCACCTATGCCTGGCACACCGCCCCGGTGCGCCAGCTGGTCGTCACCCTGAGCGGCACGCTCGACTTCAAGACCCGCAGCGAACAGCATTTCACCATCGCACCCGGCGACATCCTGCTGGCCGAGGACACGACCGGCGGCGGCCATACCTGGCGGCTCGTCGACGACCAGCCGTGGCGGCGTCTCTACGTCGTGCTGGGCAAGGATGCCGTCGTTCCGTTCAAGCGCGCCACCCCCCAAGACCACCGTTAGGAGAGCCCGATGGCAGACAATCATTCCGGCGACTTCGACGTCGTCCTGGTCGGCGCTGGCATCATGAGCATGACGCTGGCCACCTTCCTCAAGGAGCTGCAGCCGCATCTCAAGATCCAGATCCTGGAGCGGCTGGAAGCGGAAGCCCAGGAGAGCTCAGGTCCCTGGAACAATGCCGGCACCGGCCATGCCGCCAACTGCGAGCTGAACTACACGCCGCAGCGCCCCGACGGCAGCGTCGACATTTCCAAGGCGCTGGAGGTCAATGTCGAATTCGACATGTCGCGGCAGTTCTGGTCGTACCTCGTGAAGAAGGGCGCGATCGAGCGCGCCGATTCCTTCATCCACCCCGTGCCCCACATGAGCTTCGTGATCGGTGCGGAGCGGGCGGCGTTCCTGAAGAAGCGCCACGCCACGATGAGCGCCCATCACTGCTATCGCGGCATGGAATATTCGGAGGACCACAAGCAGATCGCCGAATGGGCACCCCTGCTCATGGAAGGCCGCGATCCCGGCCAGGTCGTCGCCGCGACGCACATGATCACCGGCTCCGACGTGAACTACGGCGCGCTGACGACCAACCTGTTGAACTACCTGCGGCGCCAGGATGGTTTCTCGATCCAGTTCAACCAGCAAGTGACCACCCTTCATCGCCGGAGCGATGGCGGCTGGACGCTCGAGGTCAAGGACGAGAAGTCCGGCGAGAAGCGGTCGGTCGGCGCCGCTCGTGTGTTCCTGGGCGCGGGCGGTGCGGCGCTGACCCTGCTGCAGAAGTCCGGCATTCCCGAGGCCGAGGGCTTCGCCGGCTTCCCGGTGAGCGGCATCTGGCTGCGCTCGGGCAAGCAGGAGATCGCCACCCGTCACATGGCCAAGGTCTACGGCATGGCGGCCACTGGCTCGCCGCCGATGTCGGTACCCCATCTCGACACGCGCTATGTCGACGGCAAGCGCTGGCTGCTGTTCGGCCCCTTTGCCGGCTTCTCGACCAAGTTCCTGAAGCACGGCTCGATGTTCGACCTGCCGCTGTCGCTGCGGCCGGACAATCTCCTGCAGCTGCTGGCCGTGGCGCGGGACAATCTTCCGCTGGAAGAGTACCTGGTCGGCCAGGTGCTGCAGACCAAGGCCCACCGGTTCGATGCGCTGCGCGACTTCTATCCCAAGGTCGACGAGAAGGACTGGGAGTTCGACGTCGCCGGTCAGCGCGTCCAGATCATTCGCAAGGACGTGGCTCGCACCGGCAAGCTCGAGTTCGGCACCGAGATCGTACACTCGGCCGATTCCTCGATCGTGGCCCTGCTCGGCGCCTCGCCCGGCGCCTCGACCGCCGTGTGGATCATGGTCCACATGCTGGAGACCTGCTTCCACGAGCAGCTGGCCGGCGAATGGGTGACCAAGCTCAAGGAGATGATCCCCTCCTACGGCCAGGACCTGAAGACGGACGCTGCGCTGGTCGAGCGCGTGCGCAAGGAAACGGCTGAAGTGCTGGGCCTGCACACGGTCTGATGACCGCGCCGCGGCCTCCGCTCGCCGAGTCCCTCGAAGTCCTGCTGCGCTTCGGCGCGCTGATGCTGCGCGCCGGCGACACCGCCTTCCGGGTGCGCGATGCCATGCGTCGACTGGCCGATGGGCTCGGCATCGAGCGGCTCGAGGTCGAGCTGTCGACCGTCGGCCTGAGCGCGACGGCGTGGAGCGGAGGCGAGGCCACGACGCTGGCGCGCGAGATCGGGCCGCCCGGGGTCGACGCCTCGAAGATCGCCGCGCTGGAATCGCTCTCGCTCGGCGCCGCCCCCGGCCTCGACATGGCCACCCTGGGAGCCGAACTCGACCGCATCGAAAAGACGCCCCCGTTGCACGGGCTGCTCCCGGTCGCGCTGTCGATGGCGGTGGCCTCGACCGCCTTCTCCTATCTCAACGGCGGCGACCTGCTGGCGACCGGCGCGGCGGCGGTGAGCGGCGGTATCGGCCAGACCGCCCGGACCCTGCTGTCACGCCAGGGCTTCAACCAGTTCGCGATGACCGCGCTGTGCGCCGTGCTGGCGTCCGGTCTCTACTGCCTGATCGTGATCGGCTTCGGGGTCCACACCTTCGCCTTCGCCCACGCGATCGGCTTCATCTCGTCGGTGCTGTTCCTAGTGCCGGGATTCCCCCTCGTCGCCGCGCTGCTCGACCTGACGCAGCATCAGACCAAGGCCGGCGTGACGCGCCTGTTCTACGGCGTGCTGCTGACCCTGAGCGCCGCCTGCGGCATGTCGGTGGTGGCGATGCTGGCCGGCCTCGCGCCGGCGCCGGCCGCGCCGCCGCCCGGTGCGATCGAACCGCTCGCCGTGCTGGGGCGGGCGCTGGCCTGCTTTGCCGGCGGCTATGGCTACGGCATCCTGTTCAACAACCCGCATCGCACGGTTCTCGCGGTGGCGCTGCTGTCGATGGTCGGCAACGAGGTGCGCCTCGGACTGCACGATCTCGGCCTCGCCTTGCCGCAGGCAACCTTCTTCGGCGCGCTGGCGGTCGGGCTGGGCGCCTCGCTGGTCCGCCGCCGCCTGCACGCGCCGCGCATCGCGCTGACGGTGCCCAGCATCATCATGATGACGCCCGGACTGTTCGCCTTCCAGACGATCGTGTTCCTGAACCAGGGGAAGGCGCTGTCGGCGGTCGAGGCCGCCGCGACCTGCGGCTTCGCAGTCGGCGGCATGGCGATGGGCCTGGTCGCCTCCCGCTTCCTCACCGAACGGCAGTGGCGCTACGAGCGCTGACGCCCTCGTTCTACGAGGACGACAGGATCCGTGAGCAAGGCCTGTTGCCTACTCTGTTGCGACGTAGGGATGCACCATCTTCGAAGGATCGACGACCTTGTCGAACTCGGCTTCCGTCACATACTCGAGCTTGAGCGCGGCCTCCTTGAGAGTGAGGTCGTGATCGATCGCGTAGTGGGCGATCTTCGATGCCTTGTCGTAGCCGATCACCGGCGCCAGCGCCGTCACCAGCATCAGCGAGCGGTCGACATATTCCTTGATCTTCTTGAGGTTGGGCTGGGTGCCCTCGACCAGGAACTTGCGGAAGTTGGCGCAGCCGTCGGTCATGAGGGTGATCGAATGCGCGATGTTGTAGATCATCAGCGGCTTGTAGACGTTCATCTCGAGATAGCCGCTGGCGCCGCCGAAGCCGACCGCCACGTCATTGGCCATCACCTGCACCGCGATCATGGTCAGCGCCTCGGCCTGGGTCGGGTTGACCTTGCCCGGCATGATCGAGGAACCCGGCTCGTTCTCGGGGATGTGCAGCTCGGCGAAGCCGGCGCGCGGGCCGCAGGACATCAGGCGGATGTCGTTGGCGATCTTGTAGAGCGAGACCGCGAGCGTCCGGAACGCGCCGGAGAGCTGGACCAGCGCATCGTGCGCGCCCTGAACCGTGAACTTGTTGGGCGCCGTCACGAACGGCAGACCGGTGAGCTTGGCGATCTCCGCCGCCGCCGCTTCGGCAAAGCCCGGCGCCGCATTGATCCCGGTACCGACGGCGGTGCCGCCCAGCGCCAGGCGATACACGTCCTTCAGCGAATCCTCGATGCGACCGATATTGTCGGCCAGCATGCCGGCATAACCCGACCATTCCTGGCCTAGGGTGATCGGCGTGGCATCCTGCATGTGGGTGCGGCCGATCTTGACGATATCGGCCCATTCCTTGGCCTTGGCGTCGATCCCGTCGTGCAGCGCCTGCAGCGACGGCAGCAACCGCTCCTTGGTGTTCACCGCGGCCGCGATGTACATGACCGACGGAAACGAATCGTTGGACGATTGCGACATGTTGACGTGATCGTTGGGATGCACCGGCTTCTTCGAGCCGAGCGCCGTTCCTGCGAGCTGGCAGCAGCGGTTCGAGATCACCTCGTTCACGTTCATGTTGAACTGGGTGCCGCTGCCGGTCATCCAGACGTGCAGCGGAAACATCTCATGGTGCTGGCCGGCGAGAATCTCGTCGCAGGTCTGGACGATCAGCTTGTGGGCCTCGTCGTTCAGCCGCTTGCCGGCGTGATTGGCGTTGGCGCAGGCCTTCTTGAGCGTCGCATAGGCGGTGATCATCTCGCGCGGCATCAGGTCCTTGCCGATGCTGAAATGCTCGAGCGACCGTTGCGTCTGGGCACCCCAGAGCTTGTCGGCCGGAACGCTGACCTCACCGAGGCTGTCTGTCTCCTTGCGAACGTCTGCCACGCGGCACCTCATCTGGTTGAGGCGCGACACTAGCCGACCGCGCTCGCGTCGTCAGTCGTCCGATGTCCGCGCCCTTCGAAGGGACTTCACCGTACCGTGGCGCTTCTTGTCGTCCACGCGCCGGCGCTTGGCGGCCCGGCTCACCTTGGTCTTGACGCGCGGGGCCGGCCGATGGGTCGCTTCGCGCACCAGCTCGATCAGGCGGGCCAGCGCCTCCTCGCGATTGCGCAGCTGGCTTCGATGGCCCTGCGCCACCAGCACCAGCACGCCGTCGCGGGTGAGGCGCCGTCCGGCGATCCGCTCGAGCCGCTGGCGGACCTCGTCGGGCAGCGACGGCGAGCGGCGGACGTCGAAGCGCAGCTGTACAGCCGTCGACGTCTTGTTGACGTGCTGGCCGCCCGGGCCGGCGGCGCGCACGAAACTCTCCTGGATCTCGTCCGGGTCGATCGACAGCGAGCCGGTCACCCGGATCGGCGCCGCCCCGGCCGTGGTCATTCCTTGCCGCCGGCCTTGCGCAGCATCGCCTCGATCGAGCCGCGATTGTTCTGCTTGGCATAGCTCACGGCGGTGCGCCCGGTGAAGTCGCGCGAATTGGGGTCGGCCTTCTTTTCGAGCAGGAGCCGCACGATCTCGGCGTAGCCGCGGCCCGAGGCGATCATCAGCGCGGTCTGTCCCTGGCGATTCTGGCCGCGCGGGCTCGCATTGCGCTTCAGCAGGATGTCCACGATCTCGACATCGCCCTTCTCGGCCGCACGCATCAAGGCCGTGTAACCCTCGGGATCCATCGAATCCGGGAGGGCGCCACCCTTGAGGAGGGTCTCGACCACCGGGATGTGACCGGCGCGGACCGCCACGATCAGCAGCGGCTGACCGTTGTTGGCGGTCTGGTTCGGACTCTCCTGCTTCAGCAGGGCCTGTCGCACCTTCTCCTCGTCGCCCTCGACCACGGCCCGGACGATCTGCTTCTGGCCGAACAGGTCGGAGCCACCCGACTGCGCCAGGGCGGCGCCTGCCGGAACGGCCATCGCAAGCGAAAGAAAGGCTCGTCTGATCATGTCCGGCTCCCTCGGGTTTCCTGATAGCGGATCTCGATCCGGTCCCAGATCTGCGCCTCCAGCGAGACGCCGTCGAAGCGGTTGATCTGTTGCAGGCCGGTCGGTGAGGTGACGTTGATCTCGGTGAGATAGTTGCCGATCACGTCGATGCCCACGAAGATCAGGCCGCGCCTCGCGAGCTCCGGCCCGATCGTCTCGCACAGTTCGATGTCTCGCCGGGTCAGCGATGCCTTCACCGCCTTGCCGCCGACATGCATGTTGGAACGTGCCTCCCCGGCCGCCGGCACGCGGTCGATCGCGCCGACCGCCTTGCCGTCGATCAGGATGATGCGCTTGTCGCCCTTGCGCACCTCGGGAAGGTAACGCTGGGCGATCACCGGCTCGCGGCTGCGCTGCGAGAACATCTCCAGCAGCGAGGCGAAATTCTCGTCGTCGGGGCGCACGCGGAAGACGCCGGCACCGCCATTGCCGAACAGCGGCTTCAGGATGATGTCCTGATGCTCGTCGCGGAACTCGCGCAGCGCCCGCGCATCGGCGGTTATCAGCGTCGGCGGCATCACGTTGTCGAAATGCGTGACGAACAGTTTCTCCGGCGCGTTGCGCACGCTCGCGGGGTCGTTCACCACCAGCGTCTTCGGATGCACGTGCTCCAGCAGATGGGTCGTCGTGATGTACGACATGTCGAAGGGCGGGTCCTGGCGCAGCAGCACGACGTCGAAGGTCGCGAGATCGATCATCTCGGGCGCGCCGAGGGTGAAGTGATTGCCCTTCTCGCGGCGGAGCTTCATCGGCTGCGCACGCGCCATCACCTTGCGGTCGCGGAAGATCAGGTCCGGCGGCGTGTAGTGCCACACCGCATAGCCGCGCTTCTCGGCTTCCAGCCCCAGCACGAAGGTCGAATCGCCGTCGATGTCGATCGTCGAGACATGGTCCATCTGGATGGCGACGTTGAGCTTCATGGCGGAATCCTGACTGGCGGGCTGAGATCGAGTTGTTTCAGTTAAGGCCGCGTCGCAGTTCCTGCAACAGGGCGGAAGCACGGCGGCGAAGCTCCGCGTCACCGTCGAGCTCGAGGAGACGCTGATAGGCCGCGATCGCGGCCCGTCGCTTGTCGAGCCGTTCATTGAGCTGGCCCGCTTCGAACAACAGTTCGACCCGGTCGGGCGCGATCGCCAGCATGCGGTCGAGGGAGCGTGCCACGCCGTGCCAGTCCTCGCGCTTGGCGAGCCGCAGCCGCACGTTGTTCTCGAGCCGCAGCAGGACGTCGCGATCGGAGACCGGATCGAAGTGCGCCGGCGCCAGTTCGGCCTCGGGCCCGAGCACCTGCCGCAGGAGCCGGCGCAGGTCGGCGGCCTCGCGCACGGCCCCCTCATGGAACGGATCGACCACGTGGCGCCCACCGTCGATGCCGACACGGATGAGGAAATGTCCGGGAAAAGCCAGTCCTTCGGCCGACCATCCCTGGGCGCGGGCGACGTGCAGATAGAGGATCGACAACGCCACCGGAAGCCCCTTTCGGCGCTCGATCACCCGCACGAGGTCGGCATTCTGCAGGTCGTCGTAGGTGTCGCTGTCGCCGCGATAGGCATAGGAGCGCGCGATCACCTCCGAAAGCGACGCGGGCGAAGCGCCGCGCCGGTGGACCAGATGCGCAAGTTCGTCCGTCATGGCCGTCACGTGCTGGCGGAAGGGCGCGAGGTCGGTCGCCTCGCCGCGACCGAGCACACTCAGCAGCAAACCCGCCTCGAGCAGGTCGATGCGCTCGCCGTCCCCGGCACAAAGATCCTTCAGTCGATCCAGTTCACCGGACATGCATCACTCCGGTGCCTGCCAGACATCGGGCAGATGCCGCGGCCACATGCCGCCGACCAGCACCGCGTCGAAGCGGACCGAGCAGGCGGCGTAACGCGGATGATGGGCGATGAACAGGCTGGCAGCGCGCGACACGCGGCCGAACTGCCGGTCGCCCAGCGCATCGGCCGCCTTGGTGAAATCGCGGCGCGCCTTGACCTCGACGAAGGCGAGCACGTTGCCACGGCGCGCGACGATGTCGATCTCGCCCAGCCTGGTCTTGTAACGGCGCATCAGGATCGTGTAGCCGCCGAGCCGCAACCGCCAGACCGCCCGCCACTCGGCCGTATGGCCCATGCGGTAGGCCTTCTGGCGGGCCTTCGTGGTCATGCCGCGCTCCGCTTCAACTCGAGGGCACGGGCGTAGACGTCGCGCCTCTTCAGCCCGTACCGCGCCGCCACTTCGGCAGCGGCGTCCTTGACCGAGGCACCCGCCATGGCTTCGCGCAGCGCCTCGTCGACCGTATCCGCGCTGCGCGCGCTCTCGGCGGATGGCGCGCCGATCACGATCACGATCTCGCCCTTCACGTCTGGATGGGCCGCATAGTGCGCCGCCAGCGTCGACAACGGCGCCCGGCGCACCTCCTCGAACAGCTTGGTGAGCTCGCGGGCCACGGCGGCGGGACGGTCGCCCAGCAACTCCAGGAGATCGGCCAGCGATTCCGGCAGCCGGTGGGGCGCCTCGAAGAAGACGAGGGTCGAGGGAATGCCTGCCACCTCGCCGATCGCCCGCCGCCGCTCCGTCCCCTTGGCCGGGAGGAATCCCGCGAAGAAGAAGCGGTCGGTCGGCAATCCCGACAGCGCGAGTGCCATCGGCACGGCCGAGGCACCCGGTGCCACCGTGACCGGATGCCCGGCCTCGACCGCCGCCCGGACCAGCCGATAGCCGGGATCCGAAATCAGCGGCATGCCGGCGTCGGATACCAGGGCCACGCTCTTGCCGGCCGCGAGGGCGCGCACGAGTCGTGGCTCGGATTTCTCCTGGGTAGCGTCGCTGTAGGACACGGTCGGCGCGGAGATGCCATAGTGAGTGGCGAGTTTGGCGAACACACGTGTGTCCTCGCAGGCGATCAGGTCGGCTGCCTGAAGCACGTCCAGTGCACGCAGCGTGATGTCGCGCATGTTGCCGATCGGTGTGGCAACAATATGCAGGCCCGGGGCGAGGGGCGGTTTACGCGGCGGCTGCCCGTCGGTAGCTTGGGGCTGTTCGTCCTGATCCATCTGATTCCGATCGCCGGAGTTTCGCGCCGATGCGTAGGTCATTCTTCGTGCTCGCTGCCGCCGCCTTCCTGTTGGGTGCCTGCGGCGAGCCCCCCAAGACTAGCACGAGGACGGCGCAATCGGTGACCGTCACGCCGAAGGCCGGTTCGCCGCTGACGCCGTCGGGCAAGCTCCGCATCGCCCTTCTCCTGCCGCTCAGCGGCCGCGCCGCGCCGATCGGGCAGGCCATGCAGCAGGCCGCCGAAATGGCGCTGTTCGACAGCAGCTCCAAGGAAATCGCCCTGTCGGCCTACGACAGCGGCGAGAGCGCGGAGACTGCCGTCGAGGCCTATCGCAAGGCCCGCCTCGATGGCGCAGCCCTCGTGCTGGGACCGCTCTACGGCACGTCGGCCAGCGCTCTTGTGCCGTTGGTCAGCCAGGGCGGCATGAACGTGATCGCTTTCTCGAACGACGAGCAGGTCGCGCAGCGCGGCGTCTGGATCATGGGAATCGCCGCCCCGCCGCAGGTCCGCCGCGTGGTCGATCATGCCTTCGAGACCGGCATCCGCCGCTTTGCGACTTTCGCACCGCAGACGCCCTATGGCGAACAGATGGGCCGCACGCTCGAGACCTATGTCACGACCCGCGGCGGCACCGTGGTCGGCCGCGAATTCTTCGACCCCAGCGGCTCGAACATCCCCGCCCAGGCGCGTGAGCTCGCGGCCTCGGCCAAGAGCGACGGCGGCAAGGTCGCGGTCCTCGTGCCGGTGGCGCCGCCCCTGCTGTCGACCGCGCTGGCCTCGCTCGCGACCAACGGCCTCGACGGTCGCGCCGTGCAGCTCATCGGCACGGGCGTGTGGGACTTCCCGGGCGTCGGCTCGGAGACCATGCTGCGCGGCGCCTGGTATGCCGCCCCCGACCCCGCCAGGCGCGCGGATTTCGAGCGCCGATTCGTGTCGACCTATGGACGGCCCCCGCACCGGCTGGCGACCCTCGCCTATGACGGCGTGGGCCTGGCCGGCCAGCTCGCGCGCATGAAGCCGGGCGGCGACTTCTCGGCCGAAGCGATCACCAATCCCAACGGCTGGTCGGGCGTCGACGGCATCTTCCGCTTCCTGCCGGACGGCCGCTCCGAGCGGGCGCTGGCGGTGATCGAGATCCAGGGCGATCGCGGCGTGGTGATCAGCCCGGCCCCCACCACCTTCGCCGGACAGCCGACGAACTGAGATGGCCGACCGTCCCAAAGCGGGCCTTCCCCGCGCCATCCTGTTCGACATGGACGACACGCTGATCCGCGCCTATGCGCAGCCGGAGGAGGCGTGGACCCGGCTGCTCCACGTGTTTTCGGCCCATCTCGACGCCCATGACGAGGCCGCCCTCACGCGTGTCCGCCTGGCCATCATGGAAGAGGCGCGCGCCTTCTGGAACGATCGCGCCGAGGCCGCCAAATGGCGCCTCGACATTCCCGGCGCCCGGCGGCTCTCGGTCCGGCGCGGGCTCGCGAAGCTCGGTCGCGCGGACGACGAACTGGCCGACCGCATCGCCGATTCCTTCACCGAACTCAGGCGCCAGGAATACCGGCTCTATCCCGACGCCCATGCCACGGTCGACGCGTTGCGCGACGCCGGTGTCCGGCTGGCCCTCGTCACCAACGGGGCCTCCGAGACCCAGCGCGCCAAGATCGAGCGGTTCGAACTCGCCCACCGCTTTCATCACATCCAGATCGAGGGCGAGTTCGGCCAGGGCAAGCCCGAACTGGCGGTCTATCGCCATGCGCTCGAGCGGCTGGGGGTTGCGGCAGAAGA
The DNA here is from genome assembly GCA_964588065.1 of uncultured Reyranella sp. Taxonomy (GTDB): domain Bacteria; phylum Pseudomonadota; class Alphaproteobacteria; order Reyranellales; family Reyranellaceae; genus Reyranella. The sequence continues at coordinate 18,867 of CAZPOS010000050.1, forward strand.
GGCCTGGATGGTCGGCGACAACTACGAGTGGGAAGTCGTCGCGCCGCAGGCGCTGGGCATGTGCGGCATCTGGTACGACCCGTTCGATGCCGGCGTGCCGGCCAACGCCACCGCCAAGCCGACGCGCATCATCAAGCGCCTCGCCGAATTGATCGAGTAGCGGACGGGGCGGGCGATCAGGCCGCGTTGCGCGGCGGCACGCCGATCGCGGCGCGTTCGTAGACCGCCTTCACCTCGGCGCTGCGGCGCCCGAGTTCGTAGCGCAGCGTGGTGTAGAGGCTCACCGGAAACGGCATGTCGGCGTTGAAGTCGATGATCAGCACGACGCGCGTCTCGTCGGTCTGGTTCTTGACCCAGTGCTCGCGCGTGTCGTCGAACACCAGCGGCACGCCCTCTTCCCAGAAGAAATGGTGGCCGCCGATCTCGATCCAGCACTTCTCCGGCTGGCTCGGCACGATCAGCGGATAGTGGAAGCGCACGACGCCGGCCGCGGACCCGCGGTGCGGCTCGATCTCGGCCCGCCCGGCGAGGATGCTGAATAGCGCCGTGTGCACGCCGGGTATCCGGTTGATGGCGGCCATCGTGTCCGGAACCGCCGCGGTGTTCGCCGTGATCTCGTGGCCGTAGATCTTCAGGATGAAGGTGCGCCAGGCACGACCCGGCACATAGAGGTCGCGGGGATGGACCTCGTGCAGGGTGGGAATTTCCTCATGGTGGCTGAGCAGGTAATCGAGGTCTGCCTTGATCTTGGCGTGGCTCTTCTTCAGCTCCGCCAGGAACGGAAAGGACTTCAACGCCTCTTCACCGGCCAGCGGCAGCTTCGGCATGTTCCGCAGGATCCAGTCGGAGAGCCTGAGATTGAGCTTCTCCAGGGGCTCCTGGGGCACCCAGATGTTCTTCGTGAGATAGAAACGGCCCTTCTGGCCAACGCCCTGCGGCAAATCCGTCGTCGTCATGCGGGAGCAATCCTGCCTGCTGCAATGCCCGGTTTTCTGCATCGATGGCGCGATGAATCACCGCCTCGTGCGTCGCATCGCGTGTACTTCTGAGACACCCCTTCCTGCGATGCAATAATCCCGAATGTCGCAAAAACCGCGTGCTCCGCTCTGGCGTTGGATGGCCTATGCTGGGCCCATGAACATCAGGCCCTTCGAATGACCGACACCGCCCACGCTGCCGGCGCCTCGCCGGCAGCCATCCGTTCGCACTATGACGTAGGCAACGACTTCTACCGGCTGTGGCTCGACGAGACGATGACCTATTCCTCGGCGATGTGGCGCGACGAGGACGATGCCTCCTCACTCGCCGATGCCCAGCGCCGCAAGATCGACTGGCACCTGCGCCACTCGGGCGCCGACCGCGCGACGTCCGTGCTCGACATCGGCTGCGGCTGGGGCGGCATGCTGCGCGCCGCCGTCGCCCAGCGCGCGGCCGGGGCACCGCCGCTCGAGCGCGGTGTCGGACTGACCCTGAGCGATGCGCAGGCCGAGCTCGCCCGCACCGCCTTGCGGGACGCCGGCGCACCGCCGGTCGAGATCCGCGTCGAGAGCTGGGCCGATCACCAGCCGGCCGGACCCTATGGCGCCATCATCTCGGTCGGCGCCTTCGAGCACTTCACCCGGCAGCAGGACGATTCCGCGACCAAGATCGCGATCTATCGTCATTTCTTCACGCGCTGCCACGACATGCTGGCGCCGGGCGCGCGCATGACCCTGCAGACCATCGCCTATGGCGATCCCGACGACAAAGTCCCGACCGGGCCGCTGATCGAGGACATCTTCCCGGAATCCGAACTGCCGCGCCTGCCGGAGATCCTCACCGCCGCGAACGGCATCTTCGAGGTCGAGCGCTTCCGCAACGACCGCACCGACTATGGCCGGACCTGCGAGATCTGGGCCGCGAACCTCAAGGCAAAACGGGCCGAGGCGCTCGACATGGTCGGCAAGGACCAGACGCGCCGTTACGAGCGCTATCTCAAGTTCGCCGCCTGGGGCTTCTTCTCGCACCGCCTGCACCTGCTGCGCTTCCGCCTGAGGCGCCGCTAGCCGGGAGCCGACATGACCGCCCTCGCTGCATTCGAAGCCAGCATCGCCGCTGACGCCCCACCCGCCGGCGCCAGCCCGGCGCTCCAGGCCCTGTGGTGGGTGCGCCGGGGAGACTGGGCGCGGGCGCACGAATGCGTCCAGGCGCACGAGGGCGAGCGGGATTGCGACAGCGTCCACGCCCATCTCCATCGCCAGGAAGGCGACCTCGCCAACGCCGGCTACTGGTACCGCCGGGCCGGCCGGCCGGTGTCGCAGCAGCAGCTGGACGCGGAATGGACGTCCCTCGCCGCGGAGCTGCTGGGGAGACCCTGACGGCGGGATCGACCGCCCTCGAGCACGCCCCGCGCAGATATCCGCAGGATCGCCCCGCCAACGGTACCGGGATACCGGCCCCAGGGGGTGCGACTCCCGTTTCGACTGTTTCGTTTATTTCGCTTGTTTCGTTTATTTGCCGAGTTCGACACGGCAGGTCACGCACTCTTGAGGCAACGCGCCGGCCGGCATGGCGTTTGCGCCGCAGGAGGCCATGCCATGCTCGGTGTGATCGTCGTTCTGGTCATCTTCGCCGGATCGCAGTGGGTTCAGCACCACGGTCGCCGCGGCTTCTGAATCGCTGACGCCGGCTATTTGTCTTCCGGCTTCAACATCAGCCGCTCGACCCGGCCGCCCTTCACGAGGTGGGTGTCCAGCACCTCGTCGACGTCTTCCTTGGTCGGGACCCGGTACCAGATTCCTTCCGGATAGATGACGATCGTCGGCCCCAGCTCGCAGCGGTCGAGGCAGCCGGCATTGTTGATGCGCACGTTCTTGAGGCCGAGCGCCTTGGCGCGGCTCTTCATGTGGTCGCGCAGCGCCTCGCCGCCGCGCTCGGCGCAGCAGCCGCGCGGATGGCCGGCGGGGCGGCGGTTGGTGCAGCAGAAGACGTGGGCTTCGTAGTAGGGCTTGGGATCGGCTGGCTTCTCGCGCTGGCTCATGATCCGGTCATTCCTTCTTCGTCGATCCGCCGGTGGCGATGTTGGCGAGCTGGGACCAGAAGACCTGCTGCATCTGCTGCATCTGGTCCATGCCCTGCATCGAGGCCGGCAGCCAGGTCTTGAAGATCGTCTCGGGGTTCATCGCCCCGAGGCTGGAGCGCAGCCGCTCCTCGATCTCGCCCATGATGCGATCCTGCATGGGCTTGAGGTCCGGCAGGCCCATGAAGGCGCGGGCCTCCTCGGGCGTGCAGGTCACTTCGACATTCACCTTCATGGGCCACTCCGTTTTGACGAGCTTAGCATGCTATGACCCCGGCATGACGACCCTCCGATTGGCCCCCCGGTTGACCCCCTGGCTGGCCAGAAATCCGCGCGCCGCGCGCCCCCTGCCCTTCGGTCCCGAACAGCGGTTCGTGATCGATCCCGACGGGATTCCCGACCTGTGCGAGGCGCTGAAGGCCTGCCCGGCGCACCGGCCGACGCCGCTCTACGAGCTGCCGGCGCTGGCCCAGCGGCTGGGCGTGGGCGAGATCCGGGTCAAGGACGAGAGCCAGCGCTTCGGGTTCGGCGCCTTCAAGGCGCTGGGGGGCGTGATCGCCGTCGCCGACGTGCTGGCCCGCGCGGTCGGCGAGGCCGGGCACGCCACGCCCACCTTCGAGAGCGTGATGAAGGGCGAGCACAAGGAGATCACCGGCCGCTTCGTCTTCACCGCCGCCAGCTCGGGCAACCATGGCCGCTCGGTCGCCGCCGGCGCCAAGCTGTTCGGCAATCGCTGCGTGATCTTCCTGCCGAAGTTCACCAGCGCTGAGAAGGAAGCCGCCATCCGCGCGCGCGGCGCCGAGGTGATCCGGGTCGACGGCGACTACGATACCGCCGTCGCCGAGTGCCGCCGCCAGGCCGAGGCCAGGGGCTGGACGATCATCTCCGACACGTCGTGGGAGGGCTACGACCAGGTGCCGCGCAGCGTCATGCGCGGCTATTGCGTGCTGGTCCACGAGGCCGTCCAGCAATGGGACAAGGTCCCCACGCATGTCTTCGTGCAGGCCGGCGTCGGCGGCCTCGCCGCCGCCGTCATCGGCTATCTCTGGGCGGTGTGCGACGAACGCCCGGTCTCGATCGTGGTCGAGCCCGAAAGCGCGGATTGCTGGTTCCAGAGCAACCTCGCCGGCCAGCCGACGCTCGCCAGCGGAAACGCCGACACGGTGATGGGCGGCCTCGCCTGCCGTGAGATCTCGCCCGTCACCTGGCCGATCATCGGCGCCGCGGCGGACTGGTTCATGACCATCGGCGAGGACGCCGTCCTGCCCGCCCGCCGGCTCTATGCCGACCCGCTGGGCCACGACCCCGCGATCATCTCCGGCCCCTCGGGCTGCGCAGGCCTCGCCGGCCTGATGCGCGTCTGCACCGACGAAGCCGCCTTCAAGGCGCTGGACCTCGGCCCGACTTCGCGCGTGCTGCTGATCAACAGCGAAGGCAACCTGGGCGAGCCGCTGCCGTCCTGAGAGCACAGCGCCGAGTTGATCTTCCCTGTTGGCCACGCCTCGTGGTAGCACTCCTCCCGCCGGGCCTTCCGGCAGGGGGAGAGACGAGAGAATGAACTTCGAGAAACTGGCGGGCCTGGGCCGCCTGACGATGGCTGTCGGCCTGCTGGCGACGACCGCGGCGTGTGCGACGGTGGTCGGCGGCACCAGCCAGGAGGTCTACGTCGATACCGAGCCGAAGGGCGCCGCCTGCACGGCCAATCGCCAGGGCGCCACCGTCGGGACCATCAATCCGACGCCGGGCAAGGTGGGCCTTTCGCGCTCCAAGGAAACCGTCATCCTGAGCTGCAACCTCGAGGGCTACGAGCAGTCGAATGAGGTCCTGGTCGCCAGCTTCACCGGCGCCACGGTGGGCAACATCCTGCTGGGAGGACTGGTCGGCGTCGCCATCGATGCGGCCTCCGGCGCCAACAACAAGTACCCCGAGCGGGTGATGCTCATCCTGACACCCGCGAGCTTCCCGAGCGACGAGGCGCGCGATGCCCACTATGCCGGCATCCGCCAGCGCATCGAAGCCGGAGCCAAGGCCGAGATCGACCTCGTGAACACACGCTGCAGCTCGACCAACCGCGAACTCTGCACGATCGAGGCCAAGCAGATCGCCGACGCCCGCGACAAGGCGCTGGCCGATCTCGACAAGCGCCGGTTGGCCGCGAAGGTCGTTCCGGCCTGATACCGATGGGCGGGTGTCCTTGTCTCGCGACACGAGGCAAGGCATCCTGCGGCTTGCATCATCGGGTTCGGCCCGATCTGGCGACGAGCATGCCGGTTCCGTTCGACTACAAGCACGCATCGATGGCGTTCGAGCAGTTCCTGCTCGATGCGCGGGACATCTCCGGGCTGGCGACGACGCATCAGACCTACACGATGGTGCAGGGCGTGTTGCAGGCATTCCGCCGTCGGCTCGACCTCAAGGAGGCGATCGGGTTCGCCAGCGTGCTGCCGCCCGTGCTGCGCGCGCTCTTCATCGCCGACTGGGACCTCGACGAACCGCGCCGTCCCTTCGCCGACAGAGCCGCCATGACCCGCGAGGTGCAGGCGTTGCGGCCCGACCACAATCTCGCACCCGACTCCTCGATCGCGAACGTCGCCACGGCGCTGCGGCGGAACATCGACCAGGCGGCGCTGGATCGCGTGCTGGCGAGCCTGCCGGCCGGCGCCCGGGACTTCTGGAAGGCCGACTGACGGACGGACCGCTCGCCTTGTCTCGGCGCCCGAAGCGACGCATCCTGCCGGCACATCACAGGAGTTTCGGTTCGTGCAGCTTCAGCTCAAGACTTGGCAGTTCGTCGACGACTATCTCAAGAGCAAGACCGGCATCATCATTCCCATCGGCTCGACCGAGCAGCATGGCCCCACCGGCCTGATCGGCACCGACGCGCTGACGGCGGAGATGATCGCCCGCGGCGCCGGCGAGAAGGTGGGCGCGCTGGTGGCGCCGACCATCTCGGTCGGCATGGCGCAGCATCATCTCGACTTCGCCGGCTCGATCACCCTGAAGCCGACCACGCTGATCGCCGTCGTGCGCGACACGGTGGTGTCGCTGGCGCGGCACGGCTTCACGCGCTTCTTCTTCGTGAACGGCCATGGCGGCAACATCGCCACGGTCACGGCGGCCTTCTCCGAGATCTACGCCGAGCGCTCGATGGAGCGGATGAGCAACCAGCCCTCGATCAAGTGCGCCCTTCGCAACTGGTGGGACGGGCCGGGCATCAAGCGGCTGAGCGCCGAACTCTACCCGACTGGCGAGGGTAGCCACGCCACCGCCTCCGAGGTGGCGCTGACCTGGTACAAGTATCCCGAGACGATCCAGCGCAAGGACATGGACCCGCGCATCGCGCCGACCGGGTCCTTCGCCGACGCCGAGGATTATCGCCGCACCTTCCCCGACGGCCGCATCGGCTCGGACCCCAACCAGGCGACGCCCGAGCACGGCAAGCGCTTCTACGACACCGCCGTCGAAGAGGTCGCCCGCGACTACGAAGCCTGGGTGGCGCGGTAGAGTTTTTATACAACCACCTCACCCTGAGAGCTTGTGAGCGTATTGGGCAAGCTCTCGAGTGTGTATTCG
>CAZPOS010000051.1:0-25354 GCA_964588065.1 uncultured Reyranella sp.
GGTGGTCGGCGTTGACCTTGTCGAGAGCTTCGTCTCGGCGATCAACGCAGGGCGCGCACCGGTCGATGAGCCAGGCTTGCAGGAAAGGATCGATGGATCCCGTGACCGGCTGCGCGCCACGGCCGATATGGAAGAGGCCGTGCTGGCGACGGATGTCACCTTCATCATCGTACCGACGCCAAGCACCCAGCAAGGAATCTTTACCAACAAGCATGTGATCTCCGCCGTGGAGGAGATCGGCAAGGCTCTGCGCAAGAAGGCGGGCTATCACGTCGTTGTCGTCACCAGCACGGTGATGCCGGGCACGACCGGGACCGAAATCAAGGACGCGCTCGAGGCCGCCTCCGGCCGCAAGGTCGGTCCGGACCTCGGCCTTTGCTACAATCCGGAATTCATCGCGCTGGGCAGCGTCGTGCGCGACATGCTCTATCCCGACTCGATCCTGATCGGCGAGAGCGACGCCAAGGCCGGCGACATGCTGCAGACCATCTATCTGCAGATGTGCGAGAAGAAGCCGCCGGTGCAGCGCATGAACTTCGTGAATGCCGAACTCACCAAGATCTCGGTGAACACCTACGTCACCACCAAGATTTCCTACGCCAACATGCTGGCCGACATCTGCGACCGGATCCCGGGCGCCGACGTCGATGCCGTGACCAAGGCGCTGGGCGCCGATACCCGCATCGGTGCGAAGTACCTCAAGGGCGCGATGGGCTATGGCGGCCCCTGCTTCCCGCGCGACAACGTGGCCTTTGCCGCGTTCGCCCGCAAAATCGGTGCTCGCGCGGACGTGGCCGAGGCAACCGACCGCATCAACAACTTCCAGGTCGAGCGCCTTTCCGCCCTCGTCTCGAAGTTCGCCAAGGCCGGCACGCGCATCGCCATCCTCGGCCTCTCCTACAAGCCGCACACGCCGGTGGTGGAGGAAAGCCATAGCGTGAAGCTCGCCGCCAAGCTCGCCGATGCGGGCTATGTCGTCACGGTCCACGATCCGCTGGCCCAGGATGCGGCGCTGGCCGTGCTGGGCGACAAGGTGGTGGGCGCCTCCTCGATCGAGGGTGCGGTGCGCGAGAGCGATCTGCTGATCGTCGCCACCGGCTGGCCGGAGTACAAGGAAATCTCGCCGGACTGGTGCAGGCGCGACGGCCAGCGCCTGACCGTCCTCGACCTGTGGCGGACACTGCCCGCCGACAAGTTCGAGGAGGTGGCCGACCTTCTGTATCTCGGCTCCGGTCGGTAAGCCCAAAGCGCTCTCGAATTATGATGAAGCCCGCCTTGTGCGGGCTTTTTCATGGTCCGCCGCGATGGATATCTCCCCTACCCGGCCATCGGTCTCGCTGCTAGCTTTCGCCCATGTCCGGACTCCACATAAACTACGCGCCGCGGATGACAGCTGCTTTGGTCGATGCCGGTGCGTTCCGCGACCGTCCTTTCACGGTGGTCGATGTCGGTGCGCGCGGTGGCATTGCCTCCTACTGGTCGGTCTTCGGCCAGGACTTGCGCATCATCGGATTCGATCTCGACCCGGAAGAGTGCGCACGCCTCAGCGCGATCGATCCACGCACCCGCTACCTGCCGTACGCGCTGGATCGGCAAAATGGCCGGCGCAAGGTGTACGTGGCGAGTTACTCAGCTTCGTCCTCCTTCTATCGAACCGATCCCGACTACTTCAGTCGTTACACCGCGAGCGAAAACGCGATCGTTCGCTCTGAACCGATATTGGAGACCAGCACGCTGTCCGCGGCGCTGGAATCGATTGGCCTTTCCTCCGTGGATTTCATCAAGGTTGATGCCGAAGGGGCCGAACTCGAGATTCTCCAAGGGGGCGAAGGACTGTTGCCAAGTGTGCAAGGCATCCTCTCGGAAGTCCGCTTCAGCCGCAAGTTGTGCGGCTGTCCGGTTTACTGGGAACTCGAGAAGTACCTCCGCGAACAGTCCTTCGAACTCTACGATCTGGACGTCTATCGGCTGAGCAGGAGGGCTTTGCCCTACCCCTATCTCTACTCCAACTATTTCGACGACGGTCGGCCGGCGGCGGGTCCGGCGACGCAAGGACAGGTGTTGTGGGCTGATGCGCTCTACATGCGTGACCTGTTCAACGCTTCCGCCGACCCGCGACACCTCCTCGTTGCGGCCTGTCTGTTCGAGATCTTTGGTCTTGCCGACTGTGCCGCCGAGTTGATCCAGGCACACGGCAGCGCCTTCGAGCCGCTCGTGGCGCCAGAAGTACTGCTCGATCTTCTCGTGCCGGAGGTCAAGGGCAGGTCTCTGACCTACCGCGAGTACATGAACCGCGATCTTGTCGCCGACCCCCTCCTGAGGCCGACCGACGGGCGGCGCTTTCCCGAATCTGTGATCCCGCAATACGATGGAGAGTTCACGGCGTCTTGGGAGAACAAGCGCGTGGTGAGGGATTCCTTCTGGCAGCGCCTCATCGCACGCTTCGGCTGAGACCGACCACAGCCGAAGCGATGCGGAAGGTCAGGTGCGCCGTCAGATCGCGCGCCGGCCCCGGAAGCGCAGCACCTTGCCGCGGAGGCTGGGATCGATGCGCGGCAAGCCCGCAAGCACCTGGCTGCAGAACGGGTTGATGTTGGCACCGACATAGTCGGTAAAGAGCGGCCAGAACTTGTTGTAGATGACGTTAACGCCCACGAACCGCCGGGCGGTCCGGCGTCCCGGCGGCCGCGTCTCGGCCTCCGTCGCGGCAGCCTGCTTGAACAGCTTTGCGATCACCTTCAGCCGCTTGGAATCGAGCGGACCGGGCAGACGCCCCGTCCTGATCGGCTCGTCGGCATGCTGTGTCGCCAGGCCGAACTCGAAGATGAACATTTCCGCCTTCGGCAGCAATTCCTCGAACGAGCCCCTCACCAGCCCCGGCAGGTCCGTCGGCAGCCCTTCGCATTCGTTCGGCACGAGGACCGGTCCGGTGAAACCCATCGCCCTCCAGGCCGTCAGGAAGCGGTCCACGAAGGTCCGCCGCGCCGCCACGACCATGACCGCCGTCGAGCGCGGATAGGTCAGCATCTGGTCGGTGACGAAGGGCAGCGTGTGGTCCAGATCGTACGTCAGGTCTTCATACAGGTGCCATTCGAGGCTGGTCGCCGTGTAGGGCGTCGTGGCCGGCTTGAGAGCCGCGTCGAGGCCCGCCGTGAAGCGCTCGTAGGACGTGTCGCGATCGAGCTTGATCTCCTCGATCTCGACGTCGGGCCAGCCCCAGTTGTCGGCCTGCGCCGGCACATAGGGGGTCGACACGTTCCAGATGTAGTCGTCCTGGTTGTTCATCCGCGTCTGCCGCCCCTTGTTGTTGGCGGCGGCGACACGGGTGTGGTCGCAGTGATAGCCGAACAGCTTGTCGATCAGCGTGTCCACCCGTCCGCGATAGAGCGCCAGGCGCGCGGCCAGGTTCGAATCGCAATGCCAGCCCAGCAGCATCGATTCGTCGAAGCCGTGGATCGCGAACATGTCCTCGCGCAGAGCCGCCTGGAAGTCGCCCAGCGCGTCGTACTTCATCGGCATGAAGTTGTGCACGACCTGGTTCAGGTGATAGCGCACCGACCAGTCGCGCAGCTTGGAGAGGTTGCCGGCGGGATCGCGGCGGTCGAAGGCCGCCTCCCACAGCATCTCCGGCAGCTCGAAGCGCGGGATCTGATAGAAGCCGTCCGGCACCGCGCCCAGGATGTCGCTGAGCGACTCCCCTTCCGTCCGCGGCACCAGGAGCATGTCGGTGTTGGTGTAGAGGACCCAGCGGTTCCGGGGATTGGACCGCCGCAGCGCGACGTTGCGCGACTGGGCCTCGAGCGCGACCAGATGGGTCTTGGACTTGAGATGCGCGTGCTGTTCGGGTCGGATCCTGAGCACCCGCAGGACCTTCTTGGCCTTTTCGGTCAGCGTGTCGTGGATCGCCTCGGGAAACGTCGGATGATCGTCCGGGGTGTTGTAGTCGACGAAGAGGATCTCGTCGTCCGGATCGGACATCACCTCGGCGAGTGCGTTGAAGCTGATGGCTGCCCGCTTGTGCAGGTTGTAGCCATGGGTGTCGTTACGACCGTACAGAATGACGGAAAACATGGGACCTCGCGTGAGGGACGATCACTCAGGAAGCAGAACGCGACAGTTCGTTTCGGGCGGCCGCATGTTCGACGAGCGTCGGCTGTCCGAGGTCCAGCACCTGCTGCCAGTAAGCCCGAGCAGCGCTGCGGTCGCTGGCATGCCGCGCCACACCGAGCTGGAACAGCGCTTCGGCGCGGCGGCCCGGGGTGTCGGCGCGGGCCATCACCTCGTCCTGGGACGCTGCTCCGACCTGCAGGGCCAGCAGCGAGCCCACCCATTCGCTTCCGGCGGCGGACTGCGCTGCGGTCGGGGCCTGTCCCAGCCTGATCTGGGCGGTCCGCAGGTACAACTCCCAGTAGGAATCGCGCCGGTCGTTACGCACCATAGTCTCGAGATTCGGGAGCGCGAGTTCATAGTCCGCGAGGCGCAGCGCGACATAGGCGCTTGCCGACGGACGACCAGCCAGGAGTTCCAGTTGCCGACGCCAGTCCGCATTGGCCTGGTCGAGGCGCCCGAGCGCCAGATGCGCGATGCCCCGCGCGTTCAGGGCGTCGGAATTCTTCGGGTTTGCGGCGATGACCTTGTCGAGTTCCTCAATGGCTGCTGCATACTTGCCCAGCGCGGACAGGGCTTCGGCCTTCAAAGCCACGGCGTCCAGCGAGCCCGGATGAAGTTTCAGCGCCTTTTCATAGTCCGCCAGCGCGAGCTTGGGTTGCCCGTCGACCAGGTAGGCGTTCCCGCGCGCGAGATGCGGCAGGGCGTACTTCTTGAGAGACTTCAGAACCCTCGTGTAGGACACGATTTCCGCCGTATGCGACCCGAGTTGGCGCAGGACGAAATGGCGGTCGGGCGCGGCGGGACGGCCCTGCTGCCGGAGCGCGCGCGCCGACTCGTACTTGGCGCGGGCCCCGTCGCTGTCCCCGCTCATGTCGAGCGCCTCGCCTTCGGCTTCGATGGCATCGGCAAACGAAGGCGCCAGCGCGGTCGCCTGGCGCAGCAGATTGATCGCCGCCTGACTGTCGCCCATCCGGAAGAGTGCAAGTGCGCGCAGGAAGAGGTGCTCGGCTTCGCTTCCGTTGGCGCCCGGAGACCAGTCGTCGGCTTGTCCCCGCCGCCGTGCCCCCAGTGTTCCACGCAGGCTTCCCGACAGCCGCACCAACATCCCTGAATTACTCACTCAATTGCTCCTGCACGGTATGGCGACCAGACACGTCCGAGATGCCCGGAGCGTACCCGCGCCGGGGCCGCTCGCCGAAGTGTCAGAGGGCTCCGATTGCCGGCAATTCGCCGCGAGCCTGTCCGCTAACTTAGCGTTGGGGCGCCGTCAAGGTATCCCGTCCGCGTGCCTGTAGATTAGCTGCACGCTGCGGGAATTTGACGGAGTACTCACGCATCGATAACAAGCCGCCAGATGATCAAAGCCTTTGCAGCATGCGTCGCTGGCAACCCCGAGCGGGCAATATCCCTTCAAGACAGGTTAGCCACGGGTAACGAGATTGTGCGAACTGCCGCCAGCGTTGCTCTGCAGGCAATCCGACACAGTGGGCGCCAGGCTGCCCTCTGGCTCCACCGATGACCGGCCAGCCCTACCTCAGCATCGTCGGCTGGGCCCGAAATGACGGCTACACGCCGAACTATGCGAAGCGACTGGAGCATGCGCTGGGCTTTCTCGTCCGTCAGCTGGAGAGACACAGAGTTCCCTCCGAGCTGATCGTCGTCGAATGGAATCCCCCGCCGGACCGGCCGCTCCTGGCAGAGGAGATGAGACCACTGGGCACCTCGGGCCACGTGAGTGTTCGCTTCATCGTCGTTCCCGCGAAGCATCACGAGGGCCCGCAGGGATGGCGGACGCGCGGGATGCATGTGAACAACGCCGCCAATGTCGGCATGAGGCGCGCCCGGGGCAGGTTCGTCACGCCCAAGGCCCTCGACACTTTCTACTCCGAGGAACTCGTCTCTCGCTTGGGTCAGCGCAACCTCGACGACGACTGCGTCTATCGCTGCGACCGACTCGACGCACGCATGGAGGATGAGAGCTGGCTCGATCTGCCGGACGACCAATTGCTGGACGCGCTCGCCAGCCACGTCGTCCACAGGAACGATCGGCTGACCCACAGCATCGACTGGAAGATGCGCGACCTCCACACCAATGCCTGCGGGGACTTCATCCTGATGACGGCGCGGAGATGGCACGAGATTCGCGGCTATCAGAAGGACCCGACCGTGCTTTGCCTGGATTCGGACTCCATCGCTCTTCACGCTGCGGCAGCCCATGGTGCATCCGAGATCCATTGGCAGGACGAGTGCATCTACAAGGTCATCCACGGCAACACGCATGCCCAGCGGACGGCGACGATCTGGAAAGACTGGCAGCTTCGGCTCGATCACTATCTGATCTTGAGCCATCGCCGCGAACTGGCCATGGCGCTGCGGATCTTGCTCGACTATCCCCGGAGGCGCGTCCGCGGCCTCGAGGAGATCCTGGCGCCCTCGATCGAGCGCAACTTCGTGGCGAAGGCCGCTCGGTATGCACGCAACGACCTCTCGTTCGCCACGAACGATCCCGACTGGGGGCTGGCCGCGGAAAACCTGGCCGAACGGACGGTACTGCGCGCCACCTGGGACAACCCATGACGGTACGGCAGGGCGTCTGCCTCGTCGGGGGCCGCGGGACGCGCCTGGGTTCGCTGACGCAGAGCACGCCCAAGCCCCTTCTGAAGGTCGGGGGCAGACCGTTTCTCGACTATCTCGTCGGCGAAGCCAGCCGCTTCGGTCTCGAACGCCTGCTGCTGCTGGCCGGCCACAATGCGGGCGAAGTGGTGCAGAATTATGGAGGCAGGCAAGTCGGCGGACTGTCGATCGACGTGATTGTCGAATCGGCACCGGCCGGCACGGCGGGCGCTCTCGCCAATGCGGCCGACGCCCTCGACCCTGCCTTCTTCCTCTTGAATGGCGACTCGTTCTTCGGCTTCAACTGGCTGTCGCTCGTGCCGGCGATCGGGAAAGACGACTGGACGATGCACCTTGCCCTTGCGCGAGGGATCCGCGGAGGCCGCTACGGTCGCGTGGCGACCGAGGGCCGACGCGTTTCGCGATTCCTGCCCAAGGCCGACAGTGACCTGCCGATCAACGCCGGCATCTATCTCGTCCGCCGTCGTATCCTCGACAGAATACGCAGCCTTCCCTGCTCGCTCGAGGACGACATTCTCCCTCCTCTCGCTTCGGAGGGCGAACTTCTGGGGTTTGCCGCGGACGGCACCTTCATCGATATCGGAATTCCCGAAGACTTCGCGCGTGGCCAGGAAGCCATGCCGGCCTTCATTCGCCGGCCGGCCGCCTTCCTCGACCGCGATGGCGTGATCAATCACGACGACAATTACGTTCACCGGCCGGACCAGATCCGCTGGATCGACGGCGCGCAGGACGCCGTTCGCTGGCTGAATGATGCCGGGTACTACGTCTTCGTGATCACGAACCAGGCTGGCGTCGCCCACGGCCACTACGGCGAGGAGCAGGTCCATACGCTTCACGCCTGGATGCAGGACGAACTGCAGACGGTCGGAGCGCACGTCGATCGCTTCGAGTACTGCCCCTATCACCCCGACGGTGCCGTCGCGCGCTACCGCCGCGTATCGGACCTACGCAAGCCCGGTCCCGGAATGATCCTCAAGGTCAGGGACGAGTGGCCGGTCGACATGGACGGGTCCTTCATGATCGGCGACCGCGACATCGACATGCAGGCGGCGGCGGCTGCCGGCATCGCCGGTCACCGGTTCCCCGGCGGCAACCTGCTCGACTTCGTCAGGGCGCGCGTACCGGCGACACGAAGAAATCCCGCGTCGCGTTGATCGCGAGCACCTTTTCGACGACCTCGGCCGGCAAAGGCCCCTGCACGCTCGCCTGGGCATTGGTCTCGGCCTCGGCCGGATGCAACACGCCGGGGATCACGCTCGAAACGGCATCGAACGAAAGACAGAAGCGCAGCGCACTGAGCACCGCCTCCCGCCCCGGGGTCGCCGAAGCCGCGGCCATGAGGTCGCCTGCGCCATCGATCCAGTTGTCGAGCTGGGCGCGCGACCAAGCCGCCCGATGGTCGCCCTCCGCAAAGACGGTGCTTCGGTCGATCGTTCCCGCAAGGAATCCGAAGCAAAGAGGTGTGCGCGCGATGAACGCCGCGTTCCGGCGGGCGACCTCTTCGAGCAGCCCCTCGGTGACGACACGGACGTCCATCATGTTGAAGTTCGCCTGCACGATGGGCGCGCCCGCGATACGCAACGCCTCGGCCGCGCCTGCGGGGTTCTTCGCGGAAACGCCCCACGATCGGATTTTCCCCTCCGACAGTAACGAGGCCAGCATCTCGGTCGTTTCTCCGGCGGCCAGAACGTCGGACGGCGGATTGTGGAGCTGCAGGACGTCGAGATAGTCCGTCCCGAGCCGCTTCAGGCTGAGCTCCGTCGAGCGCCTGATGGCGTCGGCTGAGAAATCCGGCGGCCTTGTCCAATCTTCGTAGCCGGCCTTGGTCGCAATGATCCCCTTGTGCCGGCGCCCTGCCAATGCCTTGCCAATCAGAACCTCACTATGCCCCGACCCGTAGGCGCTGGACGTGTCGAACAGGGTGATGCCGAGGTCCAGGGCACGATGGAGCGCCCGCAAGGACTGGGCATCATCCGTATCGCCATAGGAGGTGGCGCCGGCCGTTCTTCCCCCGATGCCCCAGGCGCCGAATCCGACTTCGGAGACCAGAATACCGGTCTCGCCCAGCTTGCGGTACTTCATCGCGTCGGACGCAGGGTCAGTAGTGGCCAGCCAGCTCGGGCGTGATCTCGACGGCGCGCGGCGCATAGAGGTAGGCGCCCTTCTTGTTGCCCCACCAGACGATCTCGCGGCACCATTTCTGGAAATCGTCGTAGGGCCGGCTGGTGCGATCGATTTCGATCACGATCGGGGCCTTGCGCAACAGCGCGGGCTCGCCGGCACGGACCTTGTTCCAGTAGTCGAGCAGGTCGTAGTCGAGCTTCACCTGTATGTCGCCCTTGACGAAAGGCTGGTGCACGAGCGCGTGGTTTAGCCGGACCGCCTCCTCCACGATCTCGATCGGCAGCCCGTCGCTGCGGGCGCGCACCGTCTCGGACAGCAGTTCGCCCGCCTCCTTGTAGAAGGCGTCGAACCGGCCCTCCGCCGTGAGGTTCACGAAGATGAACTCGTCGGCCGGCCAGAAGATGTTGAGATATTCCTTCGAGAAGACGTACTCCGACCCACCCTGCTGGATCGACCGGGCTTCGCTCTCGAAGAAGGCGTTGATCCCCGCAATCGTCGGGAACCGCCTGGGATCCGCCGCCATGAAGGCCTCGATCATGTCGCGGTATGAGATACCGGAGATACCGTGCGCGAGGATCAGTGGAATCTGGAACAGCTTGTCGAAATGCAGCAGCGCCGTCATCCAGCAGAAGATGCGCGTGCGCCGCCAGTCGTCGAGCGGCGTGGCCGCCGTGGCGATGACCAGGTCCTGTACTTCCGGCACATCGTCGTCGAGCTCGATGCGCTCGCCGTGGATGTTGATGATCTTCGACTCGACCGTGACCATGCCGTACTTCGCCTGATAGGCGGGATCGCCCATCTCGGCGTTCGGCAGGATCGACAGGTTGTTGAACTGGATGCGGTTGTGCTGGCCGTTCTCCATCAGCTGGTCGACGCCGCGCACGAACGACTCGTAGGTCTCGCCGGGCAGGCCCAGGATCAGGTCCGAATAGGTCTCGACCTTGTCGCGCGTGAAGCGGCGCTGCAGCTCCATGTAGGTGCCGAGCGAGATGTTGTCGCGCTTGATCGCCTCCAGCGTCGGCATGTCGACGCTCTGCATCGACAGGGCCACGCCCTTGTTCAACCCCGCGTCGGACAGAATCTTCTGGGTCTCGTAGGCGCGTTCCGTCGCGTTCTTGGTGTTCTGTACCGAAAGCGCGACAGGATACCCCGTCTTCTTCTTCACGTCGGCCACGTAGTTGGCGATGTCGACATCGCGCTTCTGGATGCCGAAGTTGGCGTCGCAACAGAAGATGTATTCGATCTTCTTGCGGGCGAACCAGTCGACCTCCCGATAGAGCCGCTCCTCGCCGAACTTGGTGACCTTTCCGGCCGTCGCCGAGCCCCAGTCGCAGAAGGTGCAGCGGAACGGACAGCCGCGGTTGGTTTCCCAGAGACCAATCCAGCTCTCCGTCCGGTTGGCCGCCATGATCTCGTCGAAGGCACCTTCGAGGAACGGCGACGGGATCTCGTCGAGGTCGCGCACGCGGTCGAGGTTCTTGGTGCGTACGAAGCTGTCGTCGGCCCGCACCATGCTGATGCCCGGGACCGTTTCCCAGGCGGCGCGCTCGTGAAAGGTTTCCAGCAACTTCAGGAACGTCCGCTCGCCCTCGTTATGGACCGCAAGGTCGATCTGGCGGTTCGCGCGCATGAACGCTTCGGGTTGATCAGGCACGTGCGGTCCGCCGAAGATAATGACGATGCCGGGCTTCAATGCCTTGAGGCGGCGCGCGATCTCGAGCGAAATCCGGCCATTCCACACATATGTGCTGAAGCCGACGATGTCGGCGTCCTTCAGCGCCTCGACGGCATCGGCGATGCGCACGCGCTTGTAGAGCGGCGGCAGGAATCGATAGAGTTCGGGCCGCGCGGCGAACTTCTTCACATAGGTCTGCAGCAGGGCGACTGAATAGGGCAGGTAGTTCTGGCCGGAGAAGGAATTGTTGATCTGGACCAGCCCGACGACCAGCGGCTTCGCCAGCGTCATTGTTTGCACGGTGGCTTGTTCGGCGTGTGGCGTCGACATTCGCTGCGCCCCGTTGTCCTCGGTCCCTTGGCGGCATCAGCCAAAGTCGTGGATGAGATGTCGGTGGAAGACGTCCCGAGAGGTAGAGCGGGCGACTTCGCATTGCAATAGGATTGACTGGCATAATCCCATGGTTCAGCAGGGATTTTTCTGGTTCTTGAGGGTAAAATGCAGTTTGCGGGCAAAAAGGTTCTGATCGCCGGCGGCGCCGGATTCCTGGGAACCAACCTCGCCCTGAAACTCACCAGCCTCGGCGCCAGGCTGCGCCTGACGATCCACCACAAGCCGCTCCAGGTTGCGTTCCCCGATGCCGAGACCGTGGAGGCCGACCTGCGGCGTCCCGAGGACTGCGCCCGCGCCGTCGAAGGGATGGACGTCGTTTTTATCTGCTCGGCGCAAACTTCCGGCGCAGGGGTCATCAGGACGACCCCGCTGGTGCATGTCACGCCCAATGTGCTGATCAACAGTCTTCTTCTCGAAGCCGCCTACCAGGCGCAGGTGAAGAAGGTCTGCTTCATCTCGAGCGGCGCCGCCTATCCCGGGACCGGTGCTCGGCCCGTGACGGAAGCTGAGATGTTCGATGGCGATCCGGAGGAGGTCTACTTCCCGGCAGGCTGGATGAAGCGCTACGCCGAAATCCTCTGCCGGACCTATGCCGAGAAGATTGCGAAGCCGATGGCCACGGTGGTCATCCGCCCGTCCAACGTCTACGGCCCGTACGACAAATTCGATTTTGCCGTAAGCCACGTGACGGCCGCCCTGGTGCGGCGGGTAGCCGAGCGGCAGACTCCGCTGCAGGTCTGGGGCACGGGCCAGGACATTCGCGACTTGATCTACATCGACGATTTCGTCGAGGGCACCCTGGCCGCCGCGGCGACGGACCTGCCCTTCCTCGCCGTCAACATCTGCGCCGGCCAGGGCTATGCCGTGCGGCAGGTCCTGGAAACGCTGTTGGAAGTCGATGGCTTCTCCGACGCAAGCGTGACTTTCGACGCCTCGAAGCCCAGCACGGTTCCGGTGCGCCTGATGGACAATGGTCTCGCGCGCTCGCTGCTCGGCTTCGAAGCGAAGCTATCCCTTGCAGAGGGGCTGAGGCGGACGCTGGACTGGTACAGGAACGACCCGGCCAGCCCAGCGCGCCGCTAGAATGGTCCCCTGAAGCGCTTGTAGCCTTCGGTCATCGACCGCTCGACCGGGAGCTCGATGCCATGGCCGCTGCCGCGGACCTGGGTCAGGATCGCTTCGACGGTCTCGTGTTGGCTCGGATAGTAGATGTCCTCGAGACTCTTCGCTGTCGGACAGGGCGCGGCGGCCATGCCGAGCATGGCCGGGGCCTGCCGCAGCATCGCAGGATCGCGCAGCATGACCTGGCGGCAGACCTCACCGGCGACGCCGTACTCGAGCCACGACGTGTCCGCAATCACCAGCCTGCCAGTCTTGCGGATGCTGTCGATGACGAGGTCCCAGTCCGGATGGCTGATGGAATTGAGATCGATGACTTCGACCTCGATCCCCGCCTTCTCGGCCACATACTGGGCCGCGCGCAGTGCCTCCAGCACCATCACCGACGTCGCCACGACCGTAACGTCGCGTCCTTCACGCGCAACGTAGCTGGTAAGCGGAATCGGCTTCGACGGAGCCCCGGCCGAAACCGAGAAATCCAGATTGTAGAGCAGCCTGTGCTCGATGCTGACCACCGGGCCGGGGTGTCGGGCGATGATCTGCGGGTACATGTCGAGGATCGCCTGGCTGGTCGACGGCATGACGACCGTCAGGCCGGGATAGTGGGCGAACGTCGCCTGCGGGCTCTGGGAATGCTGGGCCCCCTGCCCCCAACTGCGGCCCACGACCAGGCGGATCAGCATGGGACACGACATGATGCCGCCGAACATGTACCGGTACTTCGAGGCGAGGTTGACGATCTGGTTCATCGCCAGAAAAGAGAAGTCGGCCCGGATGTGCGTGGTGATCGGATAATCGCCCACCAGCGCCGCTCCGATCGCCACGCCTGTCATGCCCTCTTCCATCAACGGCACGTCGAACACCCGCGCGGCGCCGTACTTCTGTGCGAGGCCGGTGGTCGAGCCGAAAATGCCCTTAAAGTCGTCGACGCCCTGGCCCATGATGAAGGTGTTCGGATGATCGGCCAGCGCCGCATCCATCGTCTCCAGCAGGGCGCCGGCATAGGACAGGACGCGCGTCTGTGTGGACGGACGCTCTTTGGTCGAGACGTTCATGCTCAAGCCCTGCCTAGATGATGTCGGTCAGCAATTCGTCGCGCCCCGGAAACGGGCTGCTCTCGGCGAACGCGGCCGCAGCCGCAATTTCGCGATCGATCTCCGGCTTGAGCTCGGCGACGAGCTTCTCGTCGAGCAGCAGTGGATCGCGTGCCTTCCACCCGTCGATGTCGGCGGCGCTGCGGTAGCCGAAATGGAAGTCGTCGCCGACGCCGACATGCTCCTTGTAGCGCCCGGTGGCGATCTCGAGGACGAAAGGCCGTCCGGCCCGCGCGACCGAGAGCGCATCGAGCGTGGCCTGGCGGATCGCCAGCATGTCCCAGCCCTCGTCCACGCGACGGCAGTCGATGCCGAAGGTCCTGGCGTGTTCGAGCAGGTTGTAGGACTGCCGGGCATTCTTGAAGCTGTGCACGGCGAGGCCGTTGTCCTCGCAGAGGAAGAGCACAGGCACCTTCATGAGCGCCGCGAAGTTCAGGCTCTCGTGATAGACGCCCTCCTCCGTCGCACCGTCTCCGAACACGGCGACGGCGACACGAGAGCTGCCGCGGCGCTTGAACGACAGAGCGGCCCCGACCGCATGAGGAATGGAACTGGCGACGACCGCGGAAGACCCCATCAGGCCCACTTCCGGCGCCGAGAGATGCATCGAGCCTGCTTTGCCCTTGGAGACCCCGCCGACGCGGCCGTAGAGTTCGGCAAACATCTTGTCGAGCGAGCCGCCCTTGGCGATGTAAAAGCCATGCGAGCGGTAGGTTGCGAACACCAGATCGTCGGCATTCAGCGCATCGCAGACCCCGACCGCGACGGCCTCCTGGCCGATCGACAGATGGACCGGGCTCTGGATCCTGTCGGACGGGTAGAGCTCGATGATGCGCTCTTCGACCAGTCTGATCGTCAGCGCTGTCCGGAAAAGTCGGCGATAGCGCTCGTCGCTGTCCATCAAACTACATTCCCCAGCCTGAAGGTCGGCCATTCGAGCCGCCACTGCCGCCTCTCCTAGCGATACGTCCCCAACTATTCAACAAGGCGGTTGGCGCGATACCAGACGAGCAGTTCCTCCAGTCCCTGCCAGACGGAGGTCTCCGGTCGCCACCCCGTCGCCTCGACGAAACGACGCCCCGAGACGCGCAGCATCGAAGGGCCGAGGGCCTGCCCCTCGAGTTCGACGACGGCATCGCCGAAGCCGTCGGCACGGAGGAGCGCTTCCAAGATCGCGCGGACGGACACCTCGTCCGGGGTCGCCACGTTGAAAGCCTTGAAGCCCCGATCGAGTTGAAGCGCCGCCTTCACGGCACGGGCGAGATCCCGGGCGTGGATCAGGTTCCGGGTCTGGGTACCATCGCCGGCCAACCGGATCGGATTGGCGCGATCGACCACGCGCCGAACGAGAGACGGGAGAAAATGGCCGGTTCTCGGATCGAAGTCGTCGTGGGGACCGTAAACGAGAGTCGGTCGCAGGACGACCGCCGACCCCACCCAGCCAAGCGTCCGGACGTACCATTCGAGCTGCTTTTCCAGATAGCGGTGCATCCATCCCACGCCGAACCAGTGTCCGGGCGGGTCGCCAGTCCCGTACTGCTCCTCTTCCAACACGCTCGTCGTCGACGGGTAGCCGGTACAGGAACTCACCAGAACGACTCGTCGCCCCTCGCCTCGCGCCGCAGCCTCCAGGGCGTTCGTGACGATGCGCAGGTTGTCGAGCACCGAATCCACCGGCTCCTCCCGCAGGACGGCGCTGGTCGACACCCGGCCGGCGCAGAGGACCATCGCATCGCAACCGGCGAAAGCCCGCCTGGCCTGGGCCGGGTCGTTGAAATCACATTGGATCCAGCGGACGCCTTCGGCGGCAAAGGGCGGGCGCGACCGATAGGTGGCGACGACGGGCTCCGCTCCCGGACCCGCCAAAGCTTCGATCACGTGCCGTCCGATCAGCCCCGTTGCACCCGCCACTGCGATTGTCATCTTGCTTCAGTCTCCCCTCACCCGCAGGCCGCGCCGACCCTAGCTGCCGTCCGGCAGATTGTCGCACAGTTCGGGCGACCAGAGCGTCGGGCGTGCTAAAGAAGCCCCGCAAATCGACGAATTGACGGGAAAATGGGAATGCCGCCGCATCAGCGCCTGGGCCAGAGAGATTTTGAAGTCGCGGTCGGCCTCCCTGCGGGAAGCCTGGATGAACGAACCAGGACGCTGCTGGATCAGACCCCACTCCTGTATACGCCACTCGACGACGACGCCCAGGCGGCCGCCCGTGCCAAGGTGGCCGAGGACATCGACCGCGGATTCACCGTCGTGGGCGAGCACCGCGCTTCGATCTGGCGCGACGCCTGGCAGGATCATCTGGACGATTTCGTGAAGTCGGGGCACGCGCTCGAAGCGCTCAATCCCCGCTTCGTGGGAGGCACCGTCCTGCTGCGCTGGCAGGGCGAGTACATCGAGGGTGTAACCGAGCGCTTCGAACTGGCTTTCCTCGAAATCTTTCGCGACTGGCTCTTCCGGACTTATCTCGCGGATACGGCGCATCTCTATGAATTCGGGAGCGGCAGCGCTTTCAACGTTGCAGCCTATGCGCAACTCTACCCCCAGACCGACATCACCGCACTCGACTGGGCGCCGGCCGCGGTCACGATCGCCAATCTGCTGGGCGAGCGGCATGGGATGAAGATTGCCGGCCAGAGGTTCGACTTCTTCGCGCCCGACAGCGGCTTCGAATTCGCCCCGGACAGCAGCGTCCTCACCATGTGCGCTCTCGAACAGGTGGGCGACCGGTTCCAGCCCTTCCTGGACTTCATCCTCGCCAAGCGTCCACGGCGGGTGGTTCACGTGGAACCTATGCTGGAACTCTACGATCCGGACCTGCCGCACGACGCCTTGGCCATCCGCTACCACCAGCAGCGAAAGTATCTGAGCGGCCTCCTGCCTCACCTGCGCTCGCTGGAAAAGACCGGGGCCATCCGTCTCCTGAAGGTACAGCGGCTGAAATTCGGCAGCCGCTTCCACGAGTGCTTTTCCGTGGTCGCCTGGGAACCGGCCTGACCGGCCGGTTCCTCATCCCGGGGTCGCATTCACGGGCGAGACGGGCTAATGAGGCCCGACCGGCGCGCAAAAGCGCCCGGCCCGTTACAAAGCCAAGCAAGAGGCACTTCGAAATGTCGGCCAAGCGCGCCCTGATCACGGGCATCACGGGAATGGTCGGCTCGCACCTTGCCGAATACATCCTGAAGCATACCGACTGGGAGATCGTCGGGCTCCTCCGGTGGCGCAGCCCCCTCGACAATCTCAGCGCCATCGTCGGGCCGATCAACTCGGGCTCGCGGGTCCGGCTGGTCTACGGCGACCTGAGGGACACGCTGTCGATCCAGCGAGCCGTAGAATCGGCCAAACCCGACTATGTGTTTCATTTGGCCGCACAGAGCTTTCCCCGCACCAGCTTCGATTCGCCGCTCGACACGATGGACACCAATATCCTCGGTACGGTGCGTGTCCTGGATGCTCTGCGTACTACCGCGCCGCATGCGGTCATCCATGTCTGCGCCTCGTCCGAGGTTTTCGGACGGGTGCCGAAGGAAAAGCTGCCGATTTCCGAGGAATGCAGCTTCCATCCCGCGTCGCCCTACGCCATTTCCAAGGTCGGCACCGATCTCGTCGGCCGCTTCTATGCCGAAGCCTACGGCATGAAGGTCATGACCACGCGCATGTTCACGCACACCGGCCCGCGCCGCGGCGACGTGTTCGCGGAATCGACCTTTGCAAAGCAGGTCGCGATGATCGAACACGGGCTGGTCCCGCCGGTGGTCAAGGTCGGCAACCTCGAATCGCTGCGCACCGTGGCCGACGTACGCGACGCTGTGCGCGCCTACTATCTCCTCGTGACGAAGGATCCGGTTGCGGGAGCTTATTACAATATCGGCGGAACCCACTCATGCACCGTCGGCAACATTCTTGAGCATCTCATCTCGCTGTCGCCGAAGCGCACCGAGATCAGGGTTGAGGTCGACCCCGACCGGCTTCGTCCCATCGATGCCGACCTTCAAGTCCCCGACACGTCGAAGTTCGAGCAGCACACCGGATGGCGACCCGAGATACCCTTCGAGCAGACGATGCGCGATCTGCTCGACTATTGGCGCCAGCGGATCGCCGTCGAGGGCAACCGCTTCCTCACGCGTTAGCCAACCGATCCCGAACAGAGCATCCGAAGATGAAGCGCCCGCCGGCAACCGACAATATGTCGATGGCAATGTCGAGAACGCCCTACCGGGTGTCGTTCTTCGGCGGCGGCACCGACTATCCCGAATGGTACCGGGAACATGGCGGCAGCGTGCTGTCGATGGCGATCAACCGATACTGCTACATCGTCGGGCGTCATCTGCCCCCCTTCTTCGCGACCCGTCACAGGGTCGTGTGGTCCCACATCGAGACCGTCAACTCGATCTCCGAGATCCTCCATCCGGCGGTCCGGGCGGGACTGCAATACATGGAGTTCGACAACGCGCGCGGCGTCGAAATTCACCACCAGGGCGATCTTCCGGCGCGTTCGGGCATCGGCTCCAGTTCTGCCTTCTCCGTCGGATTGATCAACGTCCTGCACGCGATGCGCGGCCAGACGATCAACAAGCGCGATCTGGCCAACGCCGCAATCCATCTGGAGCGCGACATTCTCCAGGAAACGGTTGGCTGTCAGGATCAGGTGGCGAGCGCCTACGGCGGCCTGAACGTCATCCGTTTCGGGACCGACGGTGGGATCGACGTCGTGCCGCTCGACCTGTCGGGCCACAACCAGCGCAAGCTGGAGGACTGGCTGCTGCTCTTCTACACCGGAACGACCCGGCTTTCCTCGACCATCGCGAAACTGCTGATTTCCAATCTCGGCGCCAAGAGCAACCACCTGAAGCGCATGCACGCGATGGTCGAGCCGGCTGCGAAGCAGCTTCGCGCCGGCGATCTTGAGTCCTTTGGAAAGCTGCTGGACGAAGCCTGGCAGCTCAAGCGCCAGCTGTCCGACGGCGTCACGACGGGCAGCATCGACGATGTCTACGCGGCGGCGCTCTCAGCGGGCGCGCTCGGCGGCAAGCTGCTCGGCGCCGGCGGCGCCGGCTTCATGGCCTTCATCGTCCCGCCCGAAAAGCAGTCGCAGGTTCGGGCCGCCCTCTCCCATCTCCTTCACGTGCCGGCGGGGATCGATTTCACCGGATCGACGATCGTCTACCGCCAATTCGAAACCCTGCCCCAATCCTGACAGCGACGGGAATTCACATGGAGACCTTTCCCACGACCCTCGACTCCGTCCGGCTGATCAAGCCACCAACGATCTTCGAGGATTTCCGCGGACACTATGTCGAGACGTACAACGAGCGCCTCTACCGTGAGGCCGGTATCGACCAGCACTTCATCCAGGACGACATTTCGGTGTCGCGCCAGCATGTGCTGCGCGGCATTCACGGCGACGACAAGACCTGGAAACTGATCTCCTGCCTCCAGGGGAGCTTCTACATGGTCGTGATCAACAACGACCCCCAGTCCTCGCAGTACCGGAAGTGGACGTCGTTCACCCTGTCGGAAAGCAACCGGCTCCAGGTGCTGGTCCCGCCGAAATTCGGCAACGGCCACCTCGTCATGAGCGAGCAGGCGATCTTCCACTACAAACAGACCACCGACTACGACCGCTCGGGCCAGTTCACCCTCATCTGGAACGATCCGGCGCTGGGCATCTGGTGGCCGGTGCAGAACCCGATCGTTTCGGAGCGCGACCAGGGCCGCTGATCGTGGCCTTCAGCCGGGATACTCCGTGCGGAATGCGGCGAGTTCGTCGATCGCGCCGGCCAGATGGTAGAGGCTCGTCGCCGGCATGAAATCGACGAGCGGCGAACCATCCGGAGCGAGGCGGTCGATCCAGCCACCCTCCGGTGCCGGCACGAGGAAGCGGTCGTGCAGCGCCTGCGACAGCGCTACGGCGCGATCGGCCGAGCCGGCCCGTCCGCGGCGGGCTTCCCCGAGATCGCTCTTGATGGCCTCGGTCATCGGCCAGAGTCGACGGGACGCCTTCACGACCGTGCCGTCGGGCCGGACCTCGTCCACGACAAACCCTTCGGCATCGAAGCCCGTACGGCTGGCGTGCTGGTGGAGCCGGTCGACGATCGCCGCGACCCGGCGATCACCCGTATGACCCTCGTGGCGACGCAGCAGCCAGCACCATTCGAAATGATGGCCCGGCTCTACGATCGCGGCACTGCCGCCGGCCGGCCGTAGCGCTTCATCGAAATACTCCAGCAGGACACCATGCCCGGCCTGAAAGAACTTCGACAGGAAGAGCTCGAAGAGGTCTTCCGCCCGTGCGAGGAAGACGCGGTCGTGCGAACACTCCCACAGGGCGAGCAGCGCCTCGAACAGATGCATGTGAGGGTTCTGGCGCCGGGGACCGACGCGCCGCGGCAGTGTCTCAACATAGCCGCCGCCGAGCGGCGCCATCATCTCGCGGTCGAGGAAGGCCAGGGTCTCGTGAGCGAGTGCCAGGTCCTCGCGTCTCCCGCTCGCCCGTACATGCGCCGCGATCGCGAGGAGCACGAAAGCGTGTGCGTAGAGATCGCGCGTGGCGTCCGAGACGGTCCCGTCCCGGCCGATCGAGAAGATCCAGCCATCGTGGCCGTCGCGACGGTGATAGTCCCGGCGCATCGCCACGAAAGCGCGCTCCGCCAGCGCCCCAGCCCCGGCACGCCATCGCCGGCGTTGGGCAAGCGAACAGACGAAGATCTGCCGGGCCTGGACGAGCAGCCGGATCGGCACTTCCGGACGAGGACGGCCATCCAATGTCAGCCCTTCCTCGAAGCGGCCAGCCGCCAAGTCGAAGCCAGCCCCTGTCCACAGCGGCAGCGCCCGGTCGCGCATCCACGTTTCCATCAACGTGGCGGCCGCATTCAGAGGGCCAGACATCGGGTGCGATTCCCCGTCGTAGCCGAAGGCCGCGTGCTACCGCTCGAGGAAGTCGCCGGCACGCTCTGCCGGCACCGCCACGACGTTGGGCGAGAGCGGCGTCCCCTCGATCGCCCGCTCGAGACAGCCCCCGTTTGGCGAGAAAGAAAGAATCTCGTAGTCGTGGCGCTGCTGCAGGACACCCAGCAGCGAACTGGCACTCTGACCCTGCGCGTGCAAGGCGCGCTCGTTCAACTCCATCAGAAGGATCGGCCGTGCGGTGGTCAGCACCTGGCGCGCGCCCGCGACGACGCCTGCCTCGCCGCCTTCGACATCGATCTTGACCATGTCCACATTGGCGAGGCCATGCTTGACGACCACGGCGTCGAGCGTCTCGAGCGGGACACGTTCCGAACTCGCACGAACCACGTCGTCATGCGCGAAGTCTCCGAGCGTATTGTGCCCGGCATGTACCCCATGGGCGAGGTGCAGGTCGACGAACCCGCTCTCGGCCCCCAGCGCCGCGGCGACAACCTGGACGTTCTCCAGGCCGTTGCGGCCGAGATTGCGCTGGAGATGGGCGCGTTCGCGCGAACTCGGCTCGACGGCGATCACCCGGCCCGTCGGGCCGACCCGCCGTGCGGCGAACAGCGTATAATACCCGTCATTGGCGCCGACATCGATGAACGACATGCCGGGCTTCAGGACGCGGTCCACGAAGGCAAACTCGTTGGGTTCGAACGAGCCGCAGACATAGAGGCAGAGGCTGTTGTCGTTGCCCAGGGTGACGTCCACCATGGTGCCGCCGTGCCAGCGCACGGTGAGCGGGACCGCGAGATCCTTTTCGCGCGCGGCCTCCCACAGAGCTCCCCGGCGGCAGGCCAGCCACTGCCGCTGGTCGTAATACTCTTCGGCGAAGCGCCAGCCGGGACGCGGCCCCAGTCGCGGCGCGCCAGGAGCCAGGATCGCCGCGTAGGCAGCACCGATCGCGGGCGCCCGCACGATCAGCCAGCGCCCCATATTGTCGAGGTGATATCCGACGCCCGAGCAAACCCGTTCCCAGGTGCCGGCAACGCTGATCGGACGGCGGGCCGTCGTCATGCCTGAACTGTTTGCCCCCAACTATGCCGAGTTCGGCTAACGTACCCACCGTCGAGCGTCAAGCGTGCCTGTGTGTTGCCACTTTCTGACGTTACTGCCTTGCGTTGCGGCTTCCCTGCTGCGGAAATATACTAACCGTCCCTCTCCAACTCCTGCGGTGAAATGTTCGCGCCACTCCCCCGCGCCCTCGTCGTGCTCTCGATCCTGTTGGTGCCTGCCGCCGCTTCCGCTCAACGGCCGGCGCCGCAGGGCGTAGCCGCCCAGCCCAAGCCCAGCCAGGGCCTGCGCGTCGTGGCTCGCGTCAACGACGACGCCATCACCGATTTCGACCTGTCACAGCGGGTCCTGTTCGCCATCCGCACCTCGGGGCTGCAGGATAGTCCCGATCTGCGACAGCGCATGGCCCCGCAGATGCTGCGCCAGATGATCGATGAGCGCCTGCAGGTGCAGGACGCCAAGAAGCTTGGCGTCAAGCCGTCCGATTCCGAGGTCGCCGGTCGCTATGCCGAGATCGAAAGAGCCGCCGGATTGGGTCAGGGACAGTTCAAGCAGTATCTTCAGAGCGTCGGCATCTCCCCCGACATCGCGACGCAGCAGATTGAGGCACAGATCGCCTGGGGCAAGATTATCCGCCGCAAGGTTCGCTCCCAGGTCGACGTGTCGGAGGCCGAGGTCGACGATGCGATGAGCCGCATGCGGTCGAATGTGGGCAAGACGGAGACCCGCGTCGCGGAGATCTTCGTGCCTGTCGACCGCGCTGATGGCGTCGACGAAGGCAAGCGCAGCGCCGATCGGATCATGGAACAGCTGCGGCGTGGCGCGCCGTTCGCCGCGGTGGCCCAGCAATTCTCCCAGGGTGCTTCGGCCGCCTCGGGCGGGGACTTGGGCTGGGTTCTGCCGGGTGCTCTCGACCCGTCGCTGGACGCCGCCATCGAGCGGACCCAGCCTCGTACCTTTTCCGAGCCCGTGCGGTCGGCCTCCGGCTGGCACATACTCTATGTCGTCGATCGCCGGCCCTTCGCCGCGGCCCGGCCGGACGACGTAAAGCTCAATCTGGTTCAGATGACGCTCGCGCTGCCACCGAACGCGTCAGCGGAAGAAACAAGCCGCGCGACCGCGGAGGCCCAGAAGGCGATGAGTGGCGTTCGCAGTTGCACGGACCTCCACGTGCAGGCCCGCCAGGTGAAGGGCAGCACGTCGGGCGATCTCAACGGTGTCCGCGTCGGCGATCTCGCCGGCAACCCGCAGATGTACGAACAGCTCCCGCGGCTTCCGATCGGCGGAACCGCAGGCCCCTTCCGCGTCGCCGAAGGCCTTCAGGTCGTCGCGCTCTGCGGCAAGAGCGGCGGCGATGGGCTGCCGACCCGCGAGGCGATCCAGCAGCAGTTGCTGATCCAGAAGCTCGACGCCGCGGGACGGCGCTACATGCGCGATCTGCGCCGCCAGGCCACGGTCGACATCAAGTCGTGACGGCGTGCACGTGACGGGCCGGCCATGACGGGGGCGGCACCGCTCGCCGTGACGATGGGCGAGCCGGCCGGCGTGGGTGCCGAACTCAGTCTCAAGGCATGGCTGTCCCGACGCACCGCCAGTCGGCCCTTCTTCGTCCTCGACGATCCGCACCGGCTGTCGGCCCTTGCCCACGGGCTGGGGCTCGATGTCCCGATTACCGAGATCGAACGCCCCGAGGTCGCCGGCTCACGCTTCGCAGCCGCCCTTCCCGTGCTCCCCGTGCGGCTCACCGTGCCGCCTAAGCCCGGTCATCCGGACGTCGCCAATGCGCGCGCCACCCTCGAAGCCATCGAACGGGCGGCCACCTTCGCGATGGCGGGGTCGGTGGCTGGTATCGTGACCAACCCGATCCAGAAGAAGACCCTGCAGGATGCCGGTTTCCGTCATCCCGGGCACACCGAATTCCTGGCGGAACTGGCAGGCGGCGTCGAAGTCGCGATGATGCTGGCCTGCCCCGAGCTCCGGGTGGTTCCGGTGACCATCCACCTGTCGCTCGCCGACGCCGTCCGCTCACTCGACGGCGATGCCATCGTCCGCGCCGGGAGGATCACCGCGATGGGCCTGCGCGACCTGTTTGGCATCGAGAAGCCGAGACTCGCGGTGGCGGCCCTCAATCCTCACGCCGGCGAGCAGGGTGCGATGGGCGACGAGGAGCGGCGCATCATCGTGCCCGCCATCGAAGCGTTACGGCGCGAGGGCATCGAAGCGCAGGGGCCGGCACCCGCCGATACGCTCTTCCACGCCGCGGCGCGCCCTGCCTACGATGTCGCGCTCTGCATGTACCACGACCAGGCGCTGATCCCGATCAAGACGATCGACTTCTCCGGTGGCGTCAACGTGACTCTCGGCCTGCCATTCGTGCGCACCTCGCCCGACCATGGCACGGCACTCGACATCGCCGGGACCGGCCGCGCCGATCCCGCAAGCCTTCTGGCGGCCATCGACATGGCCGACGACATGGCCCGCCGGCGCCATCGCTGAACATGGATCCAGTCGAGGCCCTGCCGCCCCTGAGGGAGACCATCGCGGCGCACGGGCTCGACGCTCGAAAGCGATTCGGGCAGCACTTCCTGCTCGACCTCAACCTCACGCGCCGCATCGCGCGGGCCGCCGCTCCGCTCGACGAGGGCACCGTCATAGAGGTCGGACCTGGCCCTGGCGGACTGACTCGGGCGTTGTTGCTCGAGGGCGCCCGGCATGTCGTGGCGGTCGAGGTCGATTCCAGGGCCTTCGGCCCCCTGCTGGAGCTGCAAGCGGCGGCGGACGGGCGGCTTCACCTGATCGAGGCGGACGCTCTGAAGGTCGATCCCAGGGACCTCGGCCCCGCGCCGCGCCGGATCGTGGCGAACCTTCCCTACAATGTGTCGACCGTCCTCCTGGTCCGCTGGCTCCAGGCCGCGAGCGACATCGCGGACATGGTGCTGATGTTCCAGAGGGAGGTCGTCGACCGCCTGGTGGCCGAACCACGAACCAAGGACTACGGCCGGCTTTCCGTACTCGCCCAGCATGTCTGCGAGGTCCGTCGCCTGTTCGACGTCGCGCCGACAGCCTTCGTGCCGCCCCCCAAAGTCACGTCGGCCGTGGCGAGGCTCACCCCCAGGCCGCAGGTGGTGCGCTTGAACGATCTGAAGCCGCTGGAGCGGGTGACTGCTGCCGCCTTCGGGCAGCGGCGCAAGATGCTGCGGGGCTCGCTGGCGGGCGTCTTCCCCGATCCCGTGGCGACGCTGGAACGGCTGGACCTGCGTCCGACGGCGCGGGCGGAGGAACTCACGGTCGCGGACTTCGTCAGGCTGGCGGGCGCCCTTGACAGTGAGTGAGTGCTCACTATTATCCAAGCCATGATCCGCTCCCTGGCCTTCAATGCCTATTTCTACATCGGCACACTCCTCGTGGCCGTCGTGGGCATCCTATTGGTGCCCGTTCCCACCCCAGTGCTGCTCCGCGGCCTCCTCTTCCATTGGGCCCGGGCCGTCGCGTGGGGCATGCGCTGGATCGGCGGCATGAGGGTCGAGTTCCGCGGCCTCCACCATCTTCCGGCCAAGGGACCCGCCCTGCTCGCCAACAAGCATCATAGCGAGAGCGACGGCATCCTCCTCGCGGCCCAGATCCGCGGCATTGCCTTCGTCGCCATGCAGGAGCTGTTCCGGTATCCGCTGATCGGCGCGATCCTCTATCGCCTGCAGATGATCCGTGTGGACACGTGCGGCGGCGGCCGCGAGCGGGAAAACCTCGCGCAGTTCGCTCGCCGTGCCTACGAGAGCGGCCGGCATATCGCTATCTACCCCGAGGGCAACCTGATGGCGCCGGGCGAACGCGAACGCTATCGCTCGGGCATCTACTATCTCTATCGCGATCTCGGTCTCCCGGTGACGCCGGTCGCCACGTCGGTCGGCCTCCTGTGGAATCGCCGAGACTGGCGCAAGAGGTCCGGCCGCGCGGCGGTCGAGTTCCTGCCCGCCATCGAAACCGGCCTCGACAAGGAGACCTTCATGCGGCGGCTCGAGGACACGATCGAGACGGCCACCGACCGACTGATCGCCGAGTTCACGGGACGTCCGTACCAGCCCAGTCAGCTCGTCCTGCGCTCGCAGGGCCAGGCGGGTATCGGCGCGCCGATCACCGCCCCTCGCGCAGCCCCTTGACGAAGTTCGACAGGCCGACCTGCCGCTCGCGCCTCAGTCGCTCCGCGGTCAGAATGGACTTCAGCTCCATGAGACTGGTTGCG
>CAZPOS010000052.1:0-3174 GCA_964588065.1 uncultured Reyranella sp.
AGCACCACCCATCCGTAGAAGAACGGCAGCCGCGGGATCAGGAACCGCGGCAGGGGCGGTGCTTGCATCCTCGTCTAGGCGAACGTCGCCGTCGCCTGCGCCGCGATGGTGCCCTTCGGCGTCACGGTCCACAGTTCCGCGCCTTTCCCGTCCGCGGTCGGCCGGCCGATCGCGTCGAACGGCGCAGTGTCGAACAGCGGCGCGCGGGCGCGGATGGCGAAGGTCTTGATCGTCCGGCCGGGATTGGAATCGCGCAGCAGGTCGAACAGGCATTGCTGGGCGAAGGGACCGTGCACCACCAGGCCGGGATAGCCCTCGGTTTCGATGCAGTAGGTCCGGTCGTAATGGATGCGATGCGGATTGAAGGTGATGGCCGAGTAGCGGAACAGCATCACCGGATCGACGGTGATGGTGCGGCGCCACGGCACGTCGGTGGGGGCCGCCTCACGCACCGGCACGCCGCTCTTCTCGCCCGCCTTCACCTCCTCGCGGAACACGGTGTTGGCGACCTCGGTCACGGCGAGGCCGCGCGGCGTGTAGATGCGGCGGGTCTGGCTGGTGACGATCAGGCTGCCGGTCCCGCCGCCCCTGAGCTGCACATCGGAGAACTCGGTCTCGCGGCGGAGCCTGTCGCCGACCCGGATGTCGCCGTCGAACGTGAAGGTCGAGCCGGCGTACATGCGGCGCGGCAGCGGGATCTTCGGTAGTACGCCGCCCTCGGCCGGCAGCCCGTCCTCGGCCAGCACGTTGCGGCGGGCATAGGAATGCAGGAAGCAGAGATGCCAGCCCGGCGCGATCGCCTCGCCCTCTTCCGGCACCTTGTCGTCGCGGTCGAAGGTCGCGATCATCGCCTTGAGCGGCGCCTGCGTGACGACGTCCTTGTCCTCGATCCTGCGGCCGAGTTCCTTCTTGAGCGGTTCGATGTCGATGGTCATGCGTGCTTCCTCCGGTCTCCGCTACAGCCTACCCAATCGGGCATCATGATTCGCCGTCCGTACCCGCACGAAATCAAGCTGCTGCCGCAGATCGAAAACGAGGCCGACCTGCGCTATCGCCGCGTGGGCCTCGGCCGCGTCGTCGACATGCCGCCCGCCAGCCTCGCCTCGCTCGAAGCGGGCCGGCGCGAGTGCCGGCTCTGGGTCGCGGTCTCACCGCTCAACCGGCCGGTCGGCTTCGCCCTGATGAAGTTCCCGGGCGCCACGGCCTGGCTCGACCAGCTCTCGGTGCTACAACGCTGGCAAGGCCGCGGCTTCGGCGGTGCGCTGATCGAACAGGTGGCGTTGGCCGCCCGCAGCCTCGGCCATCGCACGCTCCATCTCTCGACCTATCGCGATGTCCCGTGGAACGCGCCCTACTACGCGCGTCGCGGCTTCGAGGAGATGCCGCGCGGAGCCTGGCTGCACGTCTTCCGGATGCAGGCGATGGAAGAGAACCGCCAAGGCCATCCGCCGTGGCGGCGGACGATCATGCAGCGATTGCTTGGTTGATGGGCTGTGCGCAGCCCCCTCACCTAACCTCTCCCCCTAACGGGGGCGAGGAACATGAGCTTTCAGACTCCTCTCCCCCGCCAGGGGGAGAGGCTGGGTGAGGGGGTGACGCACCTACTCCGCCGCGACCGCCAGGCCCATCTGCTCGCAGGTCGGCGCGACGTCGGAGACGGTGGCGCGGCGCATGTCGCGCTTGTAGCGCTGGTCGTCGAACGCCATGCCGCGATGCATGGTGCAGCGATTGTCCCACATCACGAGATCCTTCGCGCGCCAGCGATGGGCGTGGACGAACTGGCGCTGCGTGGCATGCGCGGTCAGCTCGTCGATCAGCTGGCGCGCCTCGTCGTCGGGCATGCCGCGGATCGCGCCGGCGTGGCTGGCGATGTAGAGGCTCATGCGGCCGGAGTCGGGCAGGCGCCGGACCAGCACCTGCGGCACCGGCGCGAAGGCCTGGCGCTCGCTCTCGTCGAAATCCTTGAAGCCGAGCTTCGCCCGCGAGGTCATGATCGAATGCTCGGCGACCCGTCCGGCGATGCGCTGCTTCGTCGCCTCGGGCAGCGCGTCGTAGGCCGCGCGCATGTCGGCGAACTCGGTATGGCCGCCGATCGGCGGGATCGAACGGGCATGCAGCATCGAGCAATAGGCCGGCAGCCGCTTGAACGAGGAGTCGGTGTGCCAGAGGCGATTGCCGAGATTGTAGAGCCGCTGGCGGTTGTTGGTCTCCAGGATGCGGTTCTCGGCGTCGAGGTTGCCGACGTCCGCCATGTTCTCGTGCAGGCGCAGCGTGTGGTCCTTGCGCGCCTTGAACACGGTCGTCTCGAGCGGACCGAAATGGCGCGCGAAGGCGAGCTGGCTCTCGTCGTCGAACTCCTGGTCGGGGAAGACCAGGACCGCATACTTGGTGAAAGCCTCGCGGATCGCGGCGAGATCCTCGGGCGAGACCTGGTTCAGGGCCACGTCGCCGACTTCGGCCACGAAGTCGGGCGTCACGGCATGGATCGACACAGCCACCGGGCTTCCTCCTTGCTCTTGCTTATGCGGCGGATTGGATCACCTAACGGACAATCCGGCAATCGCGGGATATACTTTCGGCCATGATCGAGAAGCAGGAAGTGCAGGAGATCTTCCCGACCCCGTTGTGGATCGTGGACCTCCAGCCGGCCGCCGCGGCCACCCTCAATGCGAAACTCAAGGCCGAGATCGAACGGCTGATCGCACCGCGATCGAAGGTGCCGGCCGGCAGCAACTGGCAGACGCCGCAGGATCTGCACACGCGCCCGGCCTTCGCGGAATTCGCGAAGCTGGTCGAGACCGCGGGCCGCGGCGTCGCCCGCTTCCTGCAGGTCGACCAGTATCCGATGGCGATCACCGGCTGCTGGGCAAACGTCAATCCGCCCGGCGCCTACCATCCGATGCACCATCATCCGAACAACTACCTGAGCGGCGTCTACTACGTATCGATCCCGGCCGGCGGCTCGCAGATCCTGTTCCAGGATCCGCGCGGGCAGGCCTCGATGATCATGCCCAAGCCGCGCCAGTACACCCGCCTCACCGCCAACGGCGCCAATGCGCCCAGCCGGGAAGGCCGCATGGTGATCTTCCCCTCGTGGCTGAAGCACACGGTGCCGGCCAACGACGGCGACAGCGACCGCATCAGCATCTCGTTCAACCTGATGTTCAGGAATTT
>CAZPOS010000052.1:3184-10623 GCA_964588065.1 uncultured Reyranella sp.
CCTGCAGGATCGCTACGGCAACACACTGGGTACACAATCGATGGCGGCGCGCGACGCCTATCTCGCCGGCGTCGACTGCCTGATGGCCGCGACGCCCGGCATGGACACGGCCTTCCAGAAATCCGTCGAGGCCGACGAAGGCTTCGCGCTGGGCCACATCTCGCTGGCCCGCGCCAAGCAGTTGCTGGGCCGCGGCCACGAGGCCAAGGAGCCGCTGGCGCGCGCCAAGGAGCTGGCCGGCGGCGCCAGCCCGCGCGAGCAGAGCCAGATCGCGATCTTCGAGAAGATCCTGACCGGACAGGGGGCCGCCGCCCTCGAGGCGATCCGCGAACACATGAAGGAATGGCCGCGCGACGCCATGGCGCTCGCGCCGGCGACCAGCGTGTTCGGCCTGATCGGCTTCTCCGGCCAGGTCGGCCGCGAGGTCGACCAGCTGGCGCTGCTCGAGCCCTTCGAAAAGCACTATGGCGACGACTGGTGGTACCGCACGCAGCTCGCCTTCGCGCAGATCGAGCTGCAGAAGCTCGACGAGGGCCGGCGCAACATTGATGCGGCCCTCGACGCCTATCCCCGGAGCGCCCATGCCGCGCACATCCGCGGGCATCTGTTCTACGAGCTGGGCGAGCGCGAGGCCGGGCTCGCCTTTCTCGAGGAGTGGATGAAGGACTACCCGCGCGAAGGCTTGATGCACGTCCACAACAACTGGCACCTGGCGCTGTGGTCGATGGAAACCGGCCGCCGGGAAGACGCCTGGCGGCTCTACGACGAGGCGCTCAGCCCCGCCGTCGCCTGGGGACCGCAGATCAACGTCGCGACCGACTGCCCGGCCTTTCTCCTGCGTGCGGAGATGGCGGGCGAACCGCGGCAGGCCGCGCGGTGGCGCGAGCTCGCCGACTACGCCACCAAGTGGTTCGGCCGGCCGGGCCTCGGCTTCGTCGACATGCACACGGTTCTGGCCTACGCGATGGCCGGCGATGGCGCGGCGCTCGCGAAGTTCATGGAGAGCCCCAAGGGCGCCACGGCCGACCTGCTGCCCTCACTGGCGCGCGGCTTCGAGGCCTATGCACAGGGCGACTGGACCGTTGCCATCGAAGCGATCGAGCCCCTGCTCGCGACGCACGAGCGCCTGGGCGGCAGCCGCGCGCAACGCGACCTGCTCGAATACGTCGTGACCTCGGCGATGGTGAAGGCCGGCCGCGCGGCGCAGGCCCGCACGATGATCGAGAAGCGCCGCCCGCAGAACGGCAAGGGCCAGGGCTTCCCGCTGGCGGGACTATAAAAAGCCATCGTCTCTCCGCTACGCGCCTGCGGCGCCTCGGTCGAGACGACGGGCTTATCTTTTCAGCTTAGCCCGAACTCTTCGGCCAGCAGCTCGTAGGAGCGCTTCCGCTTCTCGAAGTCGTAGCAGATCGTCACCGCCATGATCTCGTCGACCTGGTAGGCGGCGGCGTGGCGTTCGAGGCCCGCCCGCACCGTCTTGGGCGAGCCCACCACCGAGCGGCGGTGCAGCGCCGGCAGCCAGCGCTCCGCGCCGGGCTGCTTCGCGGCCTCCAGTGCCTCCTCGACCGAGGGTACGGGACCGGGATTGCCGAGCGTGCGCAGGCGCATCGCCCACACCTCGCGGCTGCGCGACAGCAGATCGGCCTCCTCGTCGGTCTCGGCGCACAGAACCGAGATCGCCATCATCGGCATCGGCCTGGGATGCAGCGACGAGGGCTTGAAGTGCGCGCGATAGGCGCGCGTCACGCCGTCCCCGCCGTCGGGATTGATGAAGTGCGCAAAGCAGAACGGCAGGCCGAAATGCGCCGCCAGCGCCGCGCTGTCGTCGCTCGACCCCAAGAGCCAGACGTCGGGCGCGGTGTCGCCGGTCGGCTGCGCAACGACGCCGGTGCCTTCGTGATTGAGCGGCAGCGCATCGTGCAGCCAGGCGACGAGGTCGCGCACCTGGTAGGGATACTTCTCCGCATCGCTCCAGTTGGGCTTGCCGTCGGCCAGGATGCGCATCGTATGCTGGTCGCTGCCCGGGGCACGGCCGATGCCGACGTCGATGCGGCCCGGAAACAGCGTCTCCAGCATGCGGAAATTCTCCGCCACCTTGTAGGCGCTGTAGTGCGGCAGCATCACGCCGCCCGATCCGACCTTCATGCGCTCGGTGAGGCCCGCCACCCGCGTGATCAGCACCTCGGGCGTCGAGCCGGCCAGCGCCTCGCTGCTATGGTGCTCGGCCAGCCAGTAGCGCGTATAGCCCAGCCGGTCGCAGAGCTGCGCCAGCTCCAGCGTGTCGCGCACGGCTTCGGCCGGCGTGCCGCCTTTGCGGATCGGCGACTGGTCGAGAACGCTGAGACGCAGCGACAAGGAGGTCAGAGACCCTTCTTGCCCATCGCCAGGAACTTGTCCTGGCGACGCGCGCGCAGCGTGTCGGCGTCGAGCTTGGAGAGGTCGGCGATCGCCTCGGCCACGACCTTGCCCACGGTGTCGATCGTCTCGCCGGGCGCGCGATGCGCCCCGCCCATCGGCTCGGGGATCACGTCGTCGATCACGTCCAGCTTCTTGAGATCGGCGGCGGTGACCTTCATCGCCTCGGCGGCGTCCTGCGCGTTGGCATTGCTGCGCCACAGGATCGAGGCGCAGCCTTCCGGCGTGATCACCGAATAGACCGAGTTCTCCAGCATGTAGACGCGGTCGGACGAGGCGATGGCGAGCGCACCGCCCGAACCGCCCTCGCCGATCACCACGCTGACCAGCGGCACGCCGAGCCCGAGACAGGTCTCGATCGAGCTGGCGATCGCTTCCGCCTGGCCGCGCGCCTCCGCGTCGATGCCGGGATAGGCGCCGGGCGTGTCGACCAGGGTCAACACCGGCAGCTTGAACCGGTCGGCCAGCCGCATCAGGCGCTGCGCCTTGCGATAGCCCTCGGGCCGCGCCATGCCGAAATTGTGCTTGATGCGCGAGTCGGTGTCGTCGCCCTTCTGCTGACCCAGCACGACGATGCTGCGGCCCTGCAGGCGTCCCATGCCGCCGACGATGGCAGCGTCCTCGCCGAAGGCGCGGTCGCCGGCCAGCGGCGTGTAATCCGTGATCAGCCGGTCGATATAGGCCTGGGCATGCGGCCGCTCGGCGTGGCGGGCGACCTGCACCCGCTGCCACGGCGTCAGCTTGGCATAGGTCGCGCGGATCTGCTTATGCGCCTTCTCCTGAAGACGCATGACTTCCTCGGCAATGTCGACATCGCCGGAGTTGGGAAGATGCCGAAGCTCGGCGATCTTGCCCTCGAGGTCCGCGATCGGCTTCTCGAAATCGAGGTAAATCGTCATTGCGGGCAGGTGTCGCCCGCTCGCGGAATCCTGTCAACCGGCCGGCCGGCGCTTTCGCCGCGCCAGCGGATGATGTTCCTGCACCAGCGAGCGCAGCTTCTCGTCGAGCACGTGCGTATAGATCTGCGTGGTGGCGATATCCGCATGGCCCAGCATCAATTGCACGGAACGCAGATCGGCGCCGCCGGCCAGCAGATGGCTGGCGAAGGCGTGACGCAGCACGTGCGGCGACACCCGCGCCGGATCGATGCCGGCGCCCAGCGCCGCTTCCTTCAGGAGCTGTGCAAACCGCTGGCGCGTCAAATGGCCGGTGCGACCGCGCGAGGGAAACAGGAATCGCGAGGTCTCGCCCTCGGCCAGTTGGCCGCGCCGCATGTGCAGCCACGCGACGATCGCCAGCCGCGCCGGATCCGACAGCGGCACCAGCCGCTCCTTGTCGCCCTTGCCGCGCACCAGCAGCATCGAGGGATCGCGTTCGACGGCGGACAAGGGAAGGCTCACCAACTCGGAAACGCGCAGCCCGGCGGCGTAGAGGATTTCGAGCAGGGTCGCCATGCGTCCGCCATCGACCGCATCCTTGGCCCGCGCCGCCTCGATCAGCCGGTCGACCTCCTCGCGCGACAGGACCTTCGGCAGCGGCCGGCCGAGCCGCGGCGAATCGAGCGTGCTGGCGGGATCGTCGTCGCGCAGCCGCTCGGCGAGCAGGAACCGGAAGAACTGGCGCATCACCGAAAGCCGCCGCGCGACCGTGCGCGGCGTCATGCCGACATAGTCGAGCGACTTGAGATAGGCGCGCAGCGCCGTCGCGTCGGCCGTAAGCGGGCCCTGCTTGCGCCGGCTCAGGAAACTCTGGAGGTCCGCCAGGTCGGCGGCATAGGCGAGCAGCGTGTTCTTCGAGGCGCCGCGCTCCGCCTGCAGCATCTCCAGAAAGGCCTCCGCCTCGCGGACATGCTGGAACGGCGGCTTACGCTTCATGCGACGACGCGCTCATAGCGTCGAGGAAGCCCGTCGAACCGCCCGCGCACTGCAGTCAGCGCGCAAAACGTTCATTCGGGACCGTGATCTCGAAGTGCTTGAGCGGCGGCCGCGGCTCGACGACCGCAAGGGCCACCAGCCCGGCGACCACCAGGGTCAGGAGGGCGACGAGGATCACAGGCCCGAGACGCAGGGTGGGCATGCTGAATCGGTTTCGGGAGCGGAACAGTGCCACCGCCCCAACCTACCTGCCCGTCGTCCGGGCGGCAATTGCCGAGAGCGGTCGCGGCCGCGATCGGGCCCGGTCGCTTGAAACCCGCGTCATTATGGGCGACATCCATGCTGCACCTCGACATGGACGACACTTCCCCCCTGTCCTTGCCGCGCACCGTGGCCCTCGTCGGGTTGATGGGCGCGGGCAAGAGCGCCATCGGCAAGCGACTGGCGGCAAGGCTCGGCCTTCCGTTCGTCGATGCAGACGACGAGATCGAGCGCGCGGCCGGCTGCACGATCGCCGAATTCTTCGAACGCTATGGCGAGCAGGAGTTTCGCGCCGGCGAGCGCCGCGTGATCGGCCGCCTGCTCGAGGAGACGCCGCACGTCTTGTCGACCGGCGGCGGCGCCTACATGGATCCCGAAACCCGCGCGCT
The DNA here is from genome assembly GCA_964588065.1 of uncultured Reyranella sp. GTDB lineage: Bacteria > Pseudomonadota > Alphaproteobacteria > Reyranellales > Reyranellaceae > Reyranella. The sequence continues at coordinate 8,124 of CAZPOS010000052.1, forward strand.
GATGAAGACCCGCGCCCTCACCGTGTGGCTACGCGCCGAGCTCGACGTGCTGTTCGACCGGGTGAAGAAGCGCACGCACCGTCCCCTGCTCCGCCAGGGCGATCCCCGGGAGATTCTCGCCCGCCTCATGCAGCAGCGCTATCCGATCTACGCCGAGGCCGACATCGTGGTCGATTCGACCGCCCAGCCGGCCGAGCGCACGACGGAGCAGGTGATCGAGGCGATCCGCGCATACCTGCACGCCCAAACACCAGGACAGACGACATGAGTTCGCCCCGCACCATCCGCGTCGATCTGGCCGGCCGCGCCTACGACATCGCGATCGGCCCCGGCCTGATCGACCGTGCGGGCGAACTCGCGCGGCCGCTGCTGGCCGCGCCACGGGTCACCATCGTCAGCGACGACACGGTGGCGCCGCTCTATGGCGCGCGCCTCGCCGCCGCCTTCGCCAAGGCGGGCATCGAGAGCCGCACGGTGACCGTTCCTGCCGGCGAGAGCAGCAAGGACTTCGCGAACTTCGGCCGTCTGATGAACGAGCTGCTCGACCTGCGACCCGACCGCAAGACCACCCTGGTGGCGCTGGGCGGCGGTGTCGTGGGCGACCTCACGGGCTTTGCCGCGGCCGTGCTGTTGCGCGGCGTCGATTTCATCCAGGTGCCGACCACCCTGCTGGCGCAGGTCGATTCCTCGGTCGGCGGCAAGACCGGAATCAACACCCGCCACGGCAAGAACCTGGTCGGCGCCTTCTACCAGCCGCGCCTCGTGCTGGCCGATACCGCGGTGCTCGACACTCTGCCGCGCCGCGAGCTGCTGGCGGGCTACGCCGAGGTCGCGAAGTACGGGCTGATCGACGATCCGGAGTTCTTCGCCTGGTGCGAGAAGAACGGCGACGCGGTCCTGGCCGGAGACGCCGCGGCGCGTACCTACGCGATCGAACGGAGCTGCCTGTCTAAGGCGCGCATCGTGGCGGCCGACGAACGCGAGACCGCGGACCTGCGCGCGCTGCTCAATCTCGGCCACACGTTCGGCCATGCGCTCGAAGCGGAAACCGGCTTCGGCGGGGCGCTGCTGCACGGCGAGGCGGTCGGGGCGGGCATGGCGATGGCCTTCGACCTCTCGGCACGGCTCGGTCTCTGCCCCCAGGAGGACGCCGAGCGCGTCCGCCGGCATCTCGGGGCCGTCGGCCTGCCGGTGCGGCTGCGCACGATCGGCGGCGACAACAGCCGCACCTGGGACGCGGCGAAGCTGATCGAGCACATGCGCGGCGACAAGAAGGCCGAGGGCGGCAAGCTCACCTTCGTGCTGGCGCGCGGCATCGGAAAGTCGTTCGTGACCCGCGAGGTCGACGAGGCCGGCCTGCGCGGCCTGCTCGACGACGCCATCGCGGCCTAGTCCGGGCATGGACGCCGAGCTGCATTTCGACATCCCGCTTTCCTTCGCGGTGCCGCTCGTCGTCGTCTGCCTGTTCCTGGCGGCCTACCTGTCGGCCGCGGAGACGGCGATCACCGGGGCCTCGCGCCCGCGCATGCATCGCCTAGCCCTGCAGGGCAACCCGAAGGCCGTCATCGTGAATGCGCTGCTCGACCGCAAGGACGAGACCGTGAGCGCCGTCCTGCTGGGCAACAACGTCGTCAACATCTTCTCGGCCTCGCTGTCGACGGCGGTGCTGACGGCGCTGTTCGGCGCGGCCGGCGTGGTCTACGCCACCCTGGTCATCGGCGTGCTGATCGTGATCTTCGCCGAGGTCATGCCCAAGACCTGGGCGCTGCTGCGCGCCGACCGCGTGGCGCTGGCCCTGGCGCCCTCGATCATGGTGACGCTCACCATCCTCGGCCCGATGGCGCGCGGCGTCGCCGCCACCTCGCGCTTCTTCCTCAGGCTCCTGAACGTGCGCACCGACCGCACGCCCGACGCCGAGGAGCAGAGCGACGCGCTGCGCGGCGCCATCGAACTGCACGGCGAGGGCCAGACGGGCGACAGCGCGCCGGCCGAGAAGGCGATGCTGCGCTCGGTGCTCGACCTCGGCGACCGCACGGTGGGCGACGTCATGACCCATCGCGGCAACGTCGTGCTGATCGACGCCGACCAGCCGACCGAGGCCATCGTCACCCAGATGCTGGCGGCGCCCTACACGCGCATCCCCCTCTATCGCGGCGAGGCGGACAACGTGGTGGGCATCATGCACGCCAAGGACCTGTTCCGCGCGGTCGAGGCGGCGGGCGGGCCGAAATCGGTGCAGATCGATCCGATCCTGACCCCGCCCTGGTTCATCCCGGAATCCACGGTGCTGTTCGACCAGCTCGAAGCCTTCCGCGCCCGGCACGAGCATTTCGCCCTGGTCGTCGACGAATATGGCGCGCTGCGCGGCATCGTCACGCTCGAGGACATCATCGAGGAGATCGTCGGCGACATCGAGGACGAGCACGATGCCATCCGCCGCGGCGTGGTCCGGCGCGAGGACGGCAGCGTGGTCTGCCGCGGCGACGTGCCGATCCGCGAC